>CAZOMS010000041.1:0-13932 GCA_964580805.1 uncultured Syntrophomonas sp. | reverse complement strand
TCCTCATTTCAAGTATCGCACCTCCAGGATCTGTGCGCATTCGTCAATGAACAGCGGCCGCTCACACCAGTCACCATGGATGATTACGACGGTCATGTCGACCTGGTGAACCAACCCAATTTTGGCGAGGTCAAGGGACAGGAAAATGCCAAGCGGGCTTTGCAGATCGCCGCGGCCGGTCTCCACAACGTATTGCTGATCGGCCCCCCCGGGGGCGGCAAGACAATGTTGGCCCGCCGTATGCCCGGTATCATGCCGGCCATGACCCGTCAGGAAATATTAGAGACCACCCGCATTTATTCGGTGGCTAACCTTTTGGATAGCGGCGAGCCCCTGATTTCCACCCGGCCCTTTCGAACCCCGCATAAAAATGCCTCAAGTGCCAGCGTCATCGGAGGTGGGCGCATCCCGCGCCCCGGCGAGATCAGCCTGGCCCAGAACGGAGTTTTGTTCCTGGACGAAATGCCTGAATTTAGCCGTGATCTGCTGGAATCCCTGCGGCAGCCTCTGGAAGATAAGGTGGTTACCATCGCCCGAGCTCAATCGACAGTGACCTATCCGGCTGATTTCGCTCTTATCGCCAGCATGAATCCATGCCCGTGCGGCAATTATGGTTCGGATCTGGAGTGCCGCTGCACACCGCTGCAAATCCACAAGTACCTGAGCCGTATATCCGGGCCTTTGCTGGATCGGATGGATTTGCACGTAGAAGTGCCGCGCATAAAGTACGAGGATTTGACCGACAAACGCAGCACCGATAGTTCCATGTCTATGCGGGAGGGGGTTGGCCGGGCCCGTGAGCTTCAGGAACGGCGCTTCTCCGGATATCCGTTCTCGTTCAATTCCCGCATGGACCCAAAAGCGGTGGAATCCTTCTGCCAGTTGGACCACAACTCGCAGCAGATCCTAAAACAGGCTTTTGACAAATTCGGCATGAGCGCCAGGTCCTACGATCGGGTGGTCAAGGTTGCACGCACCATCGCTGATCTTGAACAAAGTGAAAAGATCCAGGTTGAGCATGTAGCCGAAGCCATTCAATACCGCAGCCTGGACCGGAAATACTGGCGCCCCTGACTATCGCCCCTTGAGACTATTACTTATCTTCAAAAATGGATTCGAATTCCTTATTCTTGACCACCCGGATGCAGGCTTCCACCACCTCCCGGTCGTACAGAACGCCGGCATTCTTCTGGATCTCATCCAAAGCCTTCTCGACCCCCAGCGAAGCCCGATAAGGCCTATGGGAAGCCATGGCTTCAAATACATCGGCAACCGCTATTATCCGAGCCGGCAGGAGAATCTCCTCGCCCTTTAAACCTTTGGGATAGCCGGTCCCATCAACCCGCTCATGATGCTGCATTATTATTTCAGCGATGGGGGCATCGAAAGGAATGCTCTTTAGGATGTCATAGCCAGCCGTGGGATGGGTCTTGATAAACAGGTACTCGATCTCGCTAAGTCGGCCCGGTTGACTGAGAATATCGAGGGGAACGTAAAGCTTGCCGATATCGTGCAAGGTCCCGGCAATCCTGATGTCATCGATGGTTTTGTCGGGCAGTCCCATCTCCCGGGCGATTTCACAAGCCAGGGTAGCCACCCGGTGCTGATGTCCAGCCGTATACTGGTCTCTCTTTTCGGTTGTTACCGCCAGTGCATTGACCGTGCCGCTGAAGATCGCCTCCAGCTTTTCATGACTTCGGATCAAATCCTCCTCCGCCTGTTTGCGGTCGGAAATGTCCCGGACTGACTCAATGGCGCCCACAATTTCACCTTTGGTATTGTAGAGGGGGGCCGCCCGTCCCCATAAGATCTTCTGTTTTCCCTTAAGCTGGCCGGTTTTGGTTTCAGTGTAAAGGACGTCTCCGTCCCGGCGAACATATACATATTCTTTATCGAAATGAACATTCTCATCAATTATCATATCCAGCAGGATGGGCCGCCGGACTCCGTAGAAAGGTATGGAGTGCTCATAGTTGTCCCGGCCTACCATGCTGGAAGCGGGAAAACCGGTCAAGTCCACCATCTCCCGGTTCCAATACAGGACCCGGCCCGCTTTATCGAGTACCAGGGTGGCATCCGGTAATGACTCAATGATATCAGCCATCCGCCGCTGCGATTCCCTTAATTCCGCTTCTGTCCGCTTGCGCTCGGTAATGTCTTCCACCATCAGTATTTCCCCGGTGATTTCACCCTCCTGGTAAAAAGGCGAGGTCCGGCAGACAATGGTAAACTCACTGCCGTCCCGCCCCCGAATGGGCATTTCCCAGGTACGTTCCTTACCTTCTTCGGTCTGGATTCTTATCCGGTCCCGGATACGCTTTTTGTGCCGCTCAAGGGCCAGCCCGCTGATATTCATCTTGTACAGAATCTCTTCCGGGTAATCAAGCAGGTCTTTAAACTTCTGGTTCGCGAATTTTATCTGGCCTTCCGTATCATAGACACAAAACATTCCGTTCACCTTGGAGAGTACTTCTGCCAGCACCTCCAAGGTGATTCCATGACTGCCTGGTTTATCACGGTTGGGAAAACCATTCTCCGGAGCCATCATCAACAAACCTCCCATTCATAAATACCATCGGCTATTCATCAGCAGTCCTTGTTATCATTTTGACATCTACCCATCAAAACTGAATCTATGGTCATGAAAAAGGCCAACACAAGCCTCAACTACAGTTGGATCGTAAAGCCTGCCAGCGTTGGCCCTGATCTTTTCCAGGGCCTGGTCGATCCCCATGGCCGGGCGGTAGGGGCGGTGCGACACCATGGCTTCAACCACATCGGCTACGGCGATTATCCGCGCTTCTATCAATATCTCATCCCCGCTTAACCCCCGCGGATACCCTGAACCATCCATCCTTTCATGATGCTGCAAAATAATTTCAGCTATGGGGGCATCGAAAGGAATGCTCTTTAAGATATCATAGCCGGCGGCGGGATGGGTCTTGATAAACAGGTACTCGATGTCAGTCAATTTGCCCGTTTGACTCAGGATGTCCAGAGGGACATATAGTTTGCCAATATCATGGAGAGTGGCGGCGATATTGATCTCCCCGACGGCATCTTCCCCCATTCCCATCTCCCTGGCGATGGCCTCGGCCAAGGAAGCAACCCTCTGTTGGTGCCCGGCGGTATACTGGTCGCGTTTTTCGGTCATAACCGCCAAGGCCTTGACGGTACCGGCAAAAACCGTCTCCAGTTTAGCGTGGCTCCTGACCAGATCTTCTTCGAACTTGATGCGCCCGGTAATATCTCTGACTGATTCGATGGCTCCTACTGTATCGCCTCTGGTATTGAAGAGCGGGGCCGCCCTTCCCCACATAATCTTGTCTTCGCCTCTTAGGTGAGCGAAATTCTTGTCGGTCACCAGCACATTGCCTTCCCGATAAAAACTTGCATACATATGGCTGATATCCAAATCAGGATGTATGATCATATCCACCAGCATCGGACGCCGAACGCCCCTATAGAATGCCCGCCCATATTCATAATCGCTTTTACCCACCATTGCTTCCGCAGTATAACCGGTCAATTCCACCATCTCCCGGTTCCAGTACAGGACCCTTCCTTCCTGGTCGATTACCATGGTAGCATCCGGCAGAGATTGGATAATATCGGCAGTAAAACGCTGAGAATCTCTCAGGTCATCTTCAGTCCGTTTTCTTTCGGTAAGGTCTTCGATCAGAACCACTTCAGCCACTACCCTTTGCTGCCTGTATATCGGCGCCGTTCTGGTTATAACGAAGAATTCCTTACCGTCCCGGCCCCGCAGCGGCATTTGGGAAACGCGTTCCTGGCCTTCCGGCAGTTTTGTGCGCAGGACCTCACGTATCCGTCTTTTGTGGCGATTGATCACCAGATCGGTAACGTTCATCCGATACATGTCATCCGATGCGTAGCCCAACAGCTCCCGCAGCTTCTGGTTAACATACTTCAGGGTTCCTTCGGTATCGTAGATCAGAAATAAGCCATTGGTTATTCCCAGTACAGCTGTTATGTTTTCTATTCCGATTTCTGATTCGGTCCTGGTGTTCACGGAAATATTCTCCTAGTCCGGATTTAAAGCCAAGCTTGTCCTTTTGCTCGATTTGTATCGGAAACCATCCTGCTATTAATAGCTGCATACCTTTAATATAGCTTTTCCTCCCGCCTCAGTCTACCCTGGATGAACTCCCCGGCTCTTTCGGAACAGCTCCGCAATGGTCAAGCTGTCCATACGGACAGCTTGACCATTGCGGAAACAGATCATGCCCCAATTCCGGCAATTTTACTTATTTAACCAATGCTGATTTATTGCCTTTCCTCAAGGAGAATAGCCTGGGAACCCTTGAACCCCTGATCCTCATCAATCCCCAATTTCATGCATCTCCTCTATCCCTGCTTGATCTTCACCTTCGCATTTGCCTTTAAAGAACCACTGCCATCCCGGACTATCTGATCACCGGCCTCAAGCCCTTCGGTAATCTCGACGCTCCTGGTATCAAATAGTCCGGTAGAAACCTTGCGCACTACGGCCCGATTGTTGACGATCACCATAACCTGCTTGCTGCCGTCGGGGGATGTTATGACCGATTCTCTTGGAATCAGCAATATATCTTCTTTGCCGCCGGTTATGATGTTGACTCTGGTTTCATACCCGGGTTTCAGGTTGCCGATATCGTCCAGCTTGATTATTGCCGGCACCCTGCGTTGCACCACTCCCAAAGCGGATTGCTTTTCTTCGGCCTGGGGATATATTTGGACTACCTCGCCCTTAAGCACCTCGCCCGCCAGAACGGGAGCGGTTATTTCTGCTTGGTTGCCTACCTTGATTTGGCCCAGATCATCGCTCAGGATGTCAACCTTAATTTCCAGTGCACCGGGGGGGGCCACCTTGGCTAACTGAGAGCCGTACATGACCACGTCCCCCTGCCGTACCGGCAGCTGCATCACTATACCCGATATCGGGCTTTTCACCTGTAATTCGCTTTCCTTCTGGCGGGAACTGCTCAACAGGCTCTGATAATTCGCGACTTGTTCACGGGCTGCCTTGAGGCTTTGTTCCTGGGCGGCGATACCGGCCTGGGTCTTATCCAGCAGAGCCTTGGCATTATCGTATTCGACCTGGGAGATGGCTCCAGCCATAAAAAGTTCTCGGGAACGGTCATATTGCGCCTGAGTTTGAATCAGATCCAAATTGCTCTGGGTCAAGGCCGCTTCTGATGCACTGAGGGCAGCATTGGCCTGGCTCAATTGCACCTGGAGCTGGGCCGAGCCCATGCTGAGGTCTTTATTGTCCAGCACCGCAATTACCTGGCCTCTGGCCACATTCTGTCCTACACTGACTGGCAGGCTGGCTACCCTCCCCCCCTGGGTCGCATATATATCTGCCTGGCTGGAAGCCTGCACGTAACCTGTATCCACTACTGCCAGCTCGATATCGCCGCGGATGACCTCGACTGTCTCCACCTCTGTCCCTGCTGTGGTATAAGAATAAATGATGCCGGCAACAATGATTACCCCGGCCAAAGCCCCGAGAATCTTCTTTTGCATTTCTCCTTAACCCCCTCAATAAATCGTTTTTTAAAGCCGCAACTATATCAATGTCTTTGCTCTCCCTACCGGCAAAACGTGGACTGCCAATCATTTTAATCGTAAGACTTGCGCTGCGGATTGATCGAATTAAAAATTTAGATATTCCCGAGACCCCAACCATATCTCCTGCCCAGCGACAAGATTCTTACCATTCAATGGTTTCCGGGGAAATTGGGGTTGGGTTCTCCGTTATTTCTACGATCTCCCCGCTCCGCATCCTGGCGACTCTATCTCCCATAGCGCCGATAGCTATGTTGTGGGTGATCAATACCACCGTACAATCTTTATCCTGATTGATTTTTTTCAGTAGGGATAAAATCAATTTACCGGTTTCATAATCCAAAGCTCCGGTAGGCTCGTCACAGAGCAGCAGACGTGGATTTTTCACGACGGCCCGGGCTATCGAAATACGCTGTTGTTCCCCGCCGCTCATCTGGGAGGGGAAATGGTCCATCCGCTCATCCAGTCCAACGTCTTCCAGAATATCATCAATGCGGAGAGGGGTTTTCACCAGCTCAGCCGCCAGTTCGATATTTTCTCGGGCAGTCAGGTCCGGGATCAGATTGTAGAATTGGAAAACGAAACCCACCTCGTTGCGGCGGTAACGGGTTAATGCATCCTCGCCTCCACTGGTAATATTCTGGTCGCAAAAGATGACCTGGCCACTGGTTGGTGAATCCATGCCCCCCATAATATTCAGCAGGGTACTCTTGCCGGACCCGCTAGGTCCCAGGATGACCAGCATCTCGCCCGCATAGATATCCAGCGAGCTCGGCTTCAATGCCTCGACTTTGACTTCCCCCATGTCATAGGTCTTGCTTACCTGCTGTAGTTGCATAAGGATATCCCGCTCTATTAAAATCAACCCCTTCCCCAACCAGTGTGGGTCTTCCCCTTGTTAATCCGGGCTTTTCAGCACAGAAACCAGATCCATGCTTTTGATGCCCCTTACCGAAAACAGGTGAGCTGCCACAATGAACAAGATCGTCCCGATAGCAGCCAGGACATAGGTCCGCGGGTATATCACCACTGGCAGACTGTACATATCAGTACTTGCCGACTGAACATAGGCCTGGGCCATATATAGTCCGGTAGGCAGACCCAGGATTACCCCCATGATAGCGTGCACCACATTTTCCTTGAACAGCATGGCTGAGACCTCACCAACGCTGTACCCTATGACCCTCATGCTGCCTATCTCCCGTTGCCTTTCCGCCAGGTTCATCACCGAAGAGTTGTAGACAATGGCGAATCCTAACAAGGCGGCAAACAAAACCATTATGGCCAAAGAGAAATTCATGCTCTCCAGGTTCTTGTTAAAGTTGTCAATTTCCTTCTGGCTGCTCAGAATCGAGGCAATTCCCAGCATCCTATTGAGCTCCCCTTCCACCTGTATTACCTTGCCTGGCTCAATCCTTAACAAAGCCCCGGAGACCAGGTTGCGTTCATTCAGCAATCGGTTCGCCTGCTGCAGGTTAACATATGAACCTGCCCCTACCAACTGCCGGCAAAGGCCAACGATTGCCACCTGGTCCCGGTGGACCGGTCCGGTAGGCAGCAAAGTCTCCACCTCAACCTCGGCGCCGCTGTTGATCCCCAGTTTACGGGCTGTCCGATCATTCAACACTATACCTGCTTCGGGCACCCGAATAGACTGGCCGGTGTCTGTCTCCAATCTTTTCATGGTCAAATCAGGACCATAGGCCAGCAGGACCTCATCCTCAGTGCGGCCTCCATAATGGATACGGACCGGTATCTCCATAAACGACTCGACCTTTTGTACACCGTCCAGGCGGCTTATGTTGAGGAGTTCACTCTCTGACAGAAGAGAATCGAAACGGATAGCAATATCATAGCTCTGACCTTCATTAAAATATTCGTCCATCATGAAATCGACAGCATCAAAAGTGAATAGGGATATTAACAGCAGGCTGACCGAGAATATGACCCCTAAGAGAGTAACGACAAATCTACTCCGGTTGCGGCTGATATTACGGAGGGTCATCTTCCAGCCTGCATCCAATCGCTTCCATAAGGGAGGCAAATGCTCCAGCAGGCTCTTTCCGCCAATTTTTGGAGGTTCGGGCCGCATGGCCGCGGCCGGATTGATCTGTACCACCCGGCGGGATGCTGATAATCCGGCTATGAAGCCTATGGCCAGACACATAGCCAGGCCGTTTATGATAGCCCTCTGATTGAAGCCCTGCAGGCCGGTGGGCAGGTTGAAATAGGTGGCGTACAGCTCAATCATCTGGCCTGAAAGTACAACCCCCAGTATTATTCCCAGCACCGCCCCGGCCAGACTGATAGCCAGGGCATAACTTATATAGTGAAACATTATTAGGTAATTGTGGTAGCCAAGTCCCTTCATCAATCCTATTTGCGCCCTTTGGGCCTTGATCAGGCGTCTGAGAATGACAAACTGGATCGCCGCGGCGATACCTAAAAATATCAGGGGGAGGACCGTGGTAACTGAGCGCAGTCCGGCCAATTCGGTGTTGAGCACCGCATGGCTCAGTTGGTCGGCACGGGGATAATCGGCTAGAAGACCAAATGGCTCCAGGGTGTTCTTAATGGAGTCTATAACGCGGCCCTGATCGGCATCCGGAGCGAACTCGATCAATACCTGATTGATCTCACCCGGCATCGCCAGTAACTGCTGGGCCTGGGAATACTCGACCATGAAAATGCCGAACTTCAAGGGATCGGGCAGTATGTCGCCACTGTCCTTCATGGCATAAATGAATTCCGGACTTATGGCCTCGCCCACCACTGCAAAGCGCGCCTCTTTACCGTCGACTATGACCGTTATCTGGTCACCCCAGGTAAGCTGATTGGCGGTAAAATATTTCGGATCCAAAACCACTTCAGTCGGCCCGCTGGCCTGATTGACCTCAAAGGTCCGCCCCTGCTGCAACGTAAAACGGTTTATCACGTCATCCAGCGGCAGGCTGTAGCTCACTATGCGCGCAGTAGCTCTTTCCTCATTATCTTTAAGGATAGGCACGTCACGTTGTATCCTGCTTGTTACCTTCCCGACCCCGTCAATCATTTCTATCTGTTTCACTACGTTTTCAGGGGCTTTCACCACCTGAAAATAGTAATCGGCAAAGTTGTTATCCTCATAAAACCGGTCGCGTGATTCTCCCAAGGCAAAGTAAGCACTACTCATCGCTATGTAGACAACAATGCCCCCCATCACCACCGAAGTGGCAGCCAGAAATTGGCCCAGGTTGCGGACGATGTAGCGCCAGGTTTTTTTATTTAAAATACCCATTCAAGCCAATCCTTTCGGAAACGATGATCAGCTTCCAATCTATTGGTTGGTTTGACTATAGTGTCGAATCAAACCGAAAAAGGATTTACTCTTTTTATTCGTTGTCGGCCGCTGAATTCCTCTTGTTGCTAATTGGCGCCCATAGATCAGCACCGTCCACATCGTTTACTACTGGTGCAGTTCACTTTCCGCCCAAATACATTTAAAATGTACTATGAATCCCGCAATTGGTTTATTCATCGCGCCGATGTAAGGAAATCTTTAGAATAACCCTAACGTGTATGTAGGTATTGGGAAAGGCATGAAATATGAACTGGCAAATGGTAGTTTTCGTTACGATCTTTATGATTATATACGGGCTGGTCAATTATTATGTGGGCTGGCGAGGCTGGCAAGCTCTCAGTTATGTGTTGCCGGCCCCGCGATGGGCTGCGTACTGGGGCGTGCTGGTTGCCTGCCTGGCGTTTTCCTACCCGATGGCACGCTGGGCTTCACACCATGTGACCCATGCCATAGGCAAGGCTTTGATTCATATTGGTTCATATTGGATGGCTGCTCTTTACTATCTTTTTGTGATATTTCTTGTTTGTGATCTGGTGCGGATCTTGAATCGAATACTGGATTTTTTGCCGCAGAGTTTAAGGGGCAAATTCCCGTTGCTTATAGTGACCGTCATGGTTGCAGTTATAATCCTGTTGGTATACGGTACCTGGAATGCTCAACGTCCGGTGGTGCGCAATTATGAGATATGGGTGGACCGTAAGGCCAGTACGATCAAAACGCTGAAGATAGCGGCGGTTTCAGATATTCACCTGGGCTGGATCGTGGGGATCGACCGGCTGCGGCAGATGACGGAATCCATTAACCAACTGGAACCTGATCTGGTAATGCTGGCCGGTGATATAGTGGATGAAGGCGTGGATGTTATCGCCGAGGAGGAAATGCCGGAAGTTCTGGAATCTCTTCATCCCCGGTTGGGAACCTTTGCGGTGCTGGGCAATCATGAATACATAAGCGGCCAGACAGACAAAACCATCGCATTCCTTAATCGGAATGGAGTTAGAGTATTGCGGGATCAAGCCGTGGAGATCAGGGACGCTTTCTATGTGGTGGGCCGTGACGACCGCTCCCGGTATCGTTTCGATGGCCAACCCCGTCTGCATTTGGATGAAGTGATGGCAGAGGTCGATAGAGCCAAACTTCCTGTCATACTGCTGGACCATGAGCCGTCAGGTCTTCAGGAATCTGCGTCAGCGGGTGTTGATTTGCAATTCTCCGGCCATACCCACCGTGGGCAATTGTTCCCCAATAACTACATCACAAATCTTATTTACGAGCAGGACTGGGGATACCTGCGCAAAGATCATCTGCAGCTGATAGTCTCCAGCGGATATGGGACCTGGGGCCCTCCCATCAGGATTGGCAACCGGCCTGAGATCGTTTTGGTTACGGTCCATCTCTCTGATTGCGGGTCTTGATAGGTTGATTATTCCATCATCGTCTCCGTGTTTTTCATCCGCAAACTCGGGTAATTATATTGACGATGGCGATGATGGCCAAGGAGTCAAAGAAGAACCCGCCTGGGCTGCCGAACCCATCAACACCGGCAACTGATGCTCTCCCTCAGACCGGAGCCAGCAATCTGCCTTCAATGTGAGTGGCAGACTCATGTTGTTGGCAACGGGCATGTTGATCAGAAGGAAATAACCGGACAAATCCTCATAAGGCATGCTAGTATATGTTGTAGAGGCCACCTATATTGGTGGTCTCTTTTTTACAAGGAAAGAGGTGGCCAAATGCGCCGGGGTTTGAGCTGGTTATTGATTATCGCCGGTCTGCTGCTGATCCTAAGCCCTTTTATTAAGAATGGGTATAGCATTTATATGCAGCGGCAACTGCTGGAATCTGTTGAGCCATCATATCCTCAAAACTCTGAAGCGGCCGCTGAAAAGGATGTTGCCGCCTTACCGGCCCCTGATCCGGCTCCAGCGGTGCAGCCAAATGCACCGGTCAAAGCTGTATTGATATTGAGTATCCCCAAATTAAATCTAAAGACTGCGGTGGTTGAAGGTGTGACCCCCAGGGACCTAAGTATGGGTCCCGGCCTGTATCCTGACAGTGCCCGACCCGGTGAAACAGGCAACGTCGCCATCGCCGGCCACCGCAATGTGTTCGGTTCCTGGTTCCGGCACCTTAACCGGCTAGGGCCCGGAGACAGGATAAGCATTACCTATCGGGGCCAAGTATATGAGTATTCGGTTGAAAAGGTGTTCATAGTAGCGGAGAACGATTGGTCAGTGGTGGCGCCCACCGATTACAAAGCCCTTACCCTAACCACTTGCGATCCTCCTGGTAATGTCATCCAGAGATTGATTGTGCGGGCCCGGCAAGTCAACTAAACCGCTGTTAAAACCACCAATCAGGAAAGGCTTTGAGCGCACCATCAGGATGCCCTTGATTGAGGTGTACTTGAGGTACTCCAGAACCGGTCTTACGAAATGACACGGCTGCCAGCCTTTTATATTTTATGAAAAAAGCAGAGCTGCGGCTCTGCTCTTTGATGGGCGAGTATAAGGAGAAGTTCCGTTTTCTAGTTGGTAAACCATTGAGTTACGAACAGGTCGCTGCCCTTCTGATAAAACCCCAAACCTATTTTATTGTAGGCCGGGTTGAGGATGTTGGCCCGATGGCCACTGGAATTCATGAAGGCATTGTGAGCCCCCAGTACACTGCTGTTCCGGGCAATATTCTCCGCAGCCGTCCGATAGGTGATACCAAGGTTCTTCATCATGTCAAAGGGGCTGCCATATGTAAGTGAAGTATGACTAAAGTAACCGTTGACCGCCATGTCCTGCGACTTGAGATAGGCTCCGTTACAGAGTCGGCTGTCCAAGGTCAAGTGAGACAGGTTAGCCTGGGCCCGGGCGGAATTGATGTACCCCAGCATTTCCTGTTGCTGGGCGCTGGCCGAGGCGCCCACAGGTGCAGACGGTTGAACCTTTTTGGGGGTTACGGTCTCTTTTTTAGGGTTGGATTTGGATGACCTGGCGGCTTCGGTAAGGGCTTTGGCTTCTGCAGACTGTTTCGGTTCGATATTTGGTCGAGTGACTGGGGGAGGGGATACGACCTGGTCAGATGGTTTCTTGACCTCAACCACAGGAACTGACGCAGGTTGATCAGGTGCTTGTTTGGCTTCAGCCAGCTGAACCACCAGGTTGTCCACAACTGCCGCTGTGTTGGCAGGGATCTGCGGCACTGGGGATGTGAGATCAGCCTGCATGGCGGTGACCGCCTTTTCTTCTGCCGTAATCCCTTTAGGTTCGACATTGATGAGAGCCAACACACTGAGGAATACGATAATGGATGTAATCAGGATTCTTCTCTTCACTATCAACACCTCCATAATTCTGGTATGTTCGCTTAATATCTTCTGGCCACTTGGTCTTGGAACTGGATGGCCAGTTTACCGCCGCAATACTTGCCGGTGACCTTGTGGTCGCCATAGTTCTCAGCCGCATAGCAACCGGTTGGGAACCCACCTAATACCTGATTGCAGTCATTGTATAGAGTTGGATCGGCCAGGATCAGTCCCTTGCCGTCCAGGTAGAATTCTGCCCATTGGCGCCGGCGTCCGGCCATGTTTGTCGGATTCTCATCTGCAGCCAACTCGTCCCGGCCACTGGCCTAGCCATTCACTGCCCGGGCGGGACTCCTGAAGCCCGGCACACGACCCGCAAGAAAAAAGGCAGGTGCTAAATCCTCCTTCGGCAACCCGGCTATCGTAGACCTATTGTCCTTAGACCCGTGGCTTTGCGTCCCCGCCTTTCGACGGGTTTGCTATTATCGGTGAGGGGCTTTTAGCCCCGCCGTCCTGAAATTATTCAATTAAAAACAAAAACCTGCCCAGCGGATTGCTGGCAGGTCGGATATCATAATATCTGCTCCCGGCAACCCGGCTGTCATAGACATTGCTGCCCTTAGACCCGTGGCTTTGCGTCTTCGCCTTTCGACGAGTTTGCCTTTATTCAAAGAGATTACTTTGTTATAATAAATCACAAATTATCATAATTGTCCAGTATTTTCTAAAATTTATCTCGATAATCTGGAGGCTCCCCGTTGGTTTTCTAATTCTTCAGTTCGGCCAGTAATCTCAGGTTATCAAACAGTTCCGCAGTGGTGATCATTCCTACCCCACCCGGGACCGCACTGGCGTAACTCGCCTTGGCACAGGCACCGGGATGTACGTCCCCGCTTATTTTACCGTCGGCATCGAAATTGATCCCGGCATCGATGATGACAGCACCTTCCCTGACCATATCAGCTGTAATGAAATGGGATTTTCCCAATGCGGCTATTATTATATCAGCATTCCTGGTCTCCGCCGCCAAATCCCGGGTGTGGGTATGGCAAACCGTAACGGTGCCGTTTTCGGCGAGGGCCATGACCGCTGCCGGTCCCCCCAGGATACTGCTGCGCCCTACTACCGTTACCTTCTGGCCGTCAATATTGATATTGTGATCCTTCAGCATACGAATCACCGCTTTGGGAGTAGTGGGACGGATGCCCGGTTCCTTGGTCAACAGGCGTCCCAAGTTGTAAGGATGGACCCCCTCCACATCTTTGCGGTAATCCATGGCCTCTACTATCGCATCGGAATATATATGACCCGGCATCGGCTTCTGGATCATGATTCCCGTGATTTCCGGATTCTGGTTAAGGGATTTCACTTTATCCAACAATTCAGCTTCGCTTATATTATTAGGAAGCTGCATAATCCTTAAATCACAGCCTATTTCCTGGGCGAATCGCTTCGCTCCGTTGACATAGGCCGTCGAAGGTCCTTCCTCCCCTACCTGCACGATGGTCATAACCATGCCGCCGCGGCCGGCCGCCTCTTTCAATTCCGTTTTCAAACGGTCTCTTATTTCCTTCCCATAAATCATCATCGCTGTAATCTTCCAGTCCTTTCCTTCACTTTGGATTATACCTGGGTTAAAAATCCCCCGTTGAATATCAGAAGGCTCCCTCCAAATGATTCACCCTAGGTGCGCCTTGCTCTATCATGATACCAATCACATCAAATC
>CAZOMS010000040.1:0-14062 GCA_964580805.1 uncultured Syntrophomonas sp. | reverse complement strand
AAAACCTGACCCCATTGCAAACCGGCCAAGGAGTTCCTTGCGCAGAACAACATAAATTTCACCGAAAAGGATGTCAACACCGACCCCGAGGCCAATGCGGAATTCACCCGCCGCGGCCTGCGCGGGGTGCCCGCTATCCTGATCGGCGAAGATGCAGTGGTCGGATTGGATAAGGCCCGGATACTGCAACTGGTCGACCACCGGGTAGTGGAATGCTCCCAGTGTCATACCAAATTGCGGGTGCCCATTGACCGCGGCTCGATCAAGGTGACCTGTCCTAAATGCAAGAACGTGTTTGACTGGGCGCCCTAGACAGACGGGGCCGGCAAGGCCACGCGGTGCGGAAAATCGGCATGTCCCCTGGGCGGGTATGGTCAGGATTCAATATCGCGCCAGCGGCGGTTGGTGTTGAACTCGCTGGGGCCGAATATACCTCGGCAATGCTCGATGCTGTCTTCAAGAGCGTCATAAGCCAGCTCCATCTCATAGTTGGCGGTGGCGTTCAGGCTGCCGGAAGGCATCTCCTCCATTTCCCGTTTGGCGTCGTTGACGTGGGAAATTGCTGAATCTATTACCTCTCTCAGGTCCATAAAGGGCCTCCTTTTTTTGTTTTAGCTTTTACTGGGGACAGTAAAATATACTATCGGGAAAGTTGGGCCGAGCCTGGATGGACGGTTCCGCGGCCCATCACCTTTTAAGCATAAGAACTTATAATTGGCAGGCGATATGGCTGGTCCCCATTGAGAGCTTTTACTCAAACTACAATGACCACCTGGAAAGTTTTATAACCAAAAAACCTGTTTTCGCCACCAAAATATCGTATAGATTTAACAAGAGATCATTTTCAAGACCAGCGTGCAGCGCAATTGGTACTGTATTGAAGCTCTGCTGGAGCAGTTTTAGAACTAATTGAATAAATCCAAAACGGATAAAGGCAAACCTGGCGAAAGCCAGGGACGCAAAGCCAGGGGTCTAAGGCGCAATGCTATGACAGCCGGTTGCCAGGGTGGTAGGATCATGGTCCGAACTGCGGCAGCTGCTGCGGTTATTTTTTTATCTCTCACAATCTGGCATTTTGTGTCACCGATGATCCGGGATGTTTATGTTGTGAATAACAGGAAGGGTGAATCAAATGATTAATCTGCTGATGGTCCTGGCCGACAATGACGAAGCCCAGCGGATGTTTGAAGTGCTGAGAGATTCCGACTGCCACTTCGACTGCTTCTGCGCCAGCCATGCCCAGGGTGCGCTGGAGTTGTTGGATGAAAACAAGATGGAGTTGATCATCCTGGATGCGGACCTGCCTGATGGATCGGGTCTGGAGTTGGCTCAGCAGATACGCCGCCTTCCTTGTTATAAATTTACCTGGATCATCTTCCTCAGCCGGGACAGCCAGCATGAAGTCGAGGCTTATCGGAGGATCCGCTGTTATGACTACGTGGTCAAACCATATAGCGAAGAGATGCTATTGGCTACGGTGGAGATGCTGAGCCGCTATAAGATCACTGACGTATCGGAAGACGACCGGGTGGTGGTGACCTTCAAGCACCGGGACCATTATCTGCGCATCCCGGCCCGGGACATCCTGTACTTCGAGGTATGCGGCAACAATTCCACCCTCTACACTTACAACGAGGAATACTCCCTGAAAAAGATGTCCTTAAGAAGGATCAAGCTGATGCTGCCCAGCTATTTTGTCCAATGTCACAAGTCATTCATCGTTAACCGCAATTACATCGAAGCAATCAATAAGGGACCCTACGGCTGGGAAATCAAGCTCAAGGATTACGACCGCACCGTGCCCAGCGGGGACAAGTACAAGGGCAATGTAACCTTGAACGAAGCCTAACAGTTGTTGATTGTCCGTCGGTAAGTAGTGTGAATTGAATATGGACAAATAAAAGGTTCTCAGTCTGGGATCAGCCCGGAATGAGAACCGTCTTTTATTCCCCGGTGGTTCGGTTAGATCCCAACCAGTGGCCAGTCTGGTGAGCTATTAATATAGATCAAACAGAAAAACAGGTGGCGCCGGGGGCTTGTCTCCTGCCCTGTCCAAAAGGCAGCTAAACACCTGATAGCCATTATTTGGCCGGGTAAGGAGCTATAGTCGACGCAAATTTTTACTATCAACTAAGCATACTATTGACATGCTAGTCAGATTTCTTATATACGGATTATTGGGCTGGATAGCCGAAATATTGTTTACCGGATCGTATTCATTGCTGTCGGGATCGGTAAAACTGGCGGGGCAAACCTACCTGTGGATGTTTCCCATCTATGGATTGGCCGTTTTCCTGGAGCCGATGCGGGAGCGGATGCGGAACATGCCCTGGCCGGCGCGGGGGATTATCTGGGCGGGAACCTTCTTCATGATCGAGTATCTGAGCGGGGGACTGCTGAGGGCGGCCATTGGCGTATGCCCCTGGGATTACAGCCAGGTCAGCCGCTTTGCTCTGGACGGGTTGATCCGGCTGGACTACTTTCCGGTGTGGTTCACGGTCGGGCTCATCTACGAAAGGATCTGTGATTTTCTAAGCGGGGCCCGTCTTGTGTATGAACCAGGGCATGGGGACGGTTCTTTTGCCCCATTTGCATCGGGGATTGATTCTTTCGACCATAAATTTGCCGATACCGTGAAGGAAAGCGGCAACCCTGTGAGATAAGTATGTGAGGCGCGGGGACGGTTCTTTTGCCTTAATTGCTAGTCACGGCTTGACTCTCTCTACCACACCTTTTTTAATACCGAGAAGGGACGCGATCACCCGCTGTGATAATCCTGTATCGGTTCGCAGGTGTCGGATTATCTCGGTTTGCATTTGTTTGTTTGTATTGATTTGCTCAACATCGATCTCCTGATATCGATCTTGCAAATACTCCGATAGATAACTTCGTCCTTCCTCTACTGTTCGAACCGCCTTTACATCCTCTGTTATATCAATGAATGCCGCATTATCCTCTTGTGATGAGAAACGTTCAAATTCCTTCAGCGCCATAATCCTGTTATCGTTAAAGATATTTAACACAAATTGAGTGTCCAACCATTCCCGGCCTGTCGGTTGAAGATACTCGGAATAACTGCTCCAGCGATAATCAGCCGGATTTCCGGCGATGCTGGCTTTGACCGGGTTATTGTGAATGTACCTCACCGCGGCCAACAAGTACGAATCATCTGCAATAGGTTCGCTTTTAAAACGATCTTGAAATACATGCCCCACCCGACCTTGTTTCCAGTTATAGAAAGCAGCAAAACGGACTGCTATGCTCTTCATAATAGCCGCCAAATAATGACTCTTGCTGTTGATCACCAGATGAACGTGGTTGTTCATTACACAGTAGGCATGGACTGCGAAATCAACTTCGTTCCCTTTAGCTTCAACTCCATCCAGAAAATGCTGCTTATACTTGTCATCTTGGAATATGTTTTTGCGCTCATTCCCCCGAAGCATTACATGATATAGCCCTGTTTCACTCAACTGCCGGGACTGCCGTGTCATAATTCCCACCTCCTGACTCATTATATCCCAATATTTTACAATAGGCAAAAAACTGTACCCGCCCATCCGTGCTTCGGATCATTGGATTTCGTGCCGCGCCGCGCTTGTGCTAAAATTAATGCTGACGTCTGGTAGGAATTTGATACAGCTATGGCTGGGTGAAAGACGCTGGCCAGGCATGTTCGAGGAGGTTTGCTGATGTTGGATCTTTTGAAAAAGCGGAGGAGCGTCCGCCGATATAAACCGATTCCGCTAAAGCCGGAGGAGATAGAACGGTTGGTCACCGCGGCTTTGTTGTCTCCGTCTTCGCGGGGCCTCCAACCCTGGGAATTCATTTTGGTCACCGATCCGGGGATGCTGGAGAAGTTGTCAGTCAGCAAGCCGAACAGCGCCATCTTTCTCAAGAGTGCCGCGTTGGGAGTAGTGATCGTGGCTGATCCTGGCATATCCGATGTGTGGGTGGAAGATACCTCCATCGCCGCCACGCTGGTCCATTTGGCCGCCGCAGCGATGGATTTGGGGTCCTGCTGGATCCAGATCCGGGGCCGGGAGCATAGTCCCGGGGAAAAATCGGGGGATTATATCAAAGGCCTATTGGGCATCCCCAGCCAATATGAGGTTGAGGCTATCATAGCCGTCGGGTACCCAGACGAAAACAAGGCCCCCCGCAATGAAAGGGACCTGCCCTACCAAAAAGCGCACCGGGAGAGATTCGGTACTCATTGGAAAGGGTAAAGGGCAGGGGAATCGGTGGAGTGACGCTATCTGATTCATGCCTCGAGGTTGCCAATGAGGATACATAGCGGGGAGCGTGGGGCAAAAGAACCGTCCCCGTGCCCCGACGACGGGGATACATAGCGGGGAGCGTGGGGCAAAAGAACCGTCCCCGTGCCCCGGATGAGCGGGGCAAAAGAACCGTCCCCATGCCTTGGGAGGTAGTAAAGATGCAGGGTTTGGATGCAACCATCGCGGTGGCCGTGTTCCTGTTGGCCTACGGGATGATAATAGCGGAGAAGCTGCACCGGGCAGTGGTAAGCCTGGCCGGGGCAGTAGTGATAATTATATTTGGTATTCTGACCCAGGAAGAGGCCTTTGCGGGCATCGACTGGAATACCATCGGCCTGCTGGTGGGGATGATGATCATCGTCAATATCACCCGCCGCAGCGGTGTTTTTGAATTCCTGGCCATTTGGGCGGCCAAGGTTTCCAAGGGGAAACCGGTCATGCTCTTGGTGCTGCTGACCGTCATCACCGCCTTTATATCGGCCTGGCTGGATAACGTGACTACAGTCTTGCTGATCGTGCCGGTTACCTTTGCCATCACAGACCAGCTAAACCTAAACCCCATGCCTTTTTTGATATGTGAGGTGATCGGCTCCAATATCGGCGGGACCGCCACTCTTATCGGGGATCCGCCCAATATCCTGATCGGTTCGGCTACCCACTTGGGATTCAATGATTTCATACTTAACCTGGCCCCGATCGTGCTGATCATAATGCCGGTGATAATAGCCCTGATGGTCTTGATCTATGGGCGCAGTTTCCAGGTCGACGAAGCTGACCGACAAAAAATCATGGCCATGAACGAAAGGGATGCGATCAGGGACTGGGTCATCCTGAAAAGGTCGTTGGCCGTCCTGGCCCTGACCATCCTGGGCTTCTTCCTGCACCAACCCCTGCACCTGGAGTCAGCCACCATAGCCCTGGCCGGGGCGATGCTATTGATGATCGTCACCCGGGAAGAACCAGAAGATGTGCTGCTGACCGTGGAATGGCCCACTTTATTCTTCTTTATGGGATTGTTTGTGCTGGTGGAGAGCCTGGTCAAAACCGGGGTCATCACCACCCTGGCCCGGCAAGCCTTGATCCTGACCCAGGGCAACTTCCCCCTTACCGCCATCCTGATCTTGTGGGTATCGGCCTTCGCTTCCGCCATCGTCGACAATATCCCCTTTGTGGCGGCGATGATACCTTTATTGAAGGATGTGGGGGCGATGTCGGGGATGCCCATGGATCCTCTATGGTGGTCACTGGCCCTGGGGGCTTGCCTGGGAGGCAACGGCAGCCTGATCGGGGCTTCGGCCAACGTGGTAGTAGCCGGCATCGCCGAGCGCCATGGTTTGAAAATAACCTTCTGGGGCTTCACCAGGATAGGTATGCCATTGATGATCGTCTCCGTAATCATTGCAACGGGCTATGTATATCTGCGCTATCTCATGTAAGCAAATGCCAGGACGTTCATACCGGGATAATAAGGCTGTTCAGCTGCGGTAAGAAAAGAAATGACAGCAGAATTACGGAATAGGAGGGATGAGACGATGGCGAAAAAATATAAAATGGCGGATTACTGGAATATGGGTACTGCCATTGGTCTCTGTGCGGCGGTCGGGATAGTGCTGGGAGCGCTGCTGGATAATCTGGTGCTGTGGCTTGGTATTGGCGCCGGCGTTGGAGTGGTTCTCGGAGCTATTATCCAGACATCCAAGAAGAACAAGTAATCCCACCGCAGTGGTTCCATTGGCCTATATCTCGGCAGACCGGGTAAAAAAGGCTTAGAGCAAGGCAACAGGTATGCTCGTGATTGAAACGTACATGAGGTACGTTGATTGAACGGGCATTCTGTATTAACGCAGCTATCAGTCTTTTTTGACGGTCTGATTATCCGCGGCGGTACTCGGCGATATAGGGCAGGTTGCGGTATTCTTCCTCATGGTCCAACCCGTATCCGACCAGGTAAAGGTCGGGCATGGTGAAACAGCAGTAGTCGATCTGGATGGGCAAAAGCCGGCCGGCCGGATTGTCGAGCAGGGTGCAGATCTTCAGGCTGGCCGGTTGGGCTGCTTCCAGGTGCTGGCGTACCAGCCCCAGGGTCAGGCCGGTGCCGATGACGTCCTCCACCAGCAACACCTGCTGTCCCTGCAGGTCGTAGTCCAGATCTTTGACGAACTGGATGCCGCCCCCGTTTTTCTTGGTGGCCTCGGAAGGTACCCGGGTGGAGAGGAAATCGATCTTAAGGGGCATGGTCAGATGGCGGGTCAGATCCGCCACGAAATAGATGGATCCTTTCAGAACACTTATGATAATCAGCTTGTGCCCCTCATAATCGCGGTTGATGTCCGCGGCCACTTCCCTGATTCGCGTTTGGATCTCATCCTGGCTGAAAATGATCTTGCCAGGACCAATCTTACTCATTCGGTTCGTCTCCCTTCATCAACCCGAATCTCTTCACCAAAGTATTGAAATCCCTTTTAAATACTATATTAATGTTGGTGCCCGGATAGAGCTTCCTCAGCATCTGCACCTTTTTCTTCTTCTGGGCCACATAACGCTGGTCCATGGTGGTCAGCTCGATATAAGTATCGAACTTGGGCAGGTAAAAGTCCGGGGAGAAGGCCTGGGTCACATTGCCTTCAGCGTCCCACCGGATGGGGAAGGTGCGCGGTTCGTACTCCCAATCCAAGCCGTGCATGTCGAGTATCCGGGCAAATTCCTCCTCGGAGGGATGTTTGAAGATCACCTGCTGTTCCTGGTTTTCCACCCCGGTTGCCGACTCGGCCAGCGGGGCCGGAGACTGGCGGTTCTCAGCCATGTACCGGATGAACCGGGCCGCCTCATCGACGCCAAGATTATCCGTGTTCAAAATCACATGGTAGAGGAAGGGGTCAGACCAATCCTTACCATAAATAGTCGATATGTAGCGTTTGTGCTTACGGTCGGACAGCTCCAGGAAGCGCTCCGCGTCCTTGGGTTCCAGACCTCGTTTCTTGATTATGCGGTCGATTCTCACTGCGGGGGAGGCTGTTATCCTGACGTGCAGGGCGCCGGGATGATCGGCGAATACGATCTGGGCGCCCATGCCGAATATAATCACCGGTCCCCGATCCACATGGGCCTTAAGACGGTTTTCCAGGTGTTGGGCAAAAGTCAGGCCTTCGGAGGATTGGGCCATAAAAAAAGCGGGGCTTTCAGCCAGCATGTGCATCTCGTGCTGGGAAGCGACGGAGGGGAACACATTAATCATGGCCATATCCCGGGTTAGAAGCCGGATATTCATATTTTGGGCCAGCTGTTGGGTTATCTCTTCGCCCATGCTGCCCGTCTGTCGTGAAATCGTTATCAGCAATACGGTCACCTCTAGCTGTCGATCGGGTGAAATCCAGCGGGCCACATTCCCGTGGAAAATGATTCCGATATTATTATATCACGAATATTCGCCGCCTAACCGCGGGACTCCTGCGTTGGGGAGCCGGGGGGAGCAGAAAAACCTGCCCCGAAGGTTTTTGGGCCTGACCGATGATGGGCGGAAACGGCGGTGTAACTAGAGGCTGAACCGACACGTCCCTCTTAATATGGCCTAAAGTACGGTATAATAAAGAGGATTCACCGGTCATTAGCTGTACCGGGGAAAATACTGGCCCCATCCGGGAACCGTGATCGCCCGGATCATGGGCGGCGGAGGTTGTTTTATGCAGGATTACTGGTTCTACGAGCGGCACACGGACGGATATGAAGTAAGGTGGAGAATCACCGGCATGCTGCATCAGGAGACCACCCCTTATCAAAAACTGGCCGTGATCGAAACAGTTGAGTGGGGCCGGGCTCTGGTGCTTGATGGGGTATTGCAGCTGGCTGACAAGGATGAATACATATACCATGAGATGATAACTCACATCGCCATGAACGGTCATCCCCATCCCCAGGAGGTGCTGATAATAGGCGGCGGCGACGGGGGCGCGCTGCGGGAAGCAGTCAAGCATCCCCATTTGCGGCGCCTGGATCTGGTGGAAATCGACCGCCGGGTGGTGGAGATCAGCCAGCAGTATTTCCCCCGCGTAGCGTCGGCTTTTGCTGATCCCCGGGTGGATCTGCATTTTGCGGATGGGTTTAATTATATAAAGAATCCCGGCCGCCAGTACGATTTGGTTATTGTCGACAGTTCCGACCCGGTGGGGCCATCCCAGAAACTGTTCAGCGTGGAGTTTTACCGCGACCTTTACCAGATACTTAAGCCCGAAGGTATGGCGGTGGTGCAATCAGAATCTCCGGTCTTCTATGCAGACCATTTTGCCGCCTGCCACGCCAATCTTCGCCAGGTCTTCCCCATAGCAGAGGTTTATCTGGCGCCGATCGCTACTTATGTCAGCGGCCCCTGGGCTTTTACCGTCGGCAGCAAACGCCACGACCCCCGTATTATCAACAATGACCAGCCCGTGACCGCCGGTTTGCAATACTACACGGAAGAATTGCACCGGGCTGCCTTCTGCCTGCCGGGCTTCGTCCGGGAACTGATTTCATCCTAGCTTTTTGCGGGAATAAAATCGGGCCACCATTGGACTGCCGGTTGGTTGGATAGACCAGCCTTTAAGAATGAAGAATCGAATAGAAAATGAAAATAAGACCGCGGGATTCCACAATCCTGAGGTATGTCAGGGAAGCCCACATCTTGGCCGCCGGTCTGATAGATTCAGAGCCAGGCGATATGCCTTGCTGATCTATTTGATTTCGGCATGGTATTCCTGCAGCGATTTCAGCTTGTATGCGCCCCCGCCGTCCTCCTTATAGGCGGCGATGCCGGCAGCGCTGGCGCGGGCCGCGGCCATGGTGGTCAGGTAGGCCACCTTGCTCCGGATGGCGGCCTTGCGGATGTAGGAATCGTCATGCTGACTGCGTTTACCGGACGGGGTGTTGATTATCAGCTGCAATTCCCGGTTGGAAATGGCGTCCAGGATATTGGGCCGTCCTTCGTACAGTTTCTTGATCTCTGTGGAATTTACCCCATTTTCGAGCAGGTACTGGTTGGTTCCGGCGGTAGCCCTGATCTTGAAACCGATGCGCTCGAATTCCCTGGCAGTCTCCAGCGCGGCGGGTTTGTCGTCGTTGGTCACGCTGATCAGCACCGTGCCTTCGGTAGGCAGAGGCGATTGGGTGGCCTCCTGGGCTTTGAAGTAAGCCAGTCCGAATGAATCAGCGATCCCCAGCACCTCTCCGGTGGAGCGCATCTCCGGACCCAGAACGGGGTCGACCTCGGGGAACATATTGAAGGGAAGCACCGCTTCCTTGACCCCGAAGTGGGGGATGTTTTTATGGACCAGCTGGCCCATATCATATTCCTGGCCATTGCTGGCGGCCATCATTATCTCCGTGGCGATACGTGCCATTTGGACGTTGCAGATCTTGGAAACCAGGGGAACGGTGCGCGAGGCGCGGGGATTGGCCTCCAGGACAAAGACCTGATCGTCGGCAATGGCATACTGCATATTCATCAGCCCCACCACATTCAGTTCCCGGGCAATCTTGCGGGTATATTCCTCGATGGTGGCGATATGGCGGGCAGGGATGCTGACCGGGGGGATCACGCAGGCGGAATCACCGGAATGGATACCGGCCAATTCTATGTGCTCCATAACCGTGGGCACGAAGGCATCCCGGCCGTTGGCGATGGCATCCGCTTCGGCTTCGATGGCATTGCTGAGGAACCGGTCTATCAAAATCGGCCGCTCCGGGGTCACGTCGACCGCCGCGGCCAGATACTGGCGCAGCATCTCCTCGTCGTGGACCACTTCCATGCCCCGCCCGCCCAGAACGTAGGAGGGACGAACCATAAGCG
Source organism: uncultured Syntrophomonas sp. (assembly GCA_964580805.1). Taxonomy (GTDB): domain Bacteria; phylum Bacillota; class Syntrophomonadia; order Syntrophomonadales; family Syntrophomonadaceae; genus PHAA01. The sequence goes on along the minus strand of CAZOMS010000040.1, from coordinate 3,961 downwards.
GGTAGCCGATCCGGTTGGCTATCGCCAGGGCTTGGTCAATATTGACCGCCATACCTGACTCGGGCATGGGTATCTCGAGTTTCTCCATTATCTGCCGGAAACGGTCGCGGTCCTCGGCCAGGTCGATGGTGTCTGGGGCGGTACCCAGGATTTTGACCCCCGCTTTCATGAGCTCGTTGGCGATGTTTAAAGGGGTTTGGCCTCCGAATTGGACTATTACCCCCAGGGGTTTTTCTTTTTCATAAATGCTTAAGACATCCTCGACCGTCAAGGGTTCGAAATACAGCTTGTCGGAGGTGTCATAGTCGGTCGATACCGTCTCCGGGTTACAGTTGACCATGACCGTCTCATAGCCCCGGTCGCGCAGGGCAAACGCGGCATGCACACAGCAATAATCGAATTCTATGCCCTGGCCGATGCGGTTGGGCCCTCCGCCCAGTATCATCACCTTGGGTCGGTCGCTGCTTTGGCTTTTATCGGGGGCGTTGTAGGTTGAGTAGTAATAGGCGGCATCCACCACCCCGCTGACCGGAACCGCCTCCCAGCCCTCCACAATGCCTAGGGCGGTGCGGCGTTGGCGGATCTCGGTTTCGGCCACGCCCAGCAACATGGCCAGGTAGCCATCGGCAAAACCGTCTTCTTTGGCTTTGATCAAGAGGGAATCGGGGATCTCGCCCGAGCATTCCAGGATGGCGTCTTCGAGCCGCACCAGTTCCTGCATCTGCTCGATGAACCAGGTCTTGATGTGAGTCAGTTTGTGCAGGTAGCTGACCGGCGCCCCTTTACGCAGGGCTTCATACATCAGGAATTGACGCTCGCTGGAAGGCTCGGCCAGCATTATCATCAGCTCATCCAGGGAGCGCTGATGGAAGTCCTTGGCGAAACCCAGGCCCAGACGCCCGATCTCCAGGGATCGAATGGCCTTCTGCAAGGCTTCCTTGTAATTCTTGCCGATACTCATGACTTCGCCCACGGCCCGCATCTGGGTGCCCAGCCTATCGAAGGAACCGGGGAATTTCTCAAAGGCCCAACGGGCGAACTTGATAACCACGTAATCCCCTGAGGGGGTGTATTTATCCAGGGTGCCTTCCTTCCAGTAGGGGATCTCATCCAGGGTCAAACCGGCGGCCAGCATGGCGGAGACCATGGCGATGGGGAAACCGGTGGCCTTGGAAGCCAGAGCCGAGGAACGGGAGGTACGGGGATTTATCTCTATGATAACCACCCGATCGGTGCGGGGGTCGTGGGCGAACTGCACATTGGTGCCGCCCACTACTTCGATGGCGTCGGCCACCGCATAGGCGTAGCGCTGCAGCCGTTGCTGCAGTTCGGGACTGATGGTCAGCATGGGGGCCGAGCAGAACGAGTCGCCGGTGTGTACTCCCATGGGATCGATGTTTTCGATGAAACAAACGGTGATCTTTTGGTTCTTGGCGTCGCGGACCACTTCCAGTTCCAGCTCTTCCCAGCCCAAGACCGATTCCTCCACCAGCACCTGCCCCACCAGGCTGGCCGCGATACCGCGGGAAGCGATGGTTCTCAGCTCATCCACGTTATAGACCAAACCGCCGCCGGTCCCGCCCATGGTATAAGCTGGCCGGATCACCACCGGGAAGCCCATTTCCACCGCAATGACCTCGGCCTCGGTCACCGAGTAGGCCGGCTTGCTGCGGGGCATCGCGATCCCCAGCCGATCCATGGTGGCCTTGAAAGCGATGCGGTCTTCGCCGCGCTCGATGGCATCCATCTGCACCCCGATGATCTGGACTCCGTATTTGTCCAGCACTCCGGCCTTGTATAGCTCGGAACTCAGATTAAGACCTGACTGGCCGCCCAGGTTGGGGAGCAATGCGTCAGGTCGTTCTTTGGCGATTATGTCGGTGAGGCTTTTTACGTTTAAAGGTTCGATATAAGTGATATCGGCAATCCCGGGATCGGTCATGATGGTGGCGGGATTGGAATTGACCAGCACTATCTCATATCCCAGTTTGCGCAGGGCTTTGCAGGCCTGGGTGCCGGAATAATCGAATTCACAGGCCTGTCCGATAATGATCGGGCCGGACCCGATGATCAGGATTTTGTTTATATCGGTTCGTTTCGGCATAGGTATCCTCCCAACATGTATTAGGGTCCGTTTGTAACAGCGGTGATCCTGGAGTCTCTATCAACGCTTAATTGTAGCAGATTATTACCGGCATGAGGAAACAAGTTTGATTTGAATACAGTATATCCCAGCGGTGCCTGGGCGTATCGGTTTATCGGAAATAATCTATGCGATGGGGAAGCGGGAAGGGACAGGAGGGGATGAGGTGGGGGTGTTGGTTCCGCCGCTGACCGGTTTTCTCATTCAAGGGGGCGGCTTTAGACCGGCATTACCGTTGGCAGGGGTAAATTATTGGCGGTAAGCCGAGCGCAGCAGTTTTATCTCTGCCGCATATCCTTCCACATCATTGGGGGTTTCCAGGTAAAAAGGCAGACCGCGCAGGCGGGGATGGTTGATGACGTTGACTATAGTCTCCAAACCAAGGGTCCCGGCGCCGATTTTGGCATGCCGATCCTTGTGGGCGCCGAAAGGGGTAAGGCTGTCATTGAGATGGATAGCTTGGAGCCGTTCCAGTCCAATGATGCCGTCGAACTGGTCCAGGACCCCGTCCAGGTCATTGATTATGTCATAACCGGCGGCGTAGATATGGCAGGTGTCCAGGCAGACGCCCAATTTATCGTTGTGGTCGGTGTTCTCAATAATAAACTTAATTTCCTCAAATGTGCTGCCCACTTCACTGCCTTTGCCGGACATGGTTTCTAACAGAACGGAAGTCGTTTGTTGGGGGCTAAGGACCTGGTTGAGCAAATCGATTATAAGCTCCAGGCCGGCTTCAATCCCCTGGCCCACATGACTGCCGGGGTGGAAGGTGTAATAGTTGCCGGGCAGGTTTTCCATGATCACCATATCATCAGCCAGGACCATGTAGGCGAAATCCCGCACCTTCTGATCAGCGGAACAGGGATTCAAAGTATAGGGAGCGTGAGCCAGCAGGGGAGCAAAGCCGTTAGCCGCGGTCAGGGTCAAAAGGGCGGCCACATCTTTCGGGTCCAGCCGCTTGGCTTTGCTGCCGCGGGGATTGCGGGTGAAGAACTGAAAGGTGTTGGCCCCGATACTCAAAGCCTCTTCACCCATATGCCGGTATCCTTTGGAAGCGGAAAGATGACATCCCAAATACAACAAAAGCCTTCTCCTCCTTACTTAACTATCGGGGGCACGGTTGGTGATCATGGCAAATTCCATTTTGCCGATATCAGGGTATGCATAAATATATTGGCTTCCACGCTTCCGCTTGACGTCCGCCAGTATATTATCCATACCCTCAGCAATTCCTTAACATTATCACTGGTCTTGGACGGTTCTCTCGGAAACCCGAGTAGTCATTTTGAACGTAGTGAAAAATCTATCCGAGCTGTCATTGTGAAAGCAGTGAGTAAGTCCATCCTACTTTTTCAGCAGTGAACCCAATATTCCGCGCACCAGCTGCCGGGTAAACGAGGTTCCCAAGGTGTTTATGGCGGTCTTGCCCATCTTCTCCAGGGCGCTGTCCGGTTGGCGGCCTCTTCGAGCCGGCCGGTCATAATCGTCGCGCTCCCGGGCTCTGGCTTTGCGGGCTTTTTCCTCCTGCTCCGCCTCTTTCGCCTCCCGGGCATCGGCCTCTTCCCGGGCGAACTTCTGCTGCAGGTATTCATAAGCGGACTCCCGGTCCACGCTCTGCCCATATTTGCCCCGGAAGGCCGAACCGTTTAGCAGGCCCTGGCGGACGGAGGGATCGATGGGACCCATCAGGCTGCGCGGGGGGAGGATGAATGCGCGCTCCACCACCGAAGGGCGGCCTTTATCATCCAGAAACGATACCAGGGCCTCGCCTACCGCCAGCTCGGTGATGACCTGGTCGACGGTGTAATTGGGATTCTG
>CAZOMS010000039.1:0-14270 GCA_964580805.1 uncultured Syntrophomonas sp. | reverse complement strand
TCGGTTCAGCCAGCAAGCGGTAAAGCCACTCCAGGTTCGTTTTTATCATCCAGCCCGGTGCCCGTCTTTTGTGGCCGGCGATAACGTCCAGGCTCCCGCCGACGCCGATACAAACTGGCACAGCAAGATCCTTTTTATGTTGGCTGATCCATATTTCCTGCTTGGGAGCACCCAAGGATACCACCAGGATATCAGCTTGGCTGCGGTTTATATCGGCCATGATTGAGGGTTCCTCTTCGGCATGGAAATACCCATGGTGACTTCCGCAGATGTGCAATCCCGGAAACTGTGCCTTCAGTTTTGCGGCGGCTTCATCGGCAACCCCCGGGGATGAACCTAACAGATAGACTTTCCATCCTTTAGCCGGCGCTGCCTGGCAGATGCCCCCCAACAAATCGATTCCCGACACCCTCTCGGGTATAGCATAGCCCAGTTGCCGACCGCCCCATACGATCCCGATCCCATCCGGTGTCACCAATGCAGCTTGATTGATTATATCTCGCAACATTGGGTTGGTCTGGGCCTGATATACTATCTCCGCATTTAATGTTATTACATGGGCCGCAGTCCCAGCATAAACAAGTTCCGCTATTCTATCAAGGCATTCCGAGGTATCTGCAATATCTACCCGGCATCCGAGTATAACTGCCTTAACTTGGGTCAACAGCAATCCTCTTTTCATCAACACGTTCTGAATTAACAACCTGTATTTCTTAACAATATTGTAGCCTAATCCATGATTTCCATGAAAAAACCCGCCCCCGGCGGGTGAGCCCTTCTTAGAGCACCCTCCTGGCGCTCTTGCGCTGGTGGGAAGCCAGCATATTCATCTCATTCAGGGCTTTGCCGGTCCCTATCGCAACACAAGATATGGGGTCTTCAGCCAGGTGTACCGGTAATCTGGTTTCCATTGACAACAGCCTCCCCAGGCCGTCCAGCAGCGAACCTCCGCCTGTCATGACTATGCCGGTATGAACTATATCTGCAGCCAATTCCGGTGGAGTGATCTCCAATACCTTTTTTACTGCATCAATAACCGCAAAAACAGGTTCCTCCAAGGCCTGCCAGCTTTCCTCGGTGGTTATGTTTATAGTCTTGGGCAGACCAGATACCAGGTCACGGCCCCTTACTTCCATACTATCGTATCGGTTTTCCTCTGTTATCCAAGCAGATCCTACATTCATCTTGATGTCCTCAGCGGTTCTCTCCCCGATCATCAGACTATATTCACGGCGAATAAACCTCACTATGGCTTCATCGAATTTGTCCCCACCGACCCGCAGCGAGGTATTGCATACTATTCCCCCCAAGGACAGAACAGCTATGTCCGATGTACCTCCCCCGATATCCACCACCATGTTACCGCTGGCCTCAGCGATGTTGAGTCCTGCTCCCAAAGCGGCGGCCAGCGGTTCCTCTATAATAAAGGCCTGTTTGGCACCCGATGCCAATGTGGCTTGTCTTACTGCCCGTTCCTCTACGTCCGTAGCACCGGTGGGTATACATACGATTACCCGGGGTTTAAAAAATAATCTTCTGCCCATGACCCTTCTAATAAAATATGTCAGCATCTTTTCGGTTGTATCGTAATCAGCCACTACACCCTCCCGCAAAGGCCTGATGGCTACAATGTGACCAGGAGTCCTGCCCAGCATCTGTCTGGCTTCCTCCCCTATGGCAATGGCCCTGTTGCTTTGCTTGTCCAAGGCCACCACAGACGGTTCGTGCAGCACGATACCCTGTCCCTTCTTAAAAACCAGGACACTGGCGGTACCAAGATCAATCCCTATATCCTCAACGAAGAACACTATTCCGATCCTCCTGGCAAAATAATTCATATTATAGCTAATTGTACTTATTTTACCTTTTATTCGTCATAGTGGCCAATCATTTCGGTAATATTGCCAGATCAGATATCCCGGCTTCTTGTGCAGATTATGGAGCAGGAGGAACATCGGAAAAACGCAAAAAGGATCAGGAACTCTCCCGCGGCGTAGCGGCCATAACCGACTGCAAAGCGACCTGGCCCTCATTACTGTGGGCATATTTCTTTCGGGTCGCTTCTCCGCCTCGGAGATGTCGCTCAGCTTTATTGCGGTCCAGCACAGTCCTCACCTCGTCCGCCAGTTCTTTGCTAATACGGGGCAGTCTTTCTGATACATCTTTGTGCACCGTGGATTTACTGATGCCAAACACCTCGGCAGTGCCTCGAACCGTGTCTGAGGTTTGCAGTATATACCGGGCTATTTTAACTGCTCTTTTTCTAATGTAGTTCTGCATCCTATCCGTTACCTCCCCCTGAATATATTTAAATTTATATTCAGGAGGGGGGTAATCAATGCCTTAGTAACCTAAATTATAAAAAGTTACCCCTTGATAATATCTTTGCAGAATCTGCCGATAGTCCTTCCCCCGCTCAGCCATGCCGTTGGCACCAAATTGGCATAACCCCACCCCATGCCCATACCCGCGGCTGGTAATGGTAGTCGTCTGGGCCGATGTATGGAATTCTATCCAGGTCGAGGGCAATCCCAGCTTTTGTCTTAGAGAAGTGGCATCGATCGCTTTTCCATTTATGTCGATTTTCTGGGCCCGCCCCCCCGGGGTGCGCGATAAAACCTTGATTTTAAGCTGAGTATCATTACCCCCTACTAATCGAAGGATGGAGGAGTTGGCAAGTTCGATCTCCTCGTGGTAATGCTGCGATTGGACACAGTCGTTGCATTTTACCGGCTGCAAATAACTTATCTTACCGCCCCACACGGCACTGGCTGACTCGGTACGCCCTCCGCAGGTGGAACAATACAAGGCGTCGATCGGTTGTGAATCATACAAAAGTATCTCGCCCCGAGTCGATTGTACCGCCTCTTCAATCTTATCCAGCAGTTCGGCTCTATCCGGATTAGCCGGTGCAAAATCCGAGGGCGATACGAAGGCCTGACAGGCGGCTATATCGTCAGACAAGTCAGCCCCATCAGGATATGGGGTATTGCTTATGATCTTTTTTAGGGCATAAGTGCGCGCACAAACCGCCTGGGCTTTTAGGGCCTCGATTTCAAATGTAGCCGGCATTTCAGCCGCCACCGTGCCTACAATATACTCCTCCAGCTCCATGGCAATGACCTTATCATGTTGATGGAGGTATAACTGGATTATCGGCTGGCCTGTTTTGGAAGGGCGCCCATGGAAATAAACGCCGATCAACCCCGCCAAAATAATTAGCGCCATTGTCGCAGCAATCATTCTGTTTTTCCGTCTCATACCCTAATAATATTAAAAGAACATGACACTAATGCCATGTTCCTTATTCCCACCCTATGATTCCTGGCTCCAGATTATGGTTCACTGTGGATTTGTGCACCCATCGCATTCAGCTTGCTGGTTATATCTTCGTAGCCACGGTCCACATGTTGACTCTCCAATAATATGGTGTTTCCTTGGGCTGTCAATCCGGCAATAACCAAGGCCGCCCCTGCCCGGAGATCGGATGCTTTTACCTGGGCCCCGGTTAATTTCTTGGCTCCTCTTATTATGGCAATTTTACCTTCGGTTTTTATCTCCGCACCCATCCGGGATAATTCCTGAACATGCATGAACCGGTTTTCAAAAACCGACTCGCTTATTATACTGCTGCCTTGAGCACAGCTCAGATATGCCATGAACTGGGCCTGCATATCAGTTGGAAAACCTGGGTAAGGAAGGGTTTTGATATAGACGGGATTAATTTTCGACTCTCTTCTTACTTCGACATTGTTCTTGTTTTCAATAATTTCTGCGCCACTCTCGATCAGTTTTGCGGTCACCGCTTTTAAATGCTCGGGTATGACATTATTTATCGTTGCTTCCCCTTTGGTGGCGGCCACGGCCACCATGTAGGTACCGGCTTCAATTCGGTCGGGAATTGGTACATACTTTACTCCCTTGAATTCTTTGACTCCTTCTACTTTTATCACATTGGTTCCGGCTCCAGAGATCCTGCCGCCCATGCGATTGATAAAATTGGCCAGATCCGCAATTTCTGGCTCTAAAGCAGCATTCTCAATATAACTCAATCCATCCGCCATGGCGGCTGCCATCATAACATTTTCAGTGGCACCTACACTGGGATAATCGAGATAAATATGCGCTCCCCGCAATCCGTTAACGGCTTTGGCAATCAAGTCTCCGGAACGCAGATTGATTTCGGCACCCAGGGCATGGAAACCCTTTAGATGCAAATCGATCGGTCTGGAACCAATTGCACAGCCTCCCGGCAGAGCCACCCGCACCTTGCCCAAGCGAGCCAGCAGAGGACCCATTACCAATACGGAAGCTCTTATTTGCCGCACTAGATCATAAGGAGGGTGGTGGGAAAGTACCCTGCCGCTCAGTACCATTTTTTTATCCCCGCTGGATATTTGTTTACCTAGTTGTTCCAACAGGGTTCCAATTATTGTCACATCATTTATTTTTGGCACTTTACCCAATTCGACCACATCATCGGTTAGTATGGATGCAGCCAAAATTGGTAAAATCGCATTTTTAGAGGAACTGACCTCGATCTTACCGTTAAGGGTTGCTTTTCCTTTAATCACCATTCTCAAAATACAACCATCACCTCCTTGCCCTACAAATATTGTCTAATAATCAGTCAATAATAGCGGAATTCCCAAATAAATTTCGGTTTTATTCTCGGTATTGAGCCGTATCACTGCCTGAAGGTTTATATCATCTCCGCCGACATTTATGGCCCTGCCTGGCAGGGCTTGGCTGTATCCAGTTCTGCTTGACATCAAACCTTCCCGATAATTGCTTAAAGTATTTGCCTGCATGTTGATTAAAAATATATTCAGAAGTTCTTCCCGCCCCGCTGAGTCCGGGCGGGCGTCTATTATCCCTTTATACTGATAATAGACATTGAAATCGTACAGCTGCCGCAGTTTGGATTCATACCACAGTAGTCTTTTGTCGTCCCGGTCTACCACAGTTATTAAAACATTGATGTTATTTCCGGCCCGGTCGGACTGTAAAAGAAAATAGTATTGGCTGTTGGCAAGCACCAGATCGTATTCCAATATTTTGATACCGTTTTTTTCTCCAGGCAGGATCTTATCGGGTTCGGCAGGCAGGTTAAGATGTTGGAGCAATTGCATCAGTATTTGATTCATTTGATTTTGGCTTCCATCTGTTTTTATTGTTGCCCAACAGTCTATTCGGGATTCCAGCAAATTTGCTCCGACTGATGCAAATGCTAGTCGATATGGAGATTCATTTTTATCTTGTTGGGCTATGCAGTTTTTTAGGTAGGCATCGCCGAAAAAGCTTATAATTGCAAAAATGATAAGATAAATGATGGTTTTCTTCATCATTGGAAAATCCCCCCACGACTTTACCAAGAGCTTTGCCAATGAATAAGATGTTTATCCCAACAAACCACAAAAAAAAACCTGATCCTAGTCAGGTTGGACAACTTGTGTATTTATTATTTTATTGGGTTTTGATTTTGATCGTCAGGCATCAGGTTTTCGAAGTCTTGCTGGGAAAAGCCTTCATTCTGTGTATCTAATTGGTCCTGATACTCCTGTTGCCGCTGCTTGGCTTCCAAAGCCGCCTTGCCCACCTTGTTGAACTGGCGATATATTACATACGCAAACGCCACGGTAATAACAAAGACCACCGCTATAAATACCAGAAATTTAAGTTGTAGGCTGTTCATTCGATAACCTCCTCACTTAGTATTTTGGTTTGGCATTCTCCCGGGCTCTCTGGTCCCGTTTCTCCCGTTTCAGCCTTCTCTCTTCAGCCTGCTTGGCGGCCCGCTCTTTACCTACCTCGGTCATGCGCCCTAAACCGACCCACATGCCTAAAAACATGATACCCTTAATCAGATAGTAGGTGAGTACCCCTATCACCAATAATTCTAATGGGCCATATTTCATATTCCCACCATTTCATCCGAATCGGCAAGGATTGTATGGAAACCAGCCATAGCGAAAAGCTCCCGCTTGGCTTGCCCAATTTCGAAGGATTCAATAACAATGGCATAATCACTCATATAGTCATTCTTCCTTATAACTGCTGAATCATATTGGCCGGGGTTAAATGTGATAACTACATAAAATAACTATGCATCTAATTATAGTTTAACGCCCTTAAATACACCACCTTTTTAGTAAGCTAGGCATACAAAAACAAACCGGTTCAAATGCCCTATTGCGGCCTTACCTAAAGCGTCTGCCCGGTAATCGTTATGGAACTCAGAGTCGATATTCCTCCGAGTCTTACTTCTTGACAATATTTTTCTTTTCGTAACGGACCAGATTTATTAAATTCTCCTTATTCAAGTCGTCTACCAGGTATAGCGCGCCTTCCCCAGCCTTGGCCAGTTTCTCCATGAAGCTGGCATTTGATTCGACTCCAATGCATATGAAGCGTAACTTCTGGTCAGGGATATTGGCCGCCGCCGACAGAGCATCAGCCTGAGCATCCATAGTCCATAACGCCGCATTGGGGATTCCGTCCGTTATCAAAACCAGCAGCGGATTGCGCACCCGACTGTTTTTTATAAGGTCCAGGGCGGTCACGATCCCGTTGGCCAATGGTGTCATGCCGGCCGGGTTTATTGTCTGTAATCCTTTAGTCAACACACTTTGGCTGCGGGTGAAAGGTGCCACTACCCGAGCGTTCCTTTCCTGGAAAGTCACTACCGCCACCCGTTCCTTGCCGGTAAGCAACAAATGCTGAGCCAAGAAGCTGGCAGCCTGCCTTTTTTCCCCGGCCATACTGCCGCTGGCGTCCAACAGCAAACATATATCAATGGGAATATAGCTTTTCTTATCGTAGAAATGTAGATCATCTTTCCTGATCGACAGTCGTTTATCTCCTCGTAACAGTCCGCTTTTCTTGGCTTGAACTACCGTCTGGGCCACAGCCATATTACCAGTCCAATTATCCTTCTTGTTGACCGTCCGGTTATAATTGACCAGCTGGACATCTGTGGTGTCCTGATCCGATTGCCCGATCTTACTGAAACGTGAGGTGCGCCCACCCGGGACTCGGCGGATGTTGCGCCTGATCTCAGTCTCCAGTTCGATCCGATGCTTAATAACATAGTCCTGCACTGCCAAACCCTGCTTGGTCAATACTCTTCCCAGCGGCGTCTTTTGCATCAGGCCCAACTCTTCCAGTTGTTTGACATAGTGATCAATGTCGCCCCATTTTTTCTTTTGAAAGTCGGCTCCTTTTCTCTTGAAGATATTGGTGGAGTACATCTGCATCCATTCCTCTATATCTTCAACCCCACCGAATTTCTCAGCCAGTTTCAATACCAGCTGATTAACATTTTCATCCGGGGCCATGAGCATGGCATCCTTGCCTTTGAATTTTTTCCAGGGCAGCTTGATGTAATTGCCGAAGTCATCAAGAATCTTTTTCTCTTTTCCGTGGGTGATATTGCGGACCTCAGCCAATTGAATGCCTGATTGCTGTATGATATCTTCCACGGCGGAGGCAATAATAAATATTAAAGAATAAGTCTGCCTATTCAACCGGGCCAGGATATGGACGTGGTCCTGCCCCTCCTCGCCTTCAATATACGGCTCCATTTCATTCTGCATTATATCAAACAACCATCCCTGCCCCAGATTGGTCGTAATATGGATCTTTTCAGCGTAAGAGGCGATGGCTTTGAAACGAACGTCATCAGCATATTGAAGTTGGGGGTCTTCTTCGATCACATAATCATTGATTGCCCAATATATGGCCAAGGCTACCTTCTGAGCATCTATATTCCCTGGCATATGATGTACGTCTATATGAACTATCTGGTCGGCATCTACGTAGTTAAGATAGGTTTGCCCCGCGTCGGAATTGACCAGGATCTCTACCTGGCCTTTGATCTTCTTCTCGGGCATCCGGCGATGGGCCTTGGTGCTCACCACCGTGCTATCGCCTAAACGTACCCCTTGGTCCTGACCCAAATAAAGACCCAGATAATTAGCTACCGAGGCAGCATTATTTATATTGCTCTGACCGGTTTCCATAGGCCCCCCCTTTATTCGCGGTTGAAGTCGATGGATTTCTCTGTATTGACCAGGTCTTTGCGTTTAAGCTCTTTTAAAGGACGTCCTTCCTTTTTGAAATATTCCGGATCTTCCGCCGGCTCAGCTTTGTCTGTTGATTTCTTGCCTCCCGAACTGAACATACTGCCACCTTTGCTGTCATCGTTTATTACCCTGATCAGGGAGTCGGCATCCATACGATGCTTCAGAATCAATGGCAGAATTCGGGCCACATCATTGATGCCGGCCTGATCACGCTCATTTATTATACTGTAGAGCACTGCTCCTTGCTGCATTGCTTCTATGGCTCTTATACTCTCCAAGTTATGCTTTACATAGAGACGCGCAATATAGTTGCGGACAAAATCAGGCAGATCCGACTCCTCATAGACCTCCGCCCATCTGAGCAGTGTCTGGGTATATTCCTCATGCTTTTTCATAATGGCCTCAAGGTTCATCTGCTCGCGCTCGGGTTCCAGTTTGGTGGTATGGAAATTTTCCTTGAGCATTTTGGCCAAGACATCTATGGAGGTCGGCCGGCCCATATAACAAACCATATCAAAACGATCCGACAATTGCCGGCGTATTTCCTCCAGGGGGCCGGGGTCTTCATCTGGGTTGGAAGCAGCCCACACCGATACGTTTACCTTAACCGATACCACTGGTAATCCGGCTTCTTCGATTTGGACCACCCCAGGCTTGGTTCCCATCAAGTCCAGTAGTATGTCAGTAATCTCCGGTGCGGTATCAGCCAGACGGTTTATTTCATCCACAAAAAGAATACCTCGATGAGCTTGAGGAATGAGTCCTGGCAGCAGCCCCGCCTCCGGCTTGCGCGGGTCGGTGAGTTTGGCTAAATCTATGCTGCCGGCCACAGTCCCAACCTTAGCTGAATGAGATATTTCTATGAAAGGCATTGGAATTGCTTCTATCCCGATTTCAGCTATATCTTGGGCCGACGCGCCGCGATGCACGGGGCAGTGGGGTTTGGCAGGATCACAATTATACATGCAGCCTTTCACTCTCACAATAGTCGGCAAGATATCCTGCGTCTTCCTCATAATGGTGGTTTTGCCGGTACCCCGCAAACCTTCAGCGTGAATGTGTAATGGCTCATCGGCTATGGTGGAGACCATCGACATCTTTATCATATCGAAGAGGGCTTTATTTCCTTCATAACGTTCTAACTGAGCATAATATTTCAGCATACACAATTCTCCTCTCAACAATGCGTAGTCCGGTCTTCTATCTCATAATAAAGCATTTCTCGGTATTTGTCTTTATAAACCTACCTTGACCTTCACCGCAATATCTCAGGTTTCACTGACTTCATCAAACATAATATCATGGGAGAAGATTATTGTGCATTAGCTTTGAAGGTACCTAAATTTGTAGAACGTTGTTTGCTTCTTTCATTTGTTAAGGAACAAACCCTATAAGTACAGAATGCCCCTCCTAATTCTAGTTCAGAGGGGCTCACGCAATTATAGATCGGATATATAATGAAAACCATAGCGACCCTGTTTCATATTATCCTCACACTATACGAATGGGAAGAGTCAAGCCATAACATTAAGGGCCTCTCTGAGGTGTGTCAGGAAGACCCCCAATAAACCTGTACCGTTTGGAACCAACCACTGCATCGGCTGGTTCAGCTTAGTACCATCAACAGTATCATGATCAAACCCATCAGCAACATGGCCATAAGACCCAGGAAACCCACCTGAATTGTGAGGTTCTCCATGCCGCCAAGTTTTTTGTTACTAGCGTCTTCATTTTTAAAGGGATAACTGGTCTCATTCAAAAATTTTGTAGTCATAGTTTTCGCCTCCCTACGGATTGCCTTCCGCTACATCCTGTTCTAATATTTTGGTTCCCAGCGTCTATATGTATATGCAATTTATGTGCCAACAAGCCGGGCCGAATCCTAAATTAGGCCTGCAGCCGCCAATAACGCCTTTCAACTAATCAACCATTGTGCCCTAATTGAGATCAATTTCTTTCCTTTGTAACTATATTGTATCACATTTGCGTCATTTGTGACAATCCGTTACAATTTTGTTACATTGGCAGGCAGGCTTCTGCAAGGCGTGTTTTATTTGTTTCCTGGCGGTTTTAAATCCTTGATGGCAGTTCCGGTGCGGGGTCTGATTTAATTCATAACGATTTTACGCTGTTCCCTTTTTTCCATGAAGGTACGGGAAAAGGGTCAGAACATCAATACCTTGGCTTTGACACAAATGATAATATCTTTAGATCCGCATCGATGCAACCGGCAGAAAAGTACGCAAGCCGGAAAGGTGACACCCTTCCGGCTTGCGTAATACCAAGTATTATTTTACTATTCGGCGGCTTTCATGCGGGCTATGGCTCGCTGCAGTGCAGCTTGAGCCCGAGCCATGTTGGTGTCGGCAGCCTTGGCAGCGAGTCTGGCTTCAGCTCTCTCCTTGGCGGCCTTGGCCCGCAGAACGTCGATGTCGTCGCCTATCTCCGCTGTTTCAGCCAAGACCCGGGCTTCGTTGTTCATAACTTCCATAAATCCGCCGCTGACAGCCATCCGCTTAATACTGCCCTCGGCATCTGTAAAGCGCATAACCCCAATGTCCAAAGCTGCGATCATGGGAGCGTGATTTCTCAAAACACCTAGCTCACCATAAGTTTCAGGTACCACAATAAATTGCACTTCGTCTTTGAAGAGAAGTTCTCCTGGAGTTACAACTTCAAGAGTAAAGGTTCCAGCCATGGGCTACGCCCCCAATCGTCTGGCTTTAGCAACTGCGCCTTCAATATCTCCCACCATGTAGAATGAATCTTCGGAAAGATTGTCGTGTCTACCCTCCAGGACCTGGGCAAACGATTCAACCGTATCGCCGACTCTCACGTAAATTCCGGGGCTGCCGGTAAACTGCTCGGCAACGTGGAACGGCTGAGACAGGAATCTTTGGATCTTTCTGGCCCTGGCAACGACAACCTTATCGTCGTCCGCCAATTCATCCATACCGAGGATGGCGATGATATCCTGCAGTTCTTTATACCTCTGCAGTATCTGCTGCACCCCGCGGGCGGTGGTATAGTGTTTTTCGCCCAGTATCTGGGGATCAAGAATACGTGAAGTTGAATCCAGCGGATCAACCGCAGGATAAATGCCCAACTCGGATATGGCCCGGGACAGAACTGTAGTCGCGTCCAAGTGCGCAAAAGTAGTGGCCGGCGCCGGGTCGGTCAAGTCATCCGCAGGGACGTAAACGGCCTGCGCGGAGGTAATTGATCCCTTGCGGGTACTGGTGATTCTCTCCTGCAATAAGCCCATGTCAGTTGCCAGAGTTGGCTGATAACCAACGGCGGACGGCATACGCCCGAGAAGCGCCGATACCTCGTTGCCGGCTTGAGCAAACCGGAATATATTGTCAATAAATATCAGAACGTCCTGTCCGCTGACATCACGGAAGTATTCGGCTACGGTCAGTCCCGTCAAGCCTACCCGCAACCTGGCTCCGGGAGGTTCATTCATCTGTCCAAAGATCAAGGCTACCTTGTCAATAACGCCCGATTCCGACATCTCACCCCAGAGATCGTTGCCTTCACGAGTTCTCTCGCCCACGCCGGTGAATACCGAATAACCACCATGCTCATAAGCGATGTTTCTGATCAGTTCCTGAATAATAACGGTCTTGCCAACTCCGGCCCCACCAAACAGGCCGATCTTGCCGCCCTTGGCATAGGGGCAGATCAGGTCGGCGACCTTGATACCGGTTTCCAGCAGCTGGGTTGCCGGCAACTGGTCAACCAGTGGCGGCGGGTCGCGGTGGATTTGCCAGTAGTCGGCTGCGGCCACTGGTCCGGCTTCATCAACCGGTTCCCCCAAAACGTTGAGGATACGGCCCAGACATCCATCCCCCACCGGGATCTTGATCGAGGCTGCGGTATTAGTAGCTTCCATTCCGCGGCTGAGTCCATCTGTAGCGTTCAATGCGACGCATCTGACGACATCGTTGCCAAGCAATTGGAAAGCCTCCAGGGTTACGTCTATCTTGGGATCGTCACTCTTAATGGTTATAGCGTTCATTAGATCCGGTAACTCACCAGGCTTGAAACGTATATCGACAACCGCGCCAATAACCTGAGTTACCTCCCCTATTGTCACATTCGCCATTCTCTACTTTCCTCCTTTATTTGCTGAGAGCTTCGGCGCCACCAACAATATCCAGAATTTCGTCCGTTATTGCCGCCTGTCTGACCTTGTTCATTTTGAGCGTCAGGTTATCAATAATCTCGCCCGCGTTTTCGCTGGCGTTACCCATAGCGGTCATTCTGGCTCCATGCTCACTGGCCTTGCTTTCCAACAAGGCATGGTATATTAGGCTGCCTACATACCGGGGCAACAGGTTCAACAGGATCTCTTCGGCACTCGGTTCATAGATGTACTCGACCTTGATTTCACTGGTTGACTTCTCCTCAGGCGGCTCAATGGGGAGTATCTTCTCCACCGTGGGTACTTGTCTGATGGCATTGACGAATCGTGCGTAAACCACGTAGATTTCATCAAATTCCTCGTTTTCATAAGCATTCATTATATACTGGGCAATCTCACGTGCGTCAGCATAACTGACCTTGTCGCCCAGATTCACGAACTCAGCTTCCAACCCGCCGCGTTTGCGGAAGAAGTCACGGGCTTTTCTCCCGACCGCGATTATGCCTCTTTCCGGTTTTCGTTCATCCGCAGCCAGGGAATCAAGCGCCGCCCGGATAATGTTGGTATTAAACCCACCGCACAAACCCTTGTCAGCCGTTACAACGATATAACCCACCTTAGTCACCTCAGGCCGCTTGGCCAACAACGGGTGTTCCACATCGCTGGATAAGCCGACCAGCCTGGCCAGGGTTCCTTGCAAGGTCTCTGTGTAAGGACGGGAGGCTTCGGCAGCTTCTTGGGCACGGCGCAATTTAGCAGCCGACACCATTTTCATTGCTTTGGTAATCTGCTGAGTGCTTTTTACGCTGCGTATTCTACGCTTGAACTCTCTTACACCTGCTCCTGCCATAATACATCACCGCCTAAGCCACAAACGTGGACTTGAAATCTTCAATGGCCTTAATCAAAGTTGCATTGGTTGCATCATCGATTTTCCCAGTTTCGTTGATAGATTTCAGCACGTTGGTGTTGGCGTGTAAGTATTTCAGGAAATCAACTTCAAACGGTCCAATCTTCTCTCTGGGGATATCGTCCAAATACCCATTGACAGCCGCATAAATGATGGCTACCTGATCTTCCATGGCCATCGGTTGATATTGTCCCTGTTTTAAAACTTCCAGGGTCTTCTCGCCGCGGGTCAGGCGGGCCAGAGTCGCTTTGTCCAAGTCGGACCCAAACTGGGCGAAGGCGGCCAGTTCACGATACTGGGCCAAGTCCAGACGCAACTGCCCGGCAACGGACTTCATCGCTTTGGTCTGGGCCGATCCACCTACGCGGCTGACGGACAGACCGGCGTTGATAGCCGGACGCTGACCAGCGTAGAACAGGTCGGATTCCAGGTAAATCTGGCCGTCAGTAATGGAGATAACATTGGTCGGGATATAGGCGGATACGTCACCGGCCTGGGTCTCAATGATTGGCAGGGCAGTAATGGATCCTCCGCCATGATTTTCATTAAGCTTGCAAGCTCTTTCCAACAGGCGGGAATGGAGGTAGAAGACGTCGCCCGGATATGCTTCACGTCCGGGGGGACGGCGGAGCAGCAGGGACATCTCACGATAAGCCACCGCGTGTTTGGAAAGGTCGTCATAGATAATCAGAACGTCCTTGGATTCGCCTTCCATAAACTCCTCAGCCATGGCAACACCTGCATACGGTGCCAGGTACAGCAATGGAGCGGGTTCGGAGGCGGTGGAAGCGACGATGATGGAATAATCCATGGCCCCCATCTCTTCAAGTTTGGCGTGGATGCCGGCGATGGTGGACTGCTTCTGGCCAATGCCGACATAAATACAGATCATATCCTTTTTCGTTCTCTGATTGATAATGGCATCGATGGCAATGGCGGTCTTGCCTATCTGGCGGTCGCCAATGATCAACTCCCGCTGGCCGCGGCCAATAGGCACCATGGAGTCGATAGCTTTTAGTCCGGTCTGCATGGGGACATTAACCGGGGCCCTGGTAACCACGCCGTGGGCCACCTTTTCTACCGGCCTGGTGGTAGTGGTATTTATCGGCCC
Organism: uncultured Syntrophomonas sp.; assembly: GCA_964580805.1. Classification (GTDB taxonomy): domain Bacteria; phylum Bacillota; class Syntrophomonadia; order Syntrophomonadales; family Syntrophomonadaceae; genus PHAA01. Next base: position 18 of record CAZOMS010000039.1, on the reverse strand, counting down.
CTTGCCATCCAACGGTTG
>CAZOMS010000038.1:0-14306 GCA_964580805.1 uncultured Syntrophomonas sp. | reverse complement strand
ATATTGGCCATCGGATTTGCCCCTTTCTCCCTGCAGTTGGCGGCCAGCGTCCAACAGGTGATCCTGAACCAGTCTCTGGTCAAATACAGCGGCGAGGTGGGCCTGGCCGCTATTGGAATCGTATTCTCCATCGCTACCCTGCTGTTTATGCCGGTTCTGGGTGTGTCGCAAGGGGCCCAGCCGATTATCGGATTTAATTATGGGGCCGGTCAGTACGGGCGGGTCCGGGAGACCTTGAAAACGGCGGTGCTGGCTGGGACGGCCATATCTACGATGGGCTACCTGGCTGTTCGTATCTGGCCCGAGCAACTGGTGGGGTTGTTCAGCCAGGGGGATGCAGCCCTGACTGAGCTTACCGTTCACGCCATTATGATCTACATGGCACTGATTTGGCTGGTGGGTTACCAGGTGATATGTTCGAACTACTTCCAGGCGGTGGGCAAAGCCCGGCAGGCGATCGTTCTCAGCTTGTCCCGGCAGGTTCTGTTCTTCATCCCTCTGTTGCTTATATTGCCAAGGTTGTGGGGAGTGGAGGGGATTTGGAGGGCGGCCCCCATTGCCGATCTCCTGGCAGTGGCTTTTACCTCCCTGATGTTATACTATGAGATGAAGACTCTGGGCAAACAAGCGGCCAGCCCGCCGGTCCTTCAACCCCGGGCCGAGTCGCAGGAATAGCCGTTGGCTCAAAATGAACAGATCTTATGGTTGGGAGGTGGCTTTTACGCGCCTGAACAGCACAGTCCTGCTAGTAATTGTCTTGTCCATAGTATCCATCTCCACCTACGTGGCTCAGTACCTGTTGTTTCATAAACCCAACGACCAATCCTTTTACATATTACAGGACCTGGCTTTTCTCCCCGTACAAGTTATCGTCGTGACCATTATCTTCAATAGATTGCTCAATATGCTGGAGAAACGCAGCAAGGTCAAGAACATTAACGTTCTTATCAGCGCCTTTTTCTCGGATGTTGGTAATTCTATCCTCTATGCCATGACCGATAACCGTATCAGTGAAGATCAGTTCGCCCAGATGCTGGACCGTTCCCACTTTAAAAACAACCGCAGTTATAAGGCCATGATCCAGCAGATCCGGGAGCATAAATACCGGATCGATGTGACTCCGGAGAAACTGGAGGCCCTAAAGTACCTGCTGCTCCAAAAGAGACCGGTGTTCCTGGATATGCTGGATAATTCCCACTTGGCCGAGCATGATACCTTTACTGATATGCTTTGGGCATTGTTTCATGTAGCAGATGAACTGGCCCATCAGGATATGCGGGAACCAAACCGGGCGGACCTGGCCCACCTGCGGCGCGATATTCAGCGGGCCTATCCGTTGCTTTTGCTGGAATGGGTCCAGAATCTCAAATACCTGCATGATGAATACCCCTATATGTTTGACGCAGCCATCCGCTTCAGTCCTATCACCAACAGTACCCGAATCCTGCCAGTGGAGGAGTCCGGGGCAGGCTAAGCCTGGATATTAACCTGCTCCTTCGGCTTTTTGCCCCCCACCTCGCCGCTCTATTAACCTGGCCATCGAAATCGACCGGGCCGAATCTGCCTGCGGTTCAAAATATCAGACGATAAACCTTTTTAAACTATTTTGCATATCCTAGTCATAGAAATACAAGTATCCGCCCTTAAATACAAATTATGGCACCCTGGCGAGGATTTTTTACTATGGGGACCGGATACTAAAGGGAGAGCAAGAGGAGGGGAAAGCATGCCAGCTGTATACCTGTCGCCTTCCAATCAAGAGGCCAATATCGGGGCGGACGGGATCTCGGAAGAGATCCGCATGAATGCTTTGGCCCGGGAGTTAGGCCTTCTGCTGACATCCCGGGGTATTACTGTTTATTACAACAACCCCAACTGGACCTTGGAGCAGATCATCAATGACAGCAATTCCAAGAACCCTGACCTGCACATTTCCATCCATTCCAACGCCGGGGGCGGCAGCGGTACCGAAACTTGGAGTAACGGGGTCTCCGGCACCAGCAGTTCTGACTTTGGCGCCCGCCTGCAGGCTGCTCTGGTGGAAGTCCTTGATCTGCCCGACCGGGGTATAAAGGACAGCACCCGACCCGGCTTCCGCTGGGCGGAGGTAGTGCGCACCAGCGCCACTGCCGTCTTGACAGAGATATTCTTCCACGATAACGCTGCCGACATATTGCGCTTCAACCAACGCCGTAACTCGGTGATTCAAGCCATGGCCGGGGTGATAATGGAATGGTTCGATCTAGGTGAGCCGCCGACCATTAAAATCAAGGCCGGGGGACAGGTTTTCGATGCTGTGATCATCAACAGCCGTTCTTACGCACAGGTGCGCCAGCTGGCCGAAGCCCTGGGCCATACCGTGACCTGGGATGAAACCGCCCGCATGGTTATTGTAGAATAGTTAATAATAGCTTCTTCGCATCGCATTAAAATGATAGGTTAGCAGTGAATATATTATCTGTTTATGCAAGATCCACACAAAACCAGAAGAGGTAGGATGAGGGCTATGGTGGTCTGGCCGTACATTAAGGCCTAAGGAGGAATGAATGGGTCCTTATGATGAGCTGCTGGCGGCGCTCTGCGTGTCCCCGCAACTGGCCCGGCAGGTTGCGCAGCGGTTTGCTGATGCAATGGCCGGGGCCAACGACCGCTGCGGGTTGAAAATGCTGGACAGCCAGTTCCAGCCTCCCTGCGGACTGGAACAGGGTGAAGCCCTGGCCCTGGATTTTGGCGGCACCAACCTGAGGTTCTTTTTGATCGGGCTAAACAACCGGTCTTTTCAGGTGCTAAAGGAAAAGGTCGTCAGCATCAGACCCGGGCAGGGCGGTTGGAATCTGGCCAGTGAAGTTGTTGATGGAGAGCAGTTGTTTGATTTTATCGCCGCTCAGCTGCAGGAATTCGCCGCTACCGACCGGACCTACCGGTTGGGGCATTGCTTCTCTTTCCCATTCCGCCAGCTGAGCCGCAATTCCGGGCTGCTGCAGGAGTGGACCAAGGAGATCAAAACCCGGGGAGTGGTAGGACAAGATGTCAGCCTTCTGCTCAGCCAGGCCTTGCAGCGAAGGGGAGTGGAACACATTCAGCCGGCGGCCATCCTCAACGATACGGTGGCCACGTTGTTGTGCGCCGCCTACCTGGATAACGACGCTGACATCGGTTCCATCTGCGGTACTGGTTATAATGCTTGTTTTGGAGATTTGAGCGGGCGGATAATAAACATCGAGGCCGGCAATTTCTTCGCTGACATACTGCCGGTAAACCGTTATGACCTGGAACTGGACCGGCGCAGCCACAATCAAGGTCAGCAGCGTCTGGAAAAGATGGTCTCCGGGGCGTACCTGGGGGAGCTTTTCCGGCTGATGCTAGTGGACCTGCACCTGCGTCCAGATCTCTTCTCCAGACGGGATTCCATTTCCAAACGGTTTGCAGCGCCCAATTCCCTTGATTCCCGTTTAATTTCGGTTTTGCTGTCCGGGGGAGACCTAATGCATGCTCCTGGGGGAGCCAATCCTGACCCGGCCGGGCAGCAGAGACTGCTGAGCCTGGCGCAGGCCCTGGCAGCAAGATCGGCTCGATTGATCGCCGCCACATATGCCGGGATAATCCAATATCTCGACCCCCGCTGGGAACGCCGGCATGTGATCAGCGTCGATGGCTCGCTGTACGAAAAGATGCCGCTCTTCGCCGACCACATCCGGACCGCTATTGATGAAATAGGGGCAGATAGGGCCTACCGGATAGAGATCCGATTCATGAAAGACTCGTCCGGTCTGGGGGCGGCCCTGGCTGCCTTGATGGAAGCCCGGCAATAGCCGGAAATCTACATCCTTAAGCCTGATCGGGTTCAGGGGTATTTTTGGTTTTGAGGTCGGAAATCTTGGTGATTATCTCCGGAACCAGAGTTACCAGCTTGTCCAATGATCCCTTATCGCCCAGGTTGAAAACCTGCACATCATCATCTTTGACTACCAGCAGGGCGGTGGGGGTGATTTTGGCGCCTCCGCCTCCGCCGCTGCCTTTGCCACCGCCTTTAGTGGGTTCGGTCCCTTCGCCGTCACCCAACGCGAATCCAAAACTGGCAGATATGATGGGGATCACGGTAGCATTTCCAGCAATTATCGGTTCACCGACGATAGTCTTGCTCCTGACCATATTCTCCAGGTGAGTAGCGATGGCATCCATGTCTTCCTTAAACATTCCCATTCCTCCTATCGTTGTTTTTACCCTCGCGCAGCAAAGTCCACCAGATTTTCCGGATAGGTCTTCTTAAAATAAAACGGCCGGCATCCCAAATGATGAGACCCGGCCGCAGCTGCCCCTGTATGGATCCGTTCAGGTTCACCCCGGCATCGGCGAACCGGGGATGCAGATGGCATTTTTGTCCGTTTTGGTTGAGAAGCGTGATCAAGGCGGCAATATAGGCGGTGAGAGCCGGGTCATCAGTGCTGTAATCACCCTCCAGGTCGCAGCGCAATCGCAATGAGCGCCACAGCTGGCCCAAAAATTCCAGCACCTCTATCCAGGCCTGTTTGTCCAGAAAAGCTTTAGCTGCCCGCCAGTTGGTCCGGCCGAGCGGCTTCTTGGCTGGTTTCGGCGCGGGCTCAGTATCTTTGTTCGCACCGGCGGGCCTGCTCTTGACCCATGGACCCAGACGCATCAGCGATTCGTCCGTCGCTGCTGCAGGCAGGTTCCACCGAACCGATACCAGTCCGCCTGCCCAGGCCAAGCCCCATTCCAGGCGGATGTCTTCAGTTATCCGACCCTGGCCATAAAATTCAAAAGGTATGAAGAGAAGCGCTATTAGAATGACCAGAATGGTGAGAAGTATGTACGCGATCATGTTTCGGCCGCCCTTTTCGGTTATAAAACCACGAACTGACGTCTAATCTGTATACTGATGGGTACGAGCCTATTTTCATTATTATATTATGTTGCCTTAATTATCACCAATATATGCCCAAAAAATAACGGAGCTGCCCGATAACAACAGCTCCGACGTCTAATGTTTCCTAATTTATTAACCTTCCATAAAAAAAGCTCGAAATATTCCCGTAATTTAGGCTGGGGGCGGCCAGTCCGCCTGTTCCTTGATTAACAGATCCTCCAGCTCGATTTGCTGAGCTACTGAGATATTGCTGCGGTCACCGATAATCCAGCCGCGCATGAAGGGCGGGCGGGGCGGGTTGAATAAAGGCGGGTTGATGCCGATGATATACTGCCTGACCACTTCCGGTATGGTGCGCCGCGAGGGTATTATTATCTCCGGGGCATGGGTGGCCAGGTGTGCCAGGGTGGCGGCAAAGATGCTCTGGTATATGTTGCCGGTGGCCACGAAGGTAAGCACGTCGCCCCTCTCTTCGGTGCGGCCCCAGCCAAAACCGCTGGTGAAATCCTGAAACCGGGCCACGTTGACCGAATAGTCCGAAGCGGTCTCGCCGTCCACCCTCAGCACCCTGGTCCCGGGCAGCAGGGCCTGCACCTGGCCTCGCAAAGACGTGGAAATCTGAGAGTTCCGACCCAGTAAATAAACCGCTTCCGGGCGGATATCCTGCAGAGCCTGGCGGGTGGCCAGCGGGATTGACTCGAAGTTGACGAACATGATGGCCGCTCCCCCATGGGCGGCCAGGGCCACGGCGGGCTGGCTGTCAATGTCGTTGTTGTAGGGCACCAGGATGGTGGGAGGATTGGGTCTGGTTCTGGCTATCTCGCGGGCAACGGCGGCGGCGGTGGCCAGGCTGTTAGCCCCCCTGACCCGGACGGTGGTGAATCCCAGCGCCCGTACCTGTTGCTGGACGGCGGAACTGATGTTACCCACCAGAAAGACCTGAGCGGGCAGCTGCTGGCCATTGACTCCCAAGCCTGGAGGCCGCAAGCGCAGCAACTCATTACGGGCAGCGGCTGATAATTGGCTGGTATCGGTGGCCAACAGGACTGAGTTGTTGGGAAAACGGATCAGCGGTACCCCGGCCACCGATTCGCGCCATCGGTTGAGAGGCAGCAATACCGCGGCCCCCGGTCGCCAGAATACCCTGCGGTTGGGCCACACCAGTTGGGCAATGGCAGCGGCCAACTGAGATGTGCCGGGGGCTGCCAGGCGCACTGTATCAGCGGTCAAATCGGTCCTTATCGTAAGCATATGAATCCATCCTTCTTAATTTAATTTTTCTACATAATATGTTGACAAATGTAATCGGGTGTTTGCTATGTGGAAAGCCTGTGCGGCCTGGTTCCTACAGTCATGCCAGTTTAATGACAGACAGCAACGCCCTGACGTCGCAAAGCCATAACCAGCTGTTATAACTGCGCAATGTTTTCAGGTGCCGTATGGTATATTTATCGTTTTCAATAATCAAGCTTTTGGTGGCGATTACCAACTATAACCGCTAGGTGCTTGAATAATTCTGCATAAATGATAATATTTTATTTTGTGATGACTGATGGTTGCAGTCATTCAGTGCAAATGGGAGGGATTTGTACGTGAGCCGGAAAGAGATTCAGAACCAGGGTATTAACAAAGCCCTATTCAATGCCATCTGCGGCAGTTGCGCCGGATCGCCCATATGGGCTGAGATGGGATTCGAGTTAGTTTATCTGGGGGAAGGGAAAGCCGCTATCAGGATGCTGGCCCAAACCAAATTTACGACGCTGCAGCGCCGCCTGCACGGCGGGATGCTGTCCACTCTGGCCGATACGGCCATGTCAGTGGCTTATAGCACCCTGGGGGGGACCTGCCAGACGGTGGACTTCAGTATCAACTATTTCGCCCCGGTGCAGGAAGAAACCGAGGTAGTCGCTGAAGGATATGTGGTCAATCAAGGTCAGACTCTGATAATAATGGAGGCCAGCATCTTTAACCAGCACGGCAAGCTGATATCTCGAAGCCGGGGGACGTTCATTCGGGACACCAAATACCAGCCCTTCGAAAAATTGCTTTAGGCAAGTCTGGTCACAATCAGTTCTAAGGCCTATTTGGTCTCCCGCCAAATAGGCAGCAAACATAGCAATTGGTTGAAACTACGGGAGCAATCCCATCGTGGTCAGTCCGAAACAAACGCATACAGTAGTAATTAATGGGCCATCCCGCTGGGGAAAGGTCCATTTTTTTGGTTTGGACCATTAATAAATTCCAGTCCGGTCGGCAGACTAATAGCAAGGAGGTAATAGTGATGACTAAATTACAGGTATTGAATGTCCGCACTAGCAGCGAGGGACCCATTTACGAACTAAGCAACGGCCTGGAGGTAGGATATTGGAAAGCCGTGGATATGGTTGACCGGGGCGAATTGAGCGCGGAGCATGTAAACGATGGCAATCCGGACAAGAAAAACAGAGGTGAACAGCACCGGATTGAGGATATGGACGACCTGCCCGAACCCGAGGTGTCACAGGGTCGGTTCTCTTGACACTCTTCCAAGTGAGCTGGAGTGAACCACGGGGATACACCAGACCACTGAAAGGTCAATTTGCCGATATGGGGTAGGCATAAATACATTGGCTGCCGCGCTATCGCTTATAGTCCGCAATAATATTATGCATACCCCAGAGCAATTCTTTTCATTTTTTGTGGTCTAGGACGTTTCTAGTGGCGCCTTCTGGGGAGTTCCCAAAAAGCGATTCCTGTGACACCGCGTTTCGCCATATATCATGCTGCAACCACTAATGCTATAATATGGACAGATATCAGGTGGGACGGGTGATTGCCACGCGCTATCACCCCTTCCCTGATAAATTGAAAAGCGTAAACCGGCACCGCAAGCCGGTTTTGCGTTTCAAGACTTCTTCCAGGAGGTGGGAAAACATGCTGGAGATGATAAACGTCAGCGTTACTCTGGACGGGGAGAATGGCCCGGTGGAAGTGCTGAAGGACATCAACCTTGAATTGGAACCCAAGAAGATCTATGTGATGACCGGACCCAACGGGGGAGGGAAATCATCCATTGCCAAAGCCATCATGGGCATATTCCCGGCTTCGACCGGGCAGGTGCGGCTGGACGGACAGGACATCACCGCCTTGGGGATAACTGAACGGGCCCGCCTGGGGATCAGTTACGCCTTTCAGCGCCCTCCGGTCTTCAAAGGCATGACGGTGCGCGAGTTATTGACTTATGCAGCCGCCGGTCCGGTGTCGCAAGCCGAACTGTGCGAGCTGCTCTTTGATGTAGGCCTGTGCGCCCAGGATTACCTGGACCGGGACATCAACGCCAGTTTCTCGGGAGGAGAGCTCAAACGCATCGAGATTGCCAGCCTGTTGGCCCGTGATCTCAAGGTCGCCCTGTTTGATGAACCGGAAGCCGGTATCGACCTGTGGAGCTTTCGCCGGCTGACCGAGACTTTCGAGAACATGAACCGTAAATACAACACTACCATAGTCGTCATCTCGCATCAGGAGAGAATACTGCAGCTGGCCGACCAGGTGATCCTGGTTGCGGATGGCCGCATCAGCGGGATAACCAGCCGGGACAGCATCCTCCTTGATATCAAACGGCTGGATGCCGACTGCCGCTGCCGCCAGGAATGTCCTTGGGGAGGTATGGACGATGCTAACTGCAATTGATAATAAACTGCTGGAACAAATCGCTGACTGGCACGGAATGCCGGGGGGAGCAGTCAACATCCGCAAGAACGGGGAGAAGATCGAACGGCGGGTCACGGCCAACATCAATATCGTTGGCAAAACCGATAAACCCGGCATAGACGTGATCATCAAACCAGGCGCCAAAGGTGAAAGCGTGCATATCCCGGTAATCCTGTCCCAGGGCATGGATGATCTGGTTTACAATACCTTCGAGGTCGGGGCGGGTTCAGATGTGACTATCGTGGCCGGCTGCGGCATTCACAACCCCGGCAGCCAAAAAGCCCAGCACGACGGAATTCATGAATTCTTTGTCCGCCAAGGAGCTCATATGAAGTACGTGGAAAAACACTACGGGGAAGGGGAGGGCAGCGGGGCCCGCATATTGAATCCCAAAACGATCATCGAAGTCGAAGAGGGCGGTGTGGCCGAGATCGAGATGGTGCAGATAAAGGGGGTCGATCGGAGCGTGCGGGATACCGAGGTGCGCCTCCATAAAAATGCCCGGCTGATCGTTTCCGAGCGGCTGCTTACCTATGAGGACCAGACCGCCACCTCCAACATAACCGTTGACTTGGTGGGAGAAGATGCCACTGCCCAGGTCATCTCCCGGTCGGTGGCCCAACACCAGTCGCAGCAGGAATTCTACCTCAACATGTATGGACACGCGCCTTGTTTTGGGCATATCCAGTGCGATTCCATCATCATGGACCAGGCGGTGGTGGCATCCAGTCCCAAGATAATCGCTTACCATACCGATGCCCAGCTGGTCCATGAGGCCGCCATCGGCAAAATCGCCTCCGAGCAGCTGACCAAGCTGATGTGTTTCGGGATGACAGCCGAGGAAGCCGAACAAGCGGTCTTGAAGGGCTTCCTCAAGTAGAGTCGTCTCATAGCGGCTGGTCCTAAGCGTTAGGACAAGTTGACCAATCTCTGCATTTCTATATAATTAAACATAGTAATCGGATAATTATGGGAAAATGGTGCACAATTATCATTAGTAGAATCCCAACAATGACTTTATCTTTAAAGGAGGTTGCAGGATGGCGGACTACAAGGTGGATTTCAACAAGAACCTGGATGTGTTCAACAACGCAGCGGACAGAATGTGGGACATGTGGATGGCCGGGCTCAATTCCCTGAAATGGAATGCCGAACAGATGGAGAACCTCACCAAAAGCCAGCTGGACATGAGCAAGAACTCCCGGGAGGAATTCATGAAACAGATGGAAGAGATGGTCAAACAGATGCGCCAGAGCCAGACACAGATGATGAAGATGATTGAAGACACCCTGATGACTGGTTACCAGCAACTGGAACAGGCAACTCAGAGCATAAACCAGGAGATTACCAAGAAAGTAGAGGAAGCAACTAAAAAATAGCGGGGCATTTATGAATCCCCAATAGTTATATAGCCGATAAAACGGAGGGACACCCCCTCCGTTTCTATTCGGGAAGCAAGATGACTGTCCTTGCTTCCTTAGTCTAACTTGCTATTTTGGACCAAAGCGGGACGATAGTATGGTTTGGGCGCTCTTGACCGATAAACTGGTAAAGCTTTTGTGCTTACTGAGGGTTTCATCCAGGGCTCTGACCACGGAATCCAGTTGCTCTCGGGTGACGATTAGAGGTGGTTCCAAGCGCATTACCGTCGGATTATGCAATGTGTAGGCGGTTATTATTTGGTGTTCGTTAAGCAAGACCCCGCTGACCATTGCGCCTATGTTTTCCTGGGCGATTTCTGCCAGTTTGGCCACCTTGTTCATAAGGCCTCCCGGCGTTTTAAACTCAATGCCAATCAGTAAGCCCTGACCGCGGGTCTCCTTAATCATTGGATGCCTGGCTTCCAGGGTCTTCAGTTGGGCCAGGAAATAGTCGCCGTTCGCGGCGGCTTGTTGGGGGATATCGTTTTCAATATAGGTTTGAATGGCTGCCAGGGAAGCGGCGCACTGGGTTGCCATACCGCCAAAGGTGGTGGTATGATAGGCGACCCTTTCCAGAGAGCCATAAGCCTTGCTCCAAACCTCGGGTGTCGATATGAAAGCAGCAAAGGGGACAACCCCGCCGCCGATGGATTTGCCCAAGGTCATGATATCCGGGGCCACCTTTTCATGCATACAGGCAAACATCTTGCCGGTGCGGCCAAAACCGGTTTGTACTTCATCGGCTATCCAGAGGACCTTATATTTATCACACAACTCCCTTACCCTGGTCAGATATCCGGCCGGGGGCAGATTTATGCCGCCCTCACCTTGAATGCATTCCCCGATAAAAGCCCCCACATCGTTTTTCTTCAAGCGGTTTTCCAGGGCGTCGGCATCACCGAATGGAATCTGCTCAAATCCGGGCAACAGAGGTTCAAACGGGGTTTTGTATTTCTCCCGGCCCGAGGCGGACAGGGCGCCGAAAGTCTTGCCATGAAATGCCGCTTGGGTTGATATGATGACCGGTTTGCCGCTGGCTATGCGCGCTGTTTTGAGGGCTCCTTCCACCGCCTCACAGCCGGCGCTGGCGAAAAAGGTATGGCGCAGTTTTCCCGGTGTAATATTGGCCAGGGTCTCCGCCACCCCGGCTTGTAATGCTGACAGCCCGGACTGCATCATGTTGGTGGTCTGCAAATCCCAAATTTTTCGAACTGCGGTCATTACCGCGGGGGGATTGTGGCCAAGATTCAAAGAACCATAACCACCTAGAAAATCCAGGTGTCTCGTCCCCTCGGAATCCCACACGTGCATACCTTTGGCCCGAGGATAGGTTTTATCAAATTTCAGTAAAGCCAGGTAATCGGGGAAGTAGGAATTGCAATATAGCTTGTGATTCTCAATCACCCGCTGCCTGTCAAAATCCAGGGCTTCTTCCAGGGAAATGTATTTCATGCTCGTCCTCCGCTTCTGCGCATCCGCTGCAACTTTATTATATTGGTGAAAGGATTAGGATGCAAAGGCAGTAATGGTAAGTGATGCCAGGCTAGGAATCAGACGACCAGCAGAACCATTATATTGGTCGGCTTAGCCAACGCCTGAGGTTTTGTAAAATCTGGCTAGAGGGTAAAAGACCGGCCCCTCAATACCGGATAGAGCCCTGGAGTGATATAAATACGATCTGTTCATCGATGGCCGCACTGTTATTTCCAGCGTGAAGACAAATTAATTTCAGGTCGGAACAGAAGGATAGGATTAGGGAGGATAAAATGACTCTTAGACACAGCCGTAAGTTTACAGCAGTTTTCTTGACCGTGGTCATGTTAGCGGGAATATTCGCCACCGGATTTACATATCAGCCTGGCATAGGCAATGTCTATTATGAAACCAGCGCAGAAATATATGATAACGCATCTTATCACCAACAAGTTGCGGGTCATAATGCCAACGAGATCATACAGGCCTATTTTGTCAATGCGGATACCCAGAGTACGGATTTAAAGCCTTATGTGTTTGAAGGCGAGGTCACCGGGACCTATACCATGGATACCATGATCAGTGCCGTGGAGGCAGAGGGTTACCAGGTGGTTGCCGGGATCAACGGAGACGTCTATGACACGGTCAGCGGAACGCCCAAGGGTCTTACCATTCATGATGGCAAGATCAAGACTTCCGGTTATGCTCCGGAATACGTGATAGCCTTTGATGAAGACGGCGCCGCGTCCCTTGAACGAGTAAATCTTAGATATACACTGAAGGGAACCATCAGCGTTCCCATCGTGACGGGATCGTCGGTTATAGATCCGTTGCAGCCCATGGATTCATTCCGCTCTGCGGATTTAATCCAGCCCAAAGAGTGGTTCCAACCACCACAGCCCACCGAGCCGACAGATGCGACCCAACTGCTACAGCTCACCGACCCTAAAGATTGGACCGAGCCGGCCGGTCTGGCCGCTCCGCCGGTGGTTTACGTCCCCACGGATTACGAGGCCGAAATCGGCTATTTCAACGTTCCCCACGGTGCCGCCAAGGCTTTGCACCTGTTTAACTGCCAGTATGCTTCCTCCACCAGAACATCAGGAAATCCGGTGGAGGTAATATTGAATGTGGATTCGCGGGCAGATGCCGAATTGGCAGTGGGAGGAACGATAACCGCCACTGTAGCTGAGGTCAGAAACGGCAGCAGCAATACGCCCATCGGAGACAGACAGCTGGTGCTCTCGACGGCGGGTGATTCGGCCCACGCGGTCCAATTGGCGCAGTTGATACCGGGCAGCACAGTAGAGATTGCGGTGCACGATTGGAACTCCGGAAACCTCGCCGATAGCCGTGAAGCCATCGGAGTAAACCACCTGCTTTGTGAGGAGGGCCGCTTTGTTGCCAATGGAAATGGGTTGGGCCCGAGAACCCTCCTCGGTATAAATCCGGACGGAAGTCTCTTGCTATATGCGGTTGATGGCCGCCAGCCGGGAGTTTCAGATGGTATCGGACTGGAGGACGCATGCCGACACCTTATGGATCTGGGCTGCCGCACCGTAGTTAATATGGATGGAGGCGGTTCAACGGTCATGGCAGTGAGAGCAGGGGGAATTGATTCCCGGGCAGTTATCAAGAATTCTCCTTCCGGACAAACCCAGAGGAAAACAACCAACGGCTTGCTGCTGGTATACGATGGTCACGGAGGTTCCGGGGCGGAGCATTTGCATACCTATCCAAGTCAGCCGTTGGCCATGCCGGGAGCGGACATTCAGCTGCAAACCTATGCCTCCAATGATAGATATGAACAGATTCCCTTGAGAAACAGGGTAACCTACAGCGTTGATACCCATCTGGGTCACCGCGTGGACAAAAACGGTCTCTTTACCGCCGGAAGCGCTATCGGAATGGCCGAGATTGAAGCGAAAAGCGGGGATCTGGGTACCACTGCCCAAGTCAATATTCAAAACATGATAACCTTTACCTCCAATGTGCAGAATCTGGTGATCGAACCGGGGGAAAGCTTCGACATCGATTTAACGGTTAAATTCGGTCATGCCCCGATTGCCAGCCGGGACAATCTATTTACCTGGACCTGCGATCCGGTCATCGGCGCCATCGATGCCAACGGACTCTTTCAGGCTACTAATGAATCGGGAATTTCCGGCCGTATCCAGGTAGAATACAACGGCCTGCAGCAGTCCATACCCGTACAGGTCGGTACCCCCAGCCTTGATTTCGCCGATACCAAAACCCATTGGGCCCGACATTATATCGGAAGGCTGGCAGCTCGGGGGATCGTGAGCGGGATGGGCAATAATACCTATGGGCCAGATAATTCACTTACCAGGGCTCAGTTTCTGACCATACTTGCCAATACGGTGGAGGGTTCGGACCCGACCCTGGCACCCCCTGCCGGCTTTAAGGATGTACCCCCGCAGGAATGGTACTACAACTATGTAAATTGGGGTTTTGCCCAAGGAATTGTGAGAGGAATCGACAATGCCACGTTTGCTCCCAATGCCAAGGTTACCAGAGAGCAGATGGCGATCATGCTGGATAACCTGGCCCGCAGTACCGACTTGGTTCTCCCGGTCGCCAATGGGGCCGTATCTTTCACGGACGCGGCCTTGATCAGTCCCTGGGCGGCCGGCTCGGTAAGCAAGATCGTGGCTGCGGGCTTCATGGGGGGATACCCGGATGGCAAATATAAACCGCAGGGCAACGCCACCCGGGCGGAAGCCGCCACCGTCGTCTACAAGCTGCTCAATATCTAAGTAGGCATGGGGACGGTTCTTTTGCCTCGCCAAAGGCCGCGAGGCAAAAGAACCGTCCCC
>CAZOMS010000037.1:10510-14413 GCA_964580805.1 uncultured Syntrophomonas sp. | reverse complement strand
TCATACATGCTCAAATCCGTTACCCGACTGCCCTGCACGACCTCCTGGAGGGGAATGTTATAAACCCGATTCCGGTCTCCCCCTACCATCATGTTGCGCTGCCCTTCACAAATAAGATCGACAGCGTTCTTGCCCATGGCAGAGGCCATGATACGGTCCACCCCGGTAGGAGTGCCGCCTCGCTGAATGTGCCCCAGGATGGTTATCCGAGTATCATGGTCGGTCTCCGCCTCTATGATTTCCTTCAATTCCAGAGCTGGAAAAACACCTTCAGCTACGATGATGATGCTGTGCAGCTTGCCCCGATTGATCCCCTGTTTGATCTTGTTTATTACCTGCTCCAGATTCGGAGTAATCTCAGGAATGAGAACCGATTCCGCCCCCCCGGCCAATCCGGCGGCCAGCGCGATCTCACCGCAATCCCTTCCCATGACTTCGATAATAAAAATACGCCCATGGCTGGTGGCTGTATCCCGCAAACGGTTGATAGCCCCAAGGACCGTGTTGACGGCGGTATCAAAACCTATTGAGTATGTAAAAGGGACATCGTTATCAATGGTGGCGGGAATGCCGACTACGTTAACACCCAGCTTTGATAGTTCGCAGCCTCCGCCGATACTGCCTTCACCGCCGATGACGACCAGACTGGCAATACCCCATTTATCCAGCACCGCAGCCGCCTTGGTCTGGCCTGACCCAGTCCTGAATTCCTCCGAACGGGATGTCTGCAGGATGGTCCCGCCCCGGTGAATTATGTCTGCTACCGAACCGGCAGTCATTGGCTTTAACTCTTCATTAAGCAGTCCGGCAAAACCCTGGTGGACCCCGTATACTTCCATCCCCCGGTAAATTGCGGTACGAACTACCGCGCGAATGGCCGCATTCATTCCTGACGCGTCCCCGCCACTGGTTAAAACCGCCAGTTTATGCAACCCCGCACACCCCATTTACATTTATTTCTTCAGCCCCTCACCCAACGTCATGCCAAACCGGTGCATCACCTCTGCATTGCCCCTGATTTTTATGGCTGAGGTGTGGGCCGTGAATTGGACCAACAGAATCTCGCCCTTGTCAAGCTTCTCGGTATGGTGAAATTTGGTGTCCTGTCCCCGGGTAAGTCCGATTATGGTGACTCCATTCTCCAGGGCCTTGATTACAATATAGTCTTCTCCAATATAATCCTCATTCATGCGTTTGACCTCCTTAATTGAACCAGACATTATGCCGGCCCACCAACCGCTCCAGTTCGTTTTTAAGGCCGGGGTGGGGCTCGACATCATACTTATCATCCAATACCCGGTTCTTCTTGCCGGGCAGCCGCAAACAAACCTCGGCCGATCCCGGGTATTGTCCGATTACTGCCAGTAATGCCGTCCTGGTCTGGGCATCGTTCTTCTCCGGAAGCAGCCGCACATGCATTTCCCTGAGATTTGGCTGCAGTGCGAATACCCGACGCATCGCTATTTTGGGCTGTTCATCCCGCAGATCCAGGAAACCCTCGGCCACGATGGGTATATCGGGTTGGATCAAATCGATACATTGCCGATAGGCCGACGAAAACAACATGACTTCGATCCGCCCGCTCAAGTCCTCCAGGAAAAACCGAGCATATGGATCGCCCCGGCGGCTGATTTTTCTGCTTATAGCGGTGGGTATCCCAGCCACCCGCACATATTCTTCGCCGTCATTGATATGCAGACCGGCGATCTCACTGGTAGCCACCAAGTCGATAACCTCCCGATATGTATCCAGAGGGTTGGCGGATACGTAGAAACCAAGAACCTCCTTCTCCCGGCTCAGTTTTTCCTGGTTATCCCACTCACCTTTGACCAGCACCGCCGGTTCCTCGACCATATCGACCGCATCTCCGAATAAAGAGAGTTGATCGCCCTGGCTGGCTTGTTTGACTTGGGCCGCCAAGGTCATCGACTCATCCATAATCGAGTACACCTGCTTGCGGGTTTGGCCCAGGGAATCGAAACAGCCCGCATGTATAAGGTTTTCCACCATGCGCTTGTTTATTTGGGTGAGATCGACCCGCTGGCAAAAGTCGAAAAAGGAGCTAAAATTCCCTTGCCGCCGAACCTGGACGATAGCCTTGACGGCATTAATGCCCACGTTTTTGATGGCTCCCAGGCCAAACCGGATACCATCGGCAGCCACCGTGAAGTTTTCATAGCTCTGGTTGATATCCGGCGGCAGGATGGGTATCCCCATCTTCTTGCATTCTTTGATATAGAAAACCACCCGGTCCTGGTGCTCGATGACACTGGTGAGAAAGGCACACATGAATTCAACCGGATAGTAAGTCTTTAAATAGGCAGTCTGGTAAGATATCAAGGCGTAGGCGGCCGAATGACTTTTGTTGAAACCATAGCCGGCAAAACTCTCCATGATATCAAACAGGTGTCCGGCCAGGTCTGCAGCGATGTTGTTTCGGGCGGCGCCCTGGATAAATTTATCGCGCATGGCCATGATTTCGCTGGCCTTTTTCTTGCCCATGGCCCGGCGCAGCACATCGGCTTCACCCATGGTAAAACTGGCCAGGTCGCTGGCTACCCGCATGACCTGTTCCTGGTAGAGGATAACCCCATAGGTTTCCTCCAATATCGACTCCAGGGCGGGATGCATATATTCTACCTTTTGGCGTCCCTGTTTGCGGTTGATGAAATCCTCCACCATACCGGAACCCAGCGGGCCGGGACGGTACAAAGCAATGACCGCGATCAGATCTTCGAAACGGTTGGGCTGCATATCCCGTAAAATACGGCGCAAACCATCGCTTTCCAATTGGAATACGCCGATAGTGTCGCCCTCCTGGAGCAGTCGGAACACCCGGTCATCATCCAGGGGCAGGTTCTCCAAGTCTACCTTTACCCCCTTGGTCTTATTGATAATATCCACCGCCCGATCCAGCACGGTCAAGGTCCTGAGTCCCAAAATATCCATCTTGAGGAGGCCGATGTCCTCCACTGTTTCTTTGGCAAATTGGGTAATAATGTGGCCGTCACTAGTCTTCTGCAGCGGCAGCAAAGAGCTGAGGGTCTCGCGGCCGATCACCACTCCGGCCGCATGCACGGAAGCATGACGGGGCATTCCCTCAATGGCCCGGGCGATATCGATTATACGGCGGGTATCATAGTCATTTTCATAGGCAGATGCCAGGTCAGGAGCAATATCCAAAGCCCGCTGAATGGTAACCCCCAGCTCAGCCGGGATCATCTTGGCAATCCGGTCCACATTACCGTAGGGTATATCCAGGGCCCGGCCCACATCACGGATGGCGGCCCGGGCGGCCATGGTGCCAAAGGTGATGATCTGGGCTACCCGATCCATGCCGTAACGCTCGACGATATAATCGATAACCTGTTCTCTCTTTTCGAAGCAGAAGTCGATATCAATATCCGGCATACTGATCCGCTCCGGATTGAGAAACCGTTCAAACAGCAGGTCGTATTGGAGCGGATCTATGGTAGTAATACCTAAAACGTAGGAAACCAGGCTCCCGGCTGCCGAACCACGTCCGGGGCCGACCGGCACATTATGGGTTCTGGCCCAGTTGACCAGATCCTGAACGATCAGGAAGTATTCCGCAAACCCCATTTCATTGATCATACTCAGCTCATAGTCCAACCGCTGTCTAACCTTTTCATCCGGTTGGGGGCAGCGGAGGGCAAATTTTTCCCGGGTCAATTGCTCCAAATAGCTCTCCGGGCTATAGCCAGCCGGAATCGAAAAATAAGGAAGATGAAACTCCCCGAAGGAAAATTCCAGCTCACATGCCTCGGCTATCTTGAGGCTGTTGTCCGCCGCTTCGGGATGGTCGGGAAAGAGAGCCCGCATCTCATCTTCGCTCTTCAGATAGAACTCGCTGCCATCGAAGCGCATGCGGTCTTGATCAGA
>CAZOMS010000037.1:0-10410 GCA_964580805.1 uncultured Syntrophomonas sp. | reverse complement strand
CTTCGCTCTTCAGATAGAACTCGCTGCCATCGAAGCGCATGCGGTCTTGATCAGACACTACTTTGCCGGTTTGAATGCAGAGCAGCACATCATGAACGGCTGCGTCTTCTTTCTGGATGTAATGAGCATCGTTGCTGGAGACGACCGGTATTCCCGTCTCCTTGCTAATTTTGAATAAACCCCGGCAAACCTTCTTTTCCAAATCGATGCCGTGATCCTGAACCTCCAGATAAAAATTACTGGCGCCAAAAACCCGTTGCAAATTGAGGGCGGTCTCCCGGGCAGAATCGTAATTACCGGCCACAATCAACTGGGGTATCTCTCCGGCCAGACATCCACTCAGCCCTATTAAGCCCTCGCTGTATTTTTCCAGTAGCTCCATGTCAATCCGAGGCTTGTAATAAAAACCCTCAATGTATGCACGGCTCACCATCTCGGTCAGATTTCGGTATCCAACCTCATTTTTGCATAACAGGGTCAGGTGAGCATTGCGTTCGTCAGCTCGGACATCTCTATCCAATCTGCTTCTGGGGGCAACGTATACCTCGCAGCCTATGATCGGTTTGATACCTCGATTTTTCGCTTCCCGATAGAAATCCATAATGCCATATAGCACCCCATGATCGGTGATGGCTATCGCCGGCATGTCAAGCTCCACAGCCCGATTCACCAGATCTCTGATCCGGCAGGCTCCATCCAGCAAACTATATTCGGAATGGTTATGCAGATGCACAAAACCCTTGGCCATTCTATTAACTCCCCGTAGTCAAAATTTCCGTTTTTACCATGTTATTATCAATATTATCATAAAAACCGGAACGCTGATCATGCGAGAGAGTCAGCCGATAAACGGGTCGGCAGGCCTAGCGGGCCTTATTCGCCTGGAGCTTCCGGCGCATGATGCCGCCTACCCGGCCGCAGTCGGCATTGGTCAATGATTCCCAGCCATTCTGTTCAATCTGTTCCCACAGTCCCAGTTCCCGGGCCGTCTCAATTTTCATAAGATCTCTTTCGGTTGGAACCTTGTTGGCCTTTTTGCTTTTCTTCTTCATAAGCCTACCTCCATCAGTAAAATCTTGTCCCACTATTTTATGGTGTCCTAATTCCGCGATATTTTGTAACCTTTTTATTTTTGGATTAAAAGGATTTTCTGGTAACATCTAGAAGTTAACTTCTACACACTAATTAAGGAGGAATATCATGTTCTCTACCTTTCTCAATAAGGAAAATCCATTTTTCCTGGATTTGTCCGTCTTTATCAACTACCGCCCCGAGGAACTGCTTTTCTACTATTATGATTCCGCCATAAATATTTCCCTGGAGACCTATCTGCAAATGCAGGAATGGCTGGCCAACAACCTTGGCAATCCCGATAATTTATCCACTTGGATCGATTTCATCAATACCGAGCTTGAAGCTGGTCAGGATCTGGCAGAAATGCACCTCAGCGATTACCTGAACTCGATCGGGCCATACTATTATGTCCCCACCAATACCCAGTTTCATTTCTCCCGATTCCATTCCGCCGAACCGGACTTCCTCACTTCAGCTGACTTTGCCCATTTATTTAATTACCACAAACTCCCCCAATTAGACCGGACTTTGAACAAGTATGCCCAGACCCGCAAAACCAATAAAAAAGCCTTGCGCAGCAAAGATGAACTGATCCGGGATATCAGTATGTGCAGAGCCAGCCTGGGCAAAATCGCATCCCTCGAAGAACATATTCTCTACATCAATAAGTTCATAGACCAGCGGCAAACGATATGCGAATCATCTGACCTGGAACCGGCCGAACCCAACCTAATTCCGATCAAACCGCACAAGCCGGTTGAACCACAGTCGCGTTTCAACCTGCTGGATTCCATTGGCCTGGCCAAACGCCATACCAAACCAGGCTCAAACTCTGAGTATAGCTACAAGATGAAAATATATTTCATTAAATCCAGGGAACATGAGAAGGCATGCGAAAGATATAAGAAAGCCCTGCAGGATTGGCAGGAGAACCGCGAGACTTTTGTGCAGAAGTGCGGATTCGAAGTGCGGGAAGCGAGATCAACCCTCAAAGACGCCCTGGAATTACAGTCAACCTACCAGGACATAATTCGTAAAAGCTATGTTCACAGCGTTTACCAAAACGTCGACACCCTCAACAAATTCCAGTACTACCTGGAAACCGGGAGGGCTGACGACCTGCAGGGATGCATGAACATCTTTGAAATCGAGAGTCATTGGGAAGACGTCAAAGCCGGGCAGGAAAGGATCGAGAACACCATTTATCATTTGCAGCCCGACAATGAAGCCTTGTTTTATGCCAACCAGGAAGTTAACCGGCTGATTGCCAGCACCATGGAATAATTGAATAGGGTTAAACGGAAGGAAGCGGTGATTCACCAGGATAATTTGGTTGGCCCGGTCTTAAAAAAAAGCTATACAGGAGCATGCCGGCTGCAAATCCGCCAACGTGAGCCCAAAAAGCTATCGATTGCTCAGCCCCGGTTGACAAAAGTCCGGCAGCTCCCCCATATATCTGGCTAAGTACCCAAAACCCCAGGAAGATCCAGGCCGGAACGCTTATCAGGAAAAAAGGCGGGATGAAGGTAAGCACCGATGCCTTTCTAAACATGAGGAAATATGCTCCCATCACTCCGGCTACCGCGCCAGAAGCTCCAATTACCGGTATCTCCGAATGCATGTTGAGCACGAAATGGGTTATACCGGCCAATACTCCGCACAGCAGATAAAAGCCGATAAAGCGGAGCTTGCCCATCTTGTCTTCCACGTTGTCACCGAATAGCCACAAGACCCACATGTTTCCAATCAGGTGCATCCAACTGCCGTGCAGGAAGGTAGAAGTGATGAATGGCAGGTAACCAAGCCAAGAGACATGGTAGTCGCTGTAATAGATCGGCACAAGGCCAAATATGTAAGCCAGTTCATTCATGCCGGCTTCTCCCAGGGAAACCTCATACATGAAGATCAGAGTGTTCAAAGCAATGATTATGATCGTAATTACCGGGAAATTCTCACTATGGGCATTGTCGCGCAATGGTATCATATTCCCACTCCAGCTAGTATTTTAGTCTTGCCATCGGTTCGTTCCGTTAAGCCGAAAACCGGAAGGGCACCAAGGTGAGGCGCCCCCCCCAATTCCGGAACCAGAGATAGTATACCCTAATGGCCACGCTGCTACGATACCGGATCGAACATGTCTGCCTCCGCCCCGCAGGCCGGGCATTCATCCGGGGGTTCCAATCCTTCATGCATATAGCCACACACCCGGCACTTCCATTTATTGCTGCGCTTGGCGCCACTGGCATCGCGGCCCAGGGACTGCATTGATTCGCGGCTATCCACCTTGGGTGCCATAATGATAACCCCTACCAGGACTCCATCCATTATGAAGTTCTTCTGGTAAAAATTCTCCTTGTCTTCCCAGACCTCGGTGATACGGCAATCCTCCGGCGGCAGGTTGACTTCTCCCAATGAAAATATCTCCTGGCCGAAGACTTTTACCAATACCGGTACCAGCGGTTTCGAATACTCCAACCAATCTCCAGCCGCATTGGCTCCGGCTATTCGTCCCATCTCCAGGGCTGCCGCCCATGAACCAGCCTGAGTGCCAGGTAAGGAGGCAGCATCTCCTGCCGCAAACACATCGGAGGCACTGGTTCGCATGGACTCATCAACCTGTATCCCGCTATCAACCACAATACCGGCATCCTGGGCCACCTCGACATTGGAGACGAATCCCACCGAGAAAACGACTATATCCGCATCAATAACCTGCCCATCGCTCAACTTGACCCCGGTCACCTGGTCATCGCCCAATACCGCCGCAACTTCCATTTCCAGCAGTACATCTACCCCATTTTCTGCTAACAATCGCCGCAGCCGCTCTGAACCGGGTTCATCCAACTGATTGAACAGGAGCCGGGGATTAGCATTGACCACCGTAACTTGCATCCCTTTTTTGACCAGGGGGTCTACCAGCTGCAAGCCCTGGAGCCCGGTCACGGCCAATATCACCCTCTGGCCTTCTTGGAGGCTATTTTGCATGGACTTGGCATCCGCCCAATTGCGAAGAGCGAAGACCCCGATCTTATCCGCACCAGGTATCTCCGGTATATGGCTGCGGGCGCCGCTGGCCAGGATAAGTTTGCCATAATCCACAACCGAACCATCTTCAAGGATAACCTGCCGCAAAGAGGTATCAAGCCGGATGACTCGGCTGAGGGTCCTCACCTCCACCTGCTTGCGCTGATACCATTCATCATCATAGACATATAACTTTTCATCGGGTAAGTCGGAGTTGATCAACATAGACAAAACCGGTCGATAATAGGGCTTGACTGCTTCTTCTGTCAGGATGGTTATTATACCGGCAGCATTGCGCTTGCGTATGGCTGCCGCAGCTGAAAGGGCTGCTATCCCACCGCCTACGATCAAGAATCTTTCTTCGCTGTCGTTACGGAATTCATCTTCCATTTTAGCGGCTACGAAGTTTTCCCCACCTACACCACAGGCCGGGCAAACATGCGGAGGTTCTTCTCCTTCATATATGTGTCCGCATACCAGGCAGCGCCATTTCTGCTGGGATTTGGGGGCTTTCTTCTGCAAGACCAGCTTGGCGAAATCCATGCCGAATTGAAACGCATCTTCCTGGTTGCGTTCGGAGGGCTTGAAGTTTATCCTCAATCCCGGCATGACATCCATACGCAGCATGCGCAAACGGCTCTCGATATTGGGCACCGCCTCCCCGCTCCAGCCATAAGCCCCGAAGGCGGAAGCCACCAGATGTCCATGGGTTATCGGGGAGAGTCGGCTCAGCAATTCCCAGACCGGGGGCAGGGTATCACCAACCAGGGTAGGCGAACCGATGAGGATCGCGTCAGCGGTCTCGATCTCCGGCAAGACCTGAGACAGGTCCGTTTCCACCAAATCGAACGATTTGATGTTGAAATCAGCCACCATTTGCAAACCGTCGATGATCCCGTCGGCAATCATTTTGGTATACCCATATACGCTCAAATAAGGCATGACGATCTTGGGCCGGGGATCGGGATCGGATTCCGGAGGGGTGGACCACTGGCGGTACAGGCCGATGAAATAGTCCAGATTGTCCCTTAAGATGGGGCCGTGTCCCGGACATATCATCTTCAGGGGCAGATCCTGGATCTTGTCCAAGGCTTCAATGACGTAAGGCTTGAATGGCCCCATGATCTTATCGAAGTAGTATTGAAATGCGGGCACTATATCCTGATCCATCAAATCTTTGAAGAGTTTAGGCTCGGCAAAGTGACTTCCGAATGAATCACAGGAGAACAGAATCTGGTCTTCGGCCAGATAAGTATAAATGGAGTCAGGCCAGTGCAGAAAAGGGGCGTTAATGAAATGCAGGGTCTTTCCGCCTAAATCCAGCACATCCCCGTCTATGAGAGCCTGATGCTTGAATTTGGTGTTGGTAATCTCTTTAAGAAAATTGAGGGCGGTATTGCTGCCCAAGACCGTCAATCCTGGTATCAGCTTTACCATTTTCTCAACTGAGCCGGCATGGTCGGGCTCAGTATGGTTCATTATGAGATAGGATATCTCCTTGATATCGATCAACTTCTGCAAATCAGCCAGGTACTCATCAAAGAACTTGGCTTTGACACTTTCAATCAAGGCTGTTTTGTCTTGGCCTTTGATCAGATAGGCATTATAACTGGTACCAAAATCAGTAGTCATAATTATGTCAAAAACCCTCAAATCGGGATCCAAGACTCCGACCGAAAACACACCTTCTGAAATCTGGACAGCCTGCATTCAAATCACCCTCCCCCAGTTATTCTGAATACTTGATTAGATGATAAGATTTATTGCCATTTTATACAAGCAATGCATAGACGGGAGAGGTTCTCCCCCTCCTGTCCCGCCCTCAAATGTATACCGTACACGCTTGCCCGCCGCCAGCGCTCCTCCTTCGGTAAAGCCCGACTGGGACGGCTTGGCCCGATTCATCGAATAACTCTGAAGAATTACAAATTTCTATTGTCAATGTGACTTTCTTCACATAGAATTAGGGTAACTTCGAATAGGATTATATTACTGCCCGTATGCCCCGAGAAATGCAGGATTTTCCGGCATTTTTAGGCTCGCTGCCAAGCAGTGAATATAAAAGTGAAATTAATAACATTTTTATGAAGAAAGGAGGGATAAGTTAATGAATTACCAGGAGATTCTCGCCAAATACGCAGACAAACCCGGAGGGATGATCGAGGCTTTTCACGCTATCCAGGATGAGCTGAATTATCTGCCCGAGGAAGTCATCATCGAAGCAGCCAAGGTTTTTAACAAACCGGTTATGCAGGCTTATGGGGTGGCAACCTTTTACTCCATGTTTTCGACCGATAAACGCGGCAAGTATGTGATCAGGCTATGCGAAAGCGCACCCTGTCACGTAGCCGGTGCTGCTGAGGTCGTCGCTGCATTAGAGAAAGAATTGGGCGTGAAGATGGGCGAAAGCACCGCGGATGGTCTTTTTAGCCTGGAATTCACTGAATGTGTGGGCCAATGCCAAGCTACTCCCGTAATTACCATCAATGGCGAACCTTATTTGGACGTTACTCCAGCCCAAATTTCCGGAATCATAGCTGCATGCAAGTAGGAAATAGTCAGTTTTACCGATTAATATCCTGATTTATCAGGAAAGGAGGACATAGTAATGGCCGAGGAAATGCGCATTGTTTTGCGCAATTACGGGAAAATTGACCCACTTAAAATTGACGACTATATAGCTGTGGGTGGATACAATGCCCTTAATAAAGCCCGCAGTATGGACCCAGCGGACCTCATCAACGAAGTCAGGGTATCCAATCTGAGAGGCCGCGGCGGAGCTGGTTTTAACTGCGGCGTCAAATGGAATTTTGCCTGTATGGCACAGGCCGATCAGAAATACGTAGTATGCAACGCTGACGAAGGAGAACCCGGCACCTACAAAGACCGCCTTATCATGGAAGGCGACCCCCAATCCCTTCTGGAGGGCATGGCCATTTGTGCGTACGCCATCGGCGCCACCCAGGGATTTATCTATTGCAGAGGTGAATATCCTTCCGTGGTCAAGACTTTGAACACAGCTATTGCCCAAGCCACGGAGAAGGGTGTTCTGGGAGACTTCTCAATCGAAGTCCGGATGGGAGCCGGAGCTTATGTTTGCGGAGAAGAAACCGCACTGATTGAATCAATCGAGGGCAAACGCGGAGAACCCCGCATCAAACCCCCCTTCCCACCGGTGATCGGCTTATGGGGCAAGCCTACCATAGTCAATAATGTAGAGACCTTCGCCAACATCCCGGCTATCGTTGAAAAAGGCGGGGCCTGGTATGCCGGCATTGGCGCCACCTCCTATCCGGGTACCAAGATAGTCACCCTGACCGGCGATGTGGTCAACAAGACCTTCTTTGAAGTTCCTACCGACACTACTATCAGAGAAGTTATCTTCGGTTTTGGCGGCGGCATTCCGGATGGCAAAGGCTTCAAAGCCGTGCAGATTGGCGGAACCTCAGGAGCATTCATTCCCGAAGCCAACCTCGATACCCCCATCGGTTTCGATGCCATGACCGAAATCGGAGCAGTGCTCGGATCAGGCGCCGTCTTCGTTCTTAATGATACCCGGGATATCGTTGATGTGACCGCCCGGATCGCTAAATTCTTTGCACATGAATCCTGCGGAAAATGCGCCCCCTGCAGAGAAGGAACCATGCGGATGCATGACCTCATGGATAAAATCAACGATGGCCAAGGCAAGGCCGCCGATGTGGCGCTGCTGAATAAACTGGGCCGGGTCATGTCCTATTCCTGCCTGTGCGGGCTGGGCCAAGCGGCCCCGGCACCGGTCATGACCACCATCGAGCATTTTGCCGCCGACTACAATGCCAAATTAGCATAGGAAAGAGCAAAAGGAGTGAAAAGAGTGATAAACGTAACCATAGACGGTATCAAAGCTTCCGTTCCTGATGGCTCGACTATCCTGCAAGCGGCTAAAGATGTCGGTATCAATATCCCCACCCTGTGC
Source organism: uncultured Syntrophomonas sp. (assembly GCA_964580805.1). Lineage (GTDB taxonomy): Bacteria > Bacillota > Syntrophomonadia > Syntrophomonadales > Syntrophomonadaceae > PHAA01. The sequence continues at coordinate 2,354 of CAZOMS010000037.1, read as the reverse complement.
TACCATCCCGACCAGTCGGTAAAAGCCAATTGCCGGGTATGTGTATGTGAAGTCGAAGGGGTAAGACTACTACAAGCCGCCTGTTCGCAGCCAGTATATGAAGGAATGGTAATCAAGACCCGGACCCCAAAAGTAATTGAAGCCCGCAAGACAATTCTGGAACTGATCCTGTCCAATCATCCCCAGGATTGCCTAAGCTGCATCCGCAACGAGAACTGTGAGTTGCAGAGCCTGGCCGCGGAGTATTTTGTCCGCGACAATCCATTTGAGCTCAAAATCAGAGGTTTCAAAAAGGACGTTTCTACCCCATCCCTGTTCCGGGATCCGGACAAATGCGTCCTGTGCCGGCGCTGCATAGAGGCCTGCACTGTGATCCAGACCGTCAACGCCTTGGGACTCGAGGGCCGCGGCAGTCATGCCATGGTCGTACCCAGTTTGGGCAAAGACCTGATCGACAGCCCCTGTATAATGTGCGGACAGTGCATCCATGCCTGCCCGGTGGGCGCAATCGGTGAAGTCGAGGACATTGATAAATTGCTGGCCGCCATTGCTGATCCGGAGACGGTGGTAGTTACCCAGATCGCTCCGGCGGTTCGCCTGGCCCTTTCTGAAGAGATCGGCATGAGCACCGGCGATCTTCCCATGGAAGTATTTGTGGCTGGTCTTAAGCAGATCGGGTTCGACCACGTACTGCATACCAACTTCACCGCCGACCTGACCATCCTCGAGGAAGGCAACGAACTGCTGAAAAGGCTGGGCACCGGTGGTACCCTGCCCATGTTCACCTCCTGCAGCCCGGGGTGGATCAACTTCTGTGAGACTTTCTATCCTGACCTGCTGGATAATCTGTCTACCTGCAAATCGCCCCAGCAGATGTTCGGTGCCCTGGTCAAGACCTATTGGGCGGAAAAGATGGGTATCGACCCCAGCAAGATATTCTCAGTCTCGATCATGCCCTGCGTGGCCAAGAAGTTCGAGGCTGCCCGCCCGGAAATGAACGCCAGCGGATTCCAGGATGTAGACATTGTTCTGACCACCCGCGAGATCGGGCGCTTGTTCCGGATGAGCGGTATCGATTTCCGCAAACTGCCGCCCCAGCCCTTCTCCCCCTGGATGGGAGAGTACACCGGCGCGGCCGTCATCTTTGGCGCTACCGGAGGGGTTATGGAGGCAGCCCTGCGCACCGTATACGAAGTGGTGATGCAGGAGACCCTGGACGACGTGAACTTCACAGTAGCCCGCGGATTCGAGGGCATCAAGGAAGCGGAAGTGGACCTCAAGGGGACCGTAGTCAAGGTGGCTATCGCCCACGGATTGAGCCATGCCCGCAAGCTGATGGACCAGGTGCGGGCGGGCGAATCACCCTACCACTTCATCGAGATCATGGCCTGCCCGGGCGGGTGCGTAGGCGGCGGCGGGCAACCTATAACCAAGGCCAATGTCAAGCGCATCGAACGCCTGGATGCCATCTATATCGAAGATGAAGCCATGCCGATCCGTAAGTCGCATGAAAATGCGGAAATCAAGCAGATCTATGAAGATTTCCTGCATGAACCCCTGGGTCATAAATCGCACGAATTGCTGCATACCCATTATCATGCCAGGAACAAGAGCTTCCTGTAATCGTTTGGATTTGGTCACTTGATCGTGTCCCCCCAAGTATTGACCGCTTACCCGAGAAAATCCGGGTAAGCGGTTTTTTCTCATTAATTTGCTTAATATGCTTGGCGCTTGCAAGGGTTTTGAGCCTGGGACATAATTAGTAAAGATTAATCGACCGAGGTGGTTGTATTGGATAAAGTCATGGTTTTTGCTCCCCACCCCGATGATGACATCATCGGCTGCGGCGGCAGTATTGCCCGTCACATCAGCCAGGGGGATCAGGTGGCGATCGTCTATCTTACTTCGGGCGAAGCCGGCAGTCTGCAGTGCGATGCTGCACGGCTGGCAGCCCTCAGAGAAAATGAGGCCCGGCAAGCTGCTCAATTATTGGGTATCGATGAACTCTTTTTCCTCCGCTACCCGGATGGATACCTCGCATATACCCAATCCGGTCTCGACACCATGGTGGACCTTATTCGCCGAATCAGACCCAACCGGGTTTACCTTCCCCATAGCCAGGAAGCCGTGCCTGACCATCAGACTACCTATCGATTGGCCATCGAAGGCATCCGCCGGGCCGCTGGCCCCTGGTTCCAGCAAGGGGAGTTAAAGCCCTGGCGGGTAGATACCATACTGGGATACGAGGTTTGGACACCCCTGACCGTAATAGGCTGCGGCCAGGATATCAGCGAATATATGAGTCTCAAATTGGACGCGCTCCGGATGCACCGAACCCAGATAGAATCAATATC
>CAZOMS010000036.1:0-15071 GCA_964580805.1 uncultured Syntrophomonas sp. | reverse complement strand
GAATAATTCTGATTCCAGCAGGTTCTTGGCGATGGCGCCGCAGTTTATCTTGATGTAAGGGCCCTTGCGGCGCGGGCTGCTGGTATGGATGGTCTCGGCGACCAGTTCTTTGCCGGTACCTGATTCCCCGGTGATCAGGACGGTGGAGTCCACCTGGGCGATACGGGTGACGTTTTCGAGCAGTTCTTTCATGACCCGTGAACCGGCGATCATTTTAGGAGCCCCATCATATTGCATTTGCAGGGCCCGCAGTTCAGATTCATAGTGTTTGCTCAAACCCTGGGCCTGCTCCAGCTGCTGTTTAAGCTGCATCAGCTCGGTTATGTCGCGCACATTGGAAACTACCCGGAAGATTTTGCCCTTTCGATCGAAAACCGGGGTACCGGTGGTCAGGGCCATCCGCCCGGCCAGGGTTCGCTGCATTATGGTCACCGGTTTCCTCTCTTTTAGAACCAGGGCGCTGACCGATTCGGAAACAATGCCCCGCTCCCGCACCAAGTCCTCCACGTTATGGCCCACCATCTCGCTGCCCGGGACCCCGGTCAGGTTTTCAAAGGCCTCGTTGACCCGCAGGGTTATCCCCTCGCCATTGGTCAGGTAGAGTCCGTCATAAGACGACTCTATGATGGCATCCATTTCCCGGTTGAGTTCCTTGACATTCTCCAGCTCCCGGGATATATTCTCGAGCTCGGAGATATCCTGCAGGACCGCTACCGCCCCTACGATCTCGCCGTCTTCGAATATGGGAGTGCGGTTGGAAATGAACAGGGAGTCCTTCAGCCTGATTTTCTGCGCCGGCTGGGGGCAGCCCGTGGCCAGAGTTTCCAACAGGCCGCTGTTGGGAAAGACTTGCATGATCTCCTGCCCCAGCACATCAGTGCTTTTTATGCCCAGGAATCTCTCCGCGGCCCGGTTGAGCAGGTTGATTCTGCCGTCTTTGTCGATGGCCACGATCAGGTTATGGGTAGCATCCAGGATGGTCTGCTGTTCGTTGGACAGACACATGAAGGAGTTGAAGTAGGCGTAAGCCAAATCACTGCGGGTGATCATGCCTACCACCTGATCCTGGTCGACTACCGGCAATCGTCCCACACTTCGCTTGATCAGGTCGCTCACTTTTTCATCCGGGCGCCCGGTTTTCACGCTGGTGGCCATGATCTGTCCCACGGCAGTATTGGGATCCCCGCCCTGGGCGAACACCTTGTATATGTGGCTTTTAGTCAAAAGCCCGATCATCCGGCCCTGCTCGTCTGCTACCGGGGCCCCATCAATTTCGTGCTCGATGAATACCTGGCTGGCCTGGCGAACCGTATGGGCCGGGGTCAAAAACACCGGATTGGTGCTCATGATTTCTGAAAGCTTCATAAATGATACCCCCAAGAATAACGTAGCTAAATCAAGGGGACCGGCGTCCCTCTGTTATTTCCCAGTATAGCACAAGCATCCCCCAGACCAGACAGCTTATACCAACACAGGCGGCTTTCCCATTTAACCAATCCTATTGGATGCAACTGCAGAATCTTCCCCGACGCTTGTCAATTCAAGACCTGCACATCGGTGACGTACATGATCTCGCAGGCGCCATTGCCGGAATCGGTACGGGTGAGGCTGCTGCGCCAGGGGCCATAAGGGAAGTTGACCTGGACCAGGTAGCCCTGCAGGCGGAGGTGGTCGTTTTTGCGAATCCCCCGCACCTTTTTAAGGATATTCTTGTCGCTGTGGATGATATGCACATTGGCGGAATGACTGCCGATGTAGGAGGGGCTGACCGGGGTGTCAGCCGACCAGCGGTAGGTGTAAAAGCGCATGCCCTGCCCATAGGAAATGGTGCTGTCGATGTCGGCGCGGTTCAGGTCCCCCCAAGCCAGGGCGAAATCGTACCGGGATACCTGGGCGGGATAGTCCCGCATCCGGTTGGTGCTCTTGACCACCGCCTCGATGTCGTAGCTGGCTAACAGAGACAGGGGCACATAGCCTTCGTCCCCCAGTATGTTGATGACCTGACTGCCGTCCATTCCCCTCTGCACCGGGTCGGCGATGTAGAGGGTATAAGGCTCGCTGGGCCAGAGGGTGTAGACCAACAGCACCAGCGGGATTATGAAGATTACCGGCAGGTAAAGCAACCACCGGCCGCTCGATTTGGCCCCCACCTCGCTGGCCGGGGCGATTTCCTCTGGCAGCAAATCCATGACCCTCCCAATTGATTAGCGTCCGTATCGATCCCTATTCATTAATATTACGAAATCGGTCCGCAAATAGAAACAGGCTGAGGTTCATGCCAACCGCAACCAGCTGTTAATTTCTGAAAAATTAACTATAATGCACCCGAATCCAAACCTGACACTCTTGCAGCACGATTTGTTGCTAGTCCATATAGTTTCGTCGGGATCAATCGCGGTCCTACTTTGTCCGCGCTCCCCAAAACCTTCATTGCTTGGCTTCTGAGCTGAATTAGATCTTCCCTATTCTCCCAAGTCCAAACCTTGTCCGCGCTCCCCAAAACCTTTATTGCTTGACCAGCAGGCAGAACTACACCTTCCTAATTATCTCGTTTTACATTGATTATCACCGTTGCCGTTGCTGCAGCACCTCATCGGTGATCTGGGCTATCCGTTCGGCATTATTCACCTAGATGAAGTGGCCGAATGCCTTCAGGATCTTCCTCCCAATTCTCCTCTTCGGTCGAGCCCGGTTTATATCTGCCAATCTTATACCCCCCTGATTGGTCGTCCCAAATCAAACTGTCATGTTTCTCGGCTCCCCTGTCGGCCGTGACAACTGTGCTTTTATCATAGGATGCCTACCGGGCCAGTGCAATGCCGCCGGGCGATGGTTCAGAAGAAGTATCAGGACTTTGCGAGGTAAATGATAAAGTCTCTTACAATGCCACTTTCAAGGTATTCGCCAAATGCTTACCCCCTCATACTGGTGTTCCCCTCATTGCCGTGGACTTACTTGCCCGCCATCGGGTTCCCAATCTGCTCTCGTTCAAAATTTTCCTGAACATTCTCATAAATGTCGTATTGCAATTTAGTTAGGTACCTAATATAATTGGGGCGTAATCCTTAGGTACCTAATATATTTCTGAAACCATAAATGAGCGATAAGGAGTGCGGAATATATGGAACAGCAGCGGGATATCGTCAGCAACGTAATGCGGGTGGCCCGCAAGGTGCGCCGCCTGGAACGTCCTGATCGCAATGAATCCAGGGGCTCGCTGCGCCTCTTGCGCAAGCTGGCCGACCACGATGGGCTGACCGCGCGCGAGTTGGCTGAGATGATGGACATCCGCCAGCCTTCCCTGACCGAGATGCTCAAGCGCCTGGAGGGATGCGGCATCGTCAGACGGGAGGCGGACCAGCAGGACCACCGCAAGGTCAGGATTTATCTGCAGGATGAAGGCCGCGAGATTTTAGAGCGATACCGGGAACAGCGCCAGCAGGAGGTCGAATACCTCAATTCGGTCTTGACCCAGGAGGAACAGCAGCTGTTCTGCGGCATCTGTGACAAGATGGCCGATGCCCTGGAAGAGCTGAGGCGGAAAGCAGGTGACTAGATGCAGACCACACCCATGAGAGGCGGGAGAGGATTTCTCTCCGAGGAAGAAAAACAGAATAAGCCCCGGATCACTATGCCCTTGTTGAGACGGATCTTCAGCTACCTGCGCCCCTACTGGAAGCAGCTGGGCTTGACCCTGCTGGCCATCGTGGTGTCATCGGTATTCGGCATCCTGCCCACCCTGCTGACCGGGCGCATCATCGACGACGGATTCATCAACCGGGATTTGAGTATGCTGGTCACCTTGATCGTCATCTCTCTGGTGGTCCTGGTCATATCCAATCTGATCGGGGTCCTGGAAAGTTACCTCAGCATGTGGATGGCGGCCCACATCACCGGCGATATGCGCAACCAGATGTATCTCCACCTCCAGCAGATGTCGCAGCGTTTCTTCGCGGCCAGCCGCCAGGGTGACATCATCACCCGCATGACCAGCGATATCGACGGGGTGCAGAGCATAGTCAGCACCACCCTGGTCAACATACTCCGCAACGCTATTCTGCTGGCGGTGGCCCTCACTGCCCTGTTCGCCAAGGATCCCCTGCTGGCTGTGGTGGGCATGGTGATGGTCCCCCTTTTCATCCTGCCTACCAAGAAAGTGGGCCGGCTCAGATGGCAGATCGCCACCGAATCCAAGCGCCACCAGGACGACATGAACCAGATAATCAACGAGACCCTGAGCGTCAGCGGCCAGCTGCTCTCCAAGCTGTTCGTCAACCAAGGTCTGGAATACGAACGCTACCAGCAGGCCAACCGCAGCATGATCGGCTTGAGCATCAAAGAGAGCCTGGCGGGACGCTGGTTCCGGGTCACCATGAACATCTTCACCAACATTGGACCCATGCTGATCTACCTGGCCGGGGGCCTGCTCATGATCAGATACGGCAACACCAGCCTCACCATCGGCGATATCACGGTGATGGTAGCCCTGCTGGGCCGCATGTACATGCCGGTAAACCAGCTGCTCAACATCCAGGTGGACCTGATCCGCTCCCTGGCCCTGTTCGACCGGATCTTCTCCTACTTCGACCTGCCGGTGGAGATAAAGAACGCCCCCGACGCCGTGGTCCCGGAGCGTTTCGAGGGGAATCTCAGTTTCGAGGCAGTTCATTTCCATTATGACCAAGGGCAGCCCATACTCAAGGATATCGACTTCACGGTGGAAAAAGGCCGTTCCCTGGCTATCGTCGGCCCTTCGGGGGCGGGCAAATCGACCATTATCAACCTCATCCCCCGCCTCTACGACGTGACTGGGGGAGCCATCCGCATCGACGATATCGACATCAGGAAGCTGGACCTGGATTTCTTGCGCCGCAATATCGGGGTGGTGACCCAGGATACATATCTCTTCAATGGCACCATTCGCGACAACCTGCTCTACGCCAAAGCCGGGGCCAGCCCGGCGGAACTGGAGGAGGCCTGCCGGGAAGCCCAGATCCACGAGTTCATCAGCGGGCTGCCGGAAGGCTTCGACACCGTGGTCGGCAACCGGGGGATAAAACTGTCCGGGGGCGAGAAACAGAGGATCTCCATCGCCCGCATCATCCTGCGGCGGCCGCCTCTGGTGATCTTCGATGAGGCCACCTCCTCCCTGGATTCCATATCGGAAAGCCTCATTCAGGAGGCCATCGGCCCCCTGCTGGCCCGCAGCACCAGCATTGTCATCGCCCACCGCCTGTCCACGGTGATGGCTGCCGATCAGATACTGGTGGTAGACCAGGGCCGGGTGGTGGAAAGAGGCCGCCACGCCGAGCTGCTCCAGCAGGGCGGAATGTATAAGGAGTTGTATGAGACCCAGTTCCGGGAAGCCGCCGGCGGCGAGGTGGAGGGGAGCGGCGAAAAATACGAGAGCGTAGCCTGAGCGCCCATGATGACCTTACCCTTGGGCTGGTCTGGCCGCCATTTACATTTCGCCCGGTTCGGCTTGGGTCGATGGATCATAACAGCAAGGTATTGAAACCGTTCAGGGTGTAACCGATTATTATTATCCCCACTATCACCACACTTACGAAAACGACCATCAGCTTTGATTTGACCACTTGATTGAGCATGATCAAAGAGGGCGGTGAAATGGCGGTTACTGCCATCATGAAAGCCAGTACCGTCCCTACCCCAACACCCTTGTATACCAGAGCCTCGGCGATGGGCAGCGCTCCAAATATGCTTACCCTGTGACATGTCAAGCCCGGTGAATTGGAGCAATTGGGTGTTAACCTGTCAGCCCACCCCTCCAATAAGTTGGACGAGTTAGTTGGCTATGATTCAGGTTAGCTGGCAAGTAAAAAACCGTTGTACCGCCAATACCAAAGCCGATGCTCCCTGATCGGAGCACCGGCTTTTTTGCGGATCGAAATATTGGTTTTTCAATGTGGTGAGGCAAAAGAACCGTCCCCATGCCCCAGTAAGAGAACCGTCCCCGTGCCCCGGGGCATCAGCGGATGGTGACGGTGCGGTTTCCGGCATCCCAGACTGCGGTGGACCCGAAGGCCTGGGCCACCCAGGCGATGGGCAGGCAGGTGCGGCTGTTGGTTATCTCCGGGGCCACATCCATGCGGGTGGGGGTTCCGTTGACGTAGATGTTGCGGCTGCCGATAATGAGCGTCACCCGAGTCTGATTTATGGTCAGGATCACCTGCCGGGTAGCCGCATCCCAGATAATGTCCGCGTCGGTCAGACCCATGGCGTAGGCCACATAGCGGATCGGCATGTAGGTGCGACCGTCCCGGATATAGGGAGCCACGTCCATCCACTGACCGGAACCCATCAGGGTGTAATAGGTGGAGCCGATGGTAAACACGCTGGCGCCGCTGGCGGGCGGTTTCTTGGTGGAAAAACTGTTCAGGTAGCCATAAGTCGTCCCCTGGCTATTGGTAGCATAAGCCTTCACATAGTACAGGCTGTTCGGTTTAAGTCCGGTCAGGCGGTAGCTGAACTCCTGGTCTTCATCGATGCTACGGCCCACCTCGATATGATTGGGGGTGGAAGTGGTCAGGCCGTAGTAGAAACCGTAAGACTTCACCTGGGATTCCCCTTCGTCGGTGATGACCCCGGTGAAGCGGGCCCAATCCTCCCCGAAGGTGCTGGGCAAGGTGGTGACCCGCGGTTTACTGCTGGCCTCGGTGACGAAATACCGGACCGTTCCGTAGGCAATACCGTTGCGGTTACGGGCATAGGCCTGGAAGTAATACTTGGTGTCTACCTTGAGCCCGGTCAATTTGTATTCGAACTCGTCGCCTTCATCGATGGAATCGCGGTCATCGCCCACCACTTTTCGGGTGGCAGGGGAGGAACTGGTGCCGTAATAGAAACCGTATTCGGTTATTTCATCGTCATCCCCGAAATCCACAATCTTTCCGTTCAGGAGGGCGGTATCGGACTCGATCTCCGTGGCCGCTACGGTGGTTACGTCAGGCAACCGGTTGTCGGCGGTGGTAACGAAAGAGCGCACCGTACCATAGGCAATACCTTCGCTGTTGCGGGCATAGGCCCGGAAATAGTAACGGGTATTGGCCTTGAGACCGGTGAGATCGTAGCTGAAATCTTCACCTTCGTCAATAGAGTCGCCATCATCCCCTACCACCTTCTTGGTGGTAGGGGGAGAGGTGGTGCCATAATAGAAACCGTATTCGGTGATCTCGTCATCACTGCCGAAATCCTTGATCTCGCCATTCAATTTGGCCGAATCGGAGTCGATGCTGGTGGCGGCAGCCGTGGTCACCTCGGGAGCGGTCTTGGTATCCAGTTCAAAGGCTCTGAACCAGCTGTAGCTGATCCGCTGGAAACCCAGGTCCAGGTCATCATAAATGATATAAGTCCGGAAATAGTAGGGCTCGTCCGGATCGAACCCGGCCACGTCCTCCATATCGTCGACGGACAGGTCATACGTGAAAGTACCGCCCGGCTCCAGTTCATCCGCAGCATCGCCCACCTTGACCCATTGGGAATCAGGTCCCTCCAGGTACTCCAGGTCACCGTTATCACTGTCATGATAAAAGCCGTATTCAGTTATGTGATAGTTTGAGGAATAGAGGTTTATCTCCGCCTGCAATGTAACATAGTCCTTATTAACATCAGCGTTTTGATCCACTATCCGGGGAGATGTGGCTGCCGCCGCCGGGGCCGGGAAATACAGGCTGGGCATCAACAAGGCTGCCATCAGCACCAGGGTCCATAACAAAGTCGCTCTTTTCTTGAATAATTGCACTAATCCCACCTCCAGTCTTAATGATCACTCCATTAAACCGCTTTGACAGCAGGGGCTCCGAGATGTTCTTGTCCCCGTCGCCGGCACTTCTCGAGGGTTGGCTCCTGCCTGGCACCAGGAACAAAATGCCCCGTCTCAAAAAACGGTGTCTATGTAATATTACACTATACCCGTCCAAATTCTTACATCCCCTAAGAAATCCCGAAGAAAAATGTTATGCACGAGGCGCCTTCAATCATCTTGGTCACCAGGTTGTCGGCTTAACATTGGGCCAGTTCAGGAACTGAATCCACACCGGCTGCTTCCAGTAACTGGGGGTATACTAATACATTTCTAACAAATACGTACCTTTCCTTTCATATTCCGGGCAAAAAAAAGCCGGCAATGAATGCCGGCCAGGAAGAGGGTAGGAATTATATCTTCTCCCGCCCCAGGGTGCCCCCAACACGCTGGATAAAGGAGATGAACTCAATTATTGGGTGTCCGCAAAATTAGAAACCTAAGAACGATTTATAAACTGCCGCAACCCGGCACCGAACCGTGATCGCATCCCTCATGATGCTGATGGTCGTGGCAGATGGAACCAGTCGAGGCCAGCTGACCCAGCAGGTATTGTTGGACCGCCTCCCGGGCCGGACCTTGTGCCCCCAAGATCACCTCGATGCCCTTCTCATTGAAGATGTCTACCGCTCCGCCGCCCATGCCGCCGGAGATGACCACCTTGACCCCCAAATCGTTGAGGAAATTGGGCAGGAAGCCGGGTTTATGCCCTGGATTGGGTATGGATTGGCTCTTGATTATTTCCGAGCCCTCAGTTTCGTAGATATTGAAATTGATGCAATGGCCGAAATGGCCGGTCACCATATCTTGTTCACTGGCTACCGCTATCTTCACTTTATTACCTCCATTATTTTCTACATCATTGCCGACCTTCTGAGCCAAAACCTCTGCTATCCGGTTCAGCCAGTCACCCTTGAATTCTTCGATCCTCCCCTGGTCGCACAACTCCGCCAGCTGCGGATCGACCGGCAGCCGGGCCAGCACCTCCAAGCCATATTGGGCGGCTATCTTGGCCACGTGGCTGGCCCCAAAAATATTGTGCTCCTGGTCACAGCCGGGACATCTAAAATAGGCCATGTTCTCGGCCAAACCGATTACGGGAACCTTCATCAGCCGGGCCATCTTAACCGCTTTGGAGACGATCATACCCACCAGTTCCTGGGGCGAGGTCACGATGATGATGCCATCCACGGGTATGGACTGGAAAACCGTCAGGGGTACGTCACCGGTGCCGGGAGGCATGTCGATAAACAGGTAGTCGACGTCATCCCAAATTACATCGGTCCAGAATTGCTTGACTGCCCCGGCCAGGATAGGCCCGCGCCAGAGGACCGGGTCGGTTTCATCTCCCACCAGCAGGTTGACCGACATGATATCTATGCCAGCCGCGCTTTTCACCGGCAGCAAACCCATGGCATTACCGATGGCCTTGCTGGTGACCCCGAATACCTTGGGTATCGATGGTCCGGTTATGTCGGCATCCAGGATGGCTGTATTATAACCTCTTCGTTGCATGGTGACAGCCAGCATTGAGGTGACCAGGGATTTGCCCACCCCGCCTTTGCCGCTGACCACCCCTATTACCTTTTTGACCCGGCTCAACTCATGGGGTTCCGCCAGCAAACTCTGCGGCTCCCTTCTCTCCCCGCAGTCTTCTCCGCAGGTGCTGCATGTCTGGGTACAATTGTCGCTCACCTTTCATTCTCCCTTTCCAATATAGTGCTGTGTTAATTAGTGCTGAAATAGTAAGTACGCTATTACGGCTGCCCGCCGGTCAGCGGCCTGTCTTGCTCAATCGAGCATCATTGGGGGGCCTGGGGCTTGTTCCCTTGCAAGCAGCCTCGATTTTGAATGCTGACGTCGCTCTCTTACCATTTTCCCGGTATTGGAGATCTCCCGCGGTCCTATTATCAGTTACCCGGTATATCTGGATGCCCCCGCCATCCTCTTGTCAGCAGTTTGGGATCCGGGCGCCCCGCCGGCTTCTTATCAACCTCCTGGGATCCGGATACCTCGGCCGCCCTCCTCCCCCAATATGTTCATGGTTTGCTCGAACACCTCCCGGACCGCCCGCCCCGACGGGCAATCGACATCTACTATGCTGCGGGCTTCATTGACAGCCTTGACCGCCTCCGGGTCATAGGGGATACACGCCAGCAGGGGCAAATTGTTTAGACTGCAAAAGGCGGCTATCTTTTCACTGTTGCCGGGACTGGTATCGTATTTGTTGACACACACCGCGATCTTGGTCTGGAATTGCCGGGCGGTCCTTATGATCCGCTCCATATCACTGATCCCCGATAGGGAAGGTTCGGCAATTATCAGCACCATGTCGACCCCGCTGAGGGAAGCGATCACCGGGCAGCCGATGCCGGGTGAACCATCGATTATGGCCAGATCAACATCGACTGCCACCGCCATCATTTGCTTTTTGACCTCGGTTACCAGTTTGCCGGAAGTCCCGCTGCCCATCTTCAGCTGGGCGGAAGAGAACACTGCATGGTTTTGATATAAGCTCAATTCCCCGGCCACCGCAGGATGCAAAGACACCGCCCCTACCGGGCAGATATATTCGCACACCCCGCATCCTTCACAATCATAATCATCCACTTCATAGACCGGCTCAGCGCTGATGGCATCGAAACGGCAATGCTGGCGGCACAGGTCACACTCGATGCAGACCTGTTCGTCTATTCGCGCTTTGGGCAGCCCATAGTAATCGGCCCGCCTGGGTTCTGATGCCTGTTCCTGGACCAGATGCAGGTTGGGCGCATCTACATCACAGTCGGCATATGCCCTGGCTCGGGCCAACCTTATAAAAGCCGAGGCTACCGTGGTTTTACCGGTGCCGCCCTTACCGCTGAGGATCAAAAGCTGCTTCATGCTGCACCTCCTCCCTCACCTTATCCAGCAGGGACGCAAACATGGCGCCATATCGGTCACTTTCCCGGACTGCCACCCGGGCTTCAGAGTTTAGAATCCCCAACTCCTGATCATAATCGATCCGCGCCAGTATCCTGATGCCCTTGTCCAGGCAGTATTGTTCGGAAGGGTTGGTTCCCTCCAGACATTTGTTTAGCACCACCCCATGGGGTTTGCCGAACAACTGCACCAGTTGATGGACCAGGGACAGGTTGTGGGCCCCGAAAATGGTGGGCTCCGCCACCAATATGCAGTAATCGGAATCCCTGATGCTTTCCATCACGATACAGGCACTGCCGGGGGGGCAGTCGATAAATGTCAGCCCCGCGGGGATGTTGGTCAGGAGTCTCCTGATTATGGGAATGCCGGTAGCCTCTCCGGTATTGAGTATCCCGGTCATGACCCGGACATTGTCTGAAAGGCCACTCTCGACCACGCCGATGACCTTGTCTCTCTCCGTCAAGGCCCGCAGCGGGCACAGTAATATGCAGCCTCCGCAGGAATGACAGACCTCCTCAAAAATCATCAGCTTCTGACCGATATTAGCCAAGGCATTGAATTTGCAGAACTCCACACATTTCCGGCAGCCATCACATAATCCCTGATCCACCACCGGGATCTTGACGGTGATCTCTTCAGTCGCCACCTCGGCGGGCTTTAAAAACAGATACCCATTGGGCTCCTCCACGTCACAGTCGATATAGGCCGCATCGCCGGCCACAGCAGCCAGGTTCACGGACAACAGAGTCTTGCCGGTGCCGCCCTTGCCGCTTAAGACCGCTATCTTCACCTTACTTGCCTCCCTGACCGTGAAACCCGGGATGAACATCGTCCAAGGGACTCAATCGGCCTTCCTTATAGGCGGCGATGTTAGCCCGGATCGAATCATTTAAGGTCTTGAACATCTTGATGCCGGCGGCATCAATCACCTGAGCAGCGTTTTCGCCGCAGCGGGGGGCAAGCAGAACCCGGGCCTGGCTGTCCACCACCGTTTGGGCGGCCTTGATGCCGGCGCCGCCCTGGCTGGCGGCGGCCGGATTGTCAATAAAATCTGCGTTGCCGCTATCGCTATCGTATATCAGGAAATAGGGTGCCCGTCCGAAGGAAACACACACCTTGCTTTCCATGGACTTGTCATCTGCAGGTACAGCAATAAACATTGCTGGCCCTCCTTTCTGCATCGTAATCGTTTATAACAGCTGTGAGCAGGCATGTACTCAGGATCGATCGTCCGGCTCGGAGAGGCCTGCCTTGTCGAGCCGATCCCGTTCTCTTGCTTTCCAGCCCATCCGATGACGGTGGCAGCCCCCGCATCGGCAGATTTCCTCCTCACCTTCACACAGCTGGTAGTCACCGCCCTCGATCCGCAGCACCTTGCCGTTCACCAGGGCATCGGCCAATTTTTGGCGGGCATCATTATACATGCGCTGCACGGTAGTCCGGGCGATATTCATCTGTTCGGCGCATTGTTCCTGGGTGAAGCCCTCTAAATCGTTCAGTCTGATGGTCTCATATTCATCCACCGACATGACTACGCAGTTTTCCGGACTGAGTGGCCGGTTCAGCGGTCCAAAGCGGTCGCTGGCCGGCATGCAGCAAACTTTTCTCCACTTTCTGGGTCGGGCCATTCTTAGATCACCTCTTAACCAACCGGGCTTTGGCTCCCGGTCCGACTTTCCATACACTTGTTGATGGAGTCCACTTTATCTTCCCAATCCTCTTTTACCACTGCGGCATCTGCCCTTTCGGTTCCAGATTGGCTTCCATGGCGTTGTTAACTTTCATACCGGCCCTTCTCCCGTACGCCCGGGCGAATCCATAACCCAGTCCCAGGATGGCGGCACTGCCCAGCCCCCTGGCCATGCCTCGTCCCAATCTGGATGCCAGTCCCCAACCTGTGCCCCGGCTCATCCCCGGCACGAAACCTATCGCTGCCCCTCGCCCCAAGGCTCTCCCGGCCCGGACCCCGCGCCGCAGCGCATCAGCTCCGATAATACACATTCCCATTCCTCTACCCGTCATAGGGCCCCTGCCCAACGGTCCGGTTCCATCCAAACGCGGCATAAAACATCTCCCCTTTCCTGGTCATTGCCTGATAAAGGCCGCTCGCATTGTATACGTTCAACCTCCCGGACAGATCATAACCTCTTCGAGTTTTAGACATATGTCCTTTACGTTTTTAGTTTAGATTTATATTGGGCATATGTCAATAACTAATTGTGGGGTTTGCAGAAAAAGATTTGAACCGGACGATTGAGCTTATCCCATCGCCGGTCCATCGCTGTTGGGTTTGGTGCCCTGGCACCCTTCTGTTTTGTCAAAAATATTCTCTGCGGCACTAGGGCTAGGTTATTGTCGCAGCCGACTCCCGCTGTACGTACGCAGCACTACAACTCCCCGACTGTCTCCACTAAGCGGGTAAAAGCCGATTTGAGGTTTTCCTGCGGCAGTTCCCAGGCCGTCCGCCCAGTCAGGGGCAGATCGTGGATTCTCTCGCAGTGAGGGATGGGATCGGCCAGGGTTTCATAGCCAAAATAATCGCCTAAGGCAAACAGCTGCTGGCTGTTGTGGTCCCACTCCTTGGTGTTTATCTTGTTGGATATGATGAGATCGATCGACCTGGGCTCATCATTCGCTCCGCCCAGACTCTGCTGCAGAGTCTGGATCAGGGCCAATTCGGTCGGATGCTCGAGGTCCGTGCATACCGCCAACTTAAAGGGAAGATCATTCAGCTGTTTGACGTTTTCAATCGATGCCGGATGTATCAGTATATACTCATAATTTGTCCCTTCGCTAAGCGAGATCAGAGCGCCTTCCACATCCAGCCCTCCTTCATCGCAGTCCAAGCTCCACAGATCAACCCCTAGGCGAGTTGAAGTTATGAGATCGCAAGAGTTCGGATCGGCCATACTCATCGAGGGCGGAACAACTCCCATCCATTGCGAAAGTTTTTCGTTTTTCCCCCAATCGACGATCAAAACCCGGTGGCCCCTGGCCCGCAAACCGGTGGCCAAATTGACAGTCACCGTGGTCTGACCGCTGCCGGGATGACTGTTGATGATAGTTATGGCCTTCATATGCTCCCTCCCCAATGATTCACATCTGATTGCGCTGTCTGGTATGTTCATAATACCAGGAAAAAAATATGCCGGCATTATACACGCCGGCTCAATTTCTTATCCATCTCTATCAGGAACGTGATACATCCTCGCTTCAGTTACATCAATCTGGGGCTAAACCCTGTCCCAAAGGCTTCGAATGCCTCCCGCGCCGTGGCTACCATTTGCGCTCCTGTAGCTCCATCACTAACATGATGACTGTGAACCACCCCTGATATAGTATTTTAGAATCCAGGAATAATCGATCACCGCATTTCTCAGGAACTGCTCCAATTCCCGGTCGTATACCACTTTGACCCCACCGTTTTCGACCACCTGGTCGTTCTCGTGATTTGACTCATCCAGAGTCAAAAAAAGGTTGGGGCCGCCTCAGCCGATGCCGCCGAAATTGACTCGCAGCTTGGCATCATGGGATATCTTGCGTTTTTCCAAGCCCTCCGCGAATTTCTGGCGGGCTTTCTCCGTTATATTGAACATACAGCTCACCTGCCTTCCCAAGAACATTCACCCGTCACGCATGTGTTGATTGGTAAAAATCCGACCTTTATTATACCCTGATAGGGTATTTATACTATACCCTATCCCCTGCCGAAATGCAAACATCCAATCAAGATCCCCCGCTAATAAGTCTGCTCCCGACAGGCCGAAAAATAATAAATGCTTGCCGACGGCAAAGGGATGCTCCTCTGCTCGGGGAGCATGGCTACGTCGATTGGGTCGATTGTTATGCTTCGGTGAGGCCGCAAGCCGCGCGGACTGATAGCCGTTTAACATTTGGCCATAGCCCCCCATGCAGGATTCCCCACAGCGGGCACACTGGACAAATGGAACAGCCGGGAGCTAATGACCTTATAACTGCTCCAATTCGATCTTGAACAGTATATCATCGGCCAGCTCGGCAAACGTCTCCATATCAGGTTCCTGCCGGGCAGTTATAGTCAGGCGGCGCCCAGGTTTTTCCCAGATGCTGCGAAAGACCTTTTCATCCTCCCGGAAGATAAACCGGGCGGGATTTGCCAACCTAGCCCGGGTGAGGCCTTGCAGGGTGTCGGCCAGGCAAGATGAGCCTATAACGGCAACCGTAAGGTCGGGAGTGTTCAACTGTCCCAGTAACCGGTCGGCCACCAGGGCCATCCGCACTGCCAGGTACAATCCCACACAGGCCTCCTGATGATGGGCGATGGCTTCTTCGATCATAATGTTGCGGC
>CAZOMS010000035.1:0-15179 GCA_964580805.1 uncultured Syntrophomonas sp. | reverse complement strand
CCCGGTATTTTTCCGGGGCGGCCTGCAGCCCGTTGGTATCCACCGGTACTATATAAGCGGAGGCTTTGTCCTTCAGCTTGGGAAAGCCTTCCTCGATGCTGGCGGTTTTCTCCGCCGAAGCTGAGGAGAAGAGGGCATAAACGAATTTGCCCTGGTAGGTCAGCACCTGGCCCCGGGTCTGATCCACCGCTTGGGCGATCTCCGGGGTAATCTTCTTGGCGTCATAGGCCTGGAATTCGGTGTGGTCGTCACTGGCATCGGTTCCATGTTTTCCCCGGGTGCCGTTTTCATAATTCAGCAGGGCCAAGGTCATGGTGCGAGCCACGATGGCTTGGGCTTTGAGCGCTTCCATGGGGAATTTAGGACCGATTTCGGCGGCCACTACCCCTTTCAGGTATTCCTCCAGCTTAAGCTCCTGCTTCTGGCCGGTAGCGCTGCGATAAAGGATGATATTAGGCTCACTCTTGTATTGGGTGACCTCGGGGGCCAGTGGCGCCGTTGGTTTTTCCGGGGTGAGATCCGGTTTCTTGGTCGCCTGGTTGCATCCTGCTACCGCCAGCAGGGCTGCCACGAAAGTCACCAAAAGAAGTGAGACTAATGTTTTCCGATTGCTGGGCCGCAAATAAATCTCTCCTTTACTATTATTTTGCTTCGGGCTTATTCTTTGCGGCCGGGCAAATTGTTATGAATGTTGCCTTCAGGTATAATTTGGGGCATGGATAGAGCAGCGGCCAAACTCAATCTGGATCATAGCTAACAAACCGGTTCTGCTTTCGCCATGATTTAGACCGGGCGGCGGGATGCGATGGATAGGACGACGCTGCCTGTTTATCGGAAATATTTCTTGTAGCAGGGAAACAGTTTTAGTTAATGGTGGTGACGATGAATTATGCAGATAGTTCTGGTGGAACCAGAGATACCTCAGAATACCGGCAACATAGCCCGCACCTGCGCGTTGACCGGCACCACTCTCAATCTGGTCAAGCCCTTGGGGTTTTCGGTGACCGATCGTTACCTGAAACGGGCTGGGCTGGATTACTGGGATCAGGTGGAGGTCAAGGTGTGGGAGAGCTTCACCGATTTTAGTCAGGCTAACTGGGACTGCCGGTTCTACCTGGCCACCACCCATGCCCCCCGCAGTTACCACCAGGTTCGCTACCATCCCGGGGATGTGCTGGTTTTCGGCTGCGAGACCCGGGGCCTGCCCCCCCAGATCCTGGAGACCTTCCCGGAGGGCCAGATCCGCATTCCCATGCGGGATACGGGGCGCTCCCTCAACCTGTCCAATTCGGCGGCCATAATACTATTTGAGGCCCTGCGGCAGAACGATTATATTGGCCTGAAGTAAAAAAATCCCGCCGAAGGTTCGGCGGGAGTCGAGCTGCGAATATTATGAGTGCGGTTGTTATTCTATTCGTCCATTGGCTGCGGGGCTTCGGTCGGGCATATATCCAGGCATGAACCGCAGTCGGTGCATAAATCCGGATCTATTACATATTTGTCCTCGCCCTCCGAGATGGCTTCCGCCGGGCATTCCTCTAGGCAGAGACCGCAGGCGATGCAATCGTCGTTTATGAAATAGGCCATTTGTTTCGCCTCCTTTGCTATTTACAATAATAGCATTATAGATAACAGGTTTTTTTTTGTCAATTTACAAAAATATTTTCCATAATCTCGCTTATAGAATGGTTTTATCCTAAAATCACCGTGCCTTGTTTATGGTATCATACAGGCAGTGAATCAATAAATTTGCAGATCGGGGTGGCACGATGCGCTGTATTATACTGGCCAATGGCGAATACGGGGAATTAGATGCCTATAAGGATATTTTCCAGAATTCAGATACCATCCTATGTGCCGACGGGGGAGCCAATTATGCCTTTCAGATGGGCATCATACCCGACAGCGTTATTGGGGACCTGGACTCAGTGCGGCCGGAGGTAAGGAAATATTATACTGCCCAAGGGGTGGAATTCATCCAGTATCCGGTGCGCAAGGACCTGACCGACCTGCAGCTGGCCTTGGAGCTGGCCGGGGGGCGGGGTGCCGACCATATTGTGCTGCTGGGGGCGCTGGGTAAACGGCTGGATCATACCCTGCATAGCATGTATGCTGGGATAGAATTGGTCCGGCAGGGAATAAGGGTCAGCCATTACACCCCGGAGTGCTGGGTGTACCTGGTGAGGAATGAGCAGATCATCGAGGGAACGGCGGGGGATATAGTCTCCCTGATAGCCTTGACCGATAGGGTGGAAGGGGCCAGGGTGGATGGTTTTGAATTTTCACTGCAGAATACGGTTTTACGCAGCGATAATCCCTACGCGGTATCCAACGTGCTGACCGGGGCCCGCGGGGTAATCGGACTGCAATCAGGAATCCTGGCGGTCTTCCATTACTTCTGATAGGGCAGGTCGGCATGGGGCCAGGCCCTCTCCATATGTGCCGATGGGCAGAACCGCTGAAGGGGTCAAGGGCTGGACCAACCGCAAAAATGGTATGCCCGCAGGTAGCGGCTGACATTTGTTACATCACATATAATTATTCGAACATAACCGGTTTTAAGAATCGGTTTTTCGCAGACATTAGTATAGTAGAGACGTTTTACCTACCCGGGTAGGTTTGCCGATTGCCGGCAGGTACTGCTGCCCGGGCAGCCGCGGGCCGTACTCAGCGTGCACCAATCACCGAGGGGGATCGTTGCTTGGATTTCTACAATTTGACCGGGATTTTCGCCAGTCCTTGGGACGTGGTCCGCAGCCTGGTCGACATCGTCATCGTTACCTACATATTCTACCGCCTGTTGGGTTTGATCCAGGGCAGCCGGGCCGAACAGCTTCTTAAAGGAGTAATTGTGCTGCTGCTCTTTTCCGCGGGAGCCACTGTTCTGCAGCTTGATTTACTCAACTGGCTCTTGGACATGTTTTGGATAGTCCTGGCCATAGCTCTGCCGATCGTTTTCCAGCCCGAATTGCGCCGCATTCTGGAACAGCTGGGGCAGGGCAAATTCCTCAAGACCTACTATGGCAGCAGTAATCCTGATACCAACCGGCTGCTGATCCATGAGATAACCACCGCCGCCAAATTGATGGCCCGGGACAAGGTCGGGGCGCTGATCGTGCTGGCCCGGGACACCGATATCGAGGAATACCTGGATAGTGGGACCAGGATGGAAGCGGTGGTCTCAGCCGGGCTGCTGATCAATATATTCGTACCCAATACCCCTCTGCACGACGGGGCGGTAGTGATCAAACACGGCCGCATTCAGAGCGCTGCCTGTTTTCTGCCCCTGAGCAGCAACCCGGCCGTCGATCCCAAACTGGGTACCCGGCACCGGGCGGGATTAGGCATCACTGAGGTGTCTGATGCCGTCGCGGTTATTGTCTCGGAGGAGACGGGCACTATTTCGGTGGCCCGTGCCGGGCGGTTGGTCCGGTATCTGGACGAAAAGTCGCTGCAGGAGGTACTGGAAATGGAATTGGTCATCCCGGCAGCTCCGCCGGAGAGAGTCTGGAAGAGGAGGACGGCGCATGTCCGAAAAGACAGCGATAAATAAGAACTGGCTGCGGTTGGCCTCATTTTTGATGGCCCTCTTGCTGTGGTTCTATGTTGTCAACCAGGGGGATGTGACCTCGACCGGCAAAACCACCTCGGTAGCCCTGCAGTACCACAACGTGCCCGCCGGCCTTAATGTTAGCGGTCCCCAGCAGGTATCGGTGCGGATCTGGGGCTCTGCCGGGGTGGCTTCCGAGATACAAGCTTATGTTGACCTGACCGGTTACGATAAAGGGGTGCACCAGGTGCCGGTCAAGCTGGCCGATGTTGAGGGCGCCCTGTTCACCTCGGTGCAGCCCAAACAGGTGGAAATCATCCTGGAAGCACTCGGCGAAAGGGTCATGCCCATCAAACATGAGATCCAGCAAAGCACCCAACCCGGCTATGCAGTGACCCAGATCCTGCTCTCCCCCGACCGCTGTGTGATCAAGGGTGATGCAGACGCCGTAAGCAGGGTGGCTACGGTGGTGGCGCCCGTGCGACTAGCCGAAGTGTTGGATATAGCTATGTTGAAACCGGAACTGGAAGCCCGGGATGCCAACGGTAATACTTTCACCCAGGGGGTGGAGATCGTTCCGGCGGCTATCAATGCTTATGTGGTGGTGGAGAGAACCCAACTGAGCAAGAAGGTCAACGTGGCACCTCAGTTCACCGGGGTGATTGAACCCGGTTTCATAACCGGAGAAACCGTCATCGAGCCCGTCCAGGTCACTATCCTGGGGGATCAGGCCCGGGTAGAGAGTCTGACTGAGGTGTTCACCCGGCCTATTGACATAAGCGGCCGCACCGAAGATTTCAGCCAGGTGGCCGAGCTGGTCCAGCCGGAAGGAGTTTCGATCGTACCGGCCCGGGTCAGTATTCTGGTTAAAATAGCTTCACCACCGACCGACAATATACAACTGCCCTGATTGGTAAAATTGCGCCCAGTTCGCGGTCCGTGGGCTGAGCGTTTTTTGTTGGACAAAATGCACTACCCGAAACCAATATTTAAGGGTAGACTATGTTTTGTAGACCATTGGAGGGAAATTGCGCCGCTTATTCTTGCCGGGTGGGCGGACGTACAGTTATGTTAACAAAGTATGGTCAATCAGCATACTAAATATATAAACATTAAAAACATATAATGTTGCGGCCATCTCCGCCCGGCCGGTCAAACAAGGCGCGGAAGGAGAGATTGGACGATACCGGTCCAGCCAAGTATTCGAATATGACAGTGGAGGTATTATGACGTGGGAGCGTTGTTTGGAACTGATGGAGTAAGAGGGATTGCCAATATCGAATTGACGCCAGAGCTGGCCTTCAATTTAGGTCGGGCCGGCAGTTACGTGCTGGCCATGCAGGATACGGGCTCGCGGCCCCGGATTCTGGTTGGAAAAGATACCCGTCTGTCGGGTGACATGTTGGAAGCAGCCTTGATCGCCGGTATTTGTTCAACTGGCGCCGACGTCCTGACGGTAGGAATAATACCCACCCCGGCAGTTGCCTATCTGACTCAGGTTTATAACGCTTCCTGCGGGGTGGTTATTTCCGCCTCCCACAATCCGGTCCAGGACAATGGCATAAAGTTCTTCGGACCCAACGGCTATAAGCTGCCCGACGAGATCGAAGAACAGATCGAAAAGCTGGTGCGGGATGGTACCGCCAAGCTAAGCCGTCCGGTGGGTGAAGAGGTAGGCCGGGTCTACGACGTGGAGGAAGCCCTGAACCGCTACCTGGACTATCTGGTATCATGTTACACTGGCACCGATAAACTCAACGACTTGACCGTGGTGGTGGACTGCGCCAACGGCGCTGCCTACAAGGCCGGGCCCCGCTTGTGGAGCCGGCTGGGGGCCCGGGTGATCGCCATTAACAACAATCCCAACGGGATCAATATCAACGATCGCTGCGGGTCTACCTATGCCGAAGGATTGCGGTCGGCGGTGGTGCATTTTAAAGCCGACGTAGGCATAGCCTATGACGGGGATGCCGACCGCTGCATTGTGGTAGATGAGTTTGGCAACGAGACAGACGGTGACCACCTCATGGTTATCTGTGCCCTCGACCTGCGTCGGCGGGGCCTGCTTGATCCGCCTCTGGTGGTGGCCACAGTGATGAGCAATATCGGCCTGGATATTGCCCTGCGGCGGGAGAGCGTCCAGGTGGAAAACTGCAAGGTAGGAGACCGTTATGTGCTGGAAAAGATGAAAGAGACGGGAGCTGTACTTGGGGGTGAACAGTCCGGCCATGTGATATTCCTGCAGCACTCCACCACCGGCGACGGTCTGTTGACCTCTCTCAAACTGGTGGAAGTGTTAAAGCGCACTGGAATGCCTCTGTCGGCCCTGGCTCGGGAGATGGAAAAACTGCCCCAGATGCTGGTCAATATTAAACTCGAAGACAAGGAGACCATCCTGTCCCATGAACTGGTTACGGCCGCCCTGGACAGGGCCGAGAAGAAACTGGGCGAGATGGGCAAATTGGTGGTTCGGCCTTCCGGAACCGAGCCCTTGGTCAGGATAATGGCCCAGGGTCCGAGACAATACCTTTTGGAGGAGGTGATCGCGGAGATAAGCGACGCAATCAAACAGGCTCAGGAACAATAAGCGCCTGCCCCGGTGTGTAATATTAGGTGGACCGCGCGCACTGCGCCATGGTCGAGCCACCGGGTGACGAGGTGGGGGTTTATCGAGATTGTCGGCGGGTGCCCCCCGGTGTTGGGTTCTACCATCGTCAGCATGGCTACAAAACGGATAGCGATATGCGCAATAAAAGGCTGTGCATGTAGACTTACCAGTTTTATCGGCAGATTTACGACCACCAATTCCAAAATAAGAATAATTGGGGGAAATACTTTAATGTGTGGAATCATGGGTTATATCGGCAAAGGCGACGCCGTGCCGGTGATCATCGACGGCTTGAGCAAGCTGGAATACCGCGGCTATGACTCGGCCGGGATAGCCGTTTACAATGATGGCAGCCTCCAAGTGACCAAAAAGAAGGGACGGCTGGCGGAGATGGCAGCCTCCCTTGGTGAAGTGCAACCGGCCGACCTGGCCATTGGGCATACCCGTTGGGCCACCCACGGAGTGCCCAGCGATGCCAACGCTCATCCCCATTGCGATTGCAGCGGCCATATCGCGGTGGTACACAACGGCATTATTGAGAATTATGCGGTGCTGCGCAAGGACCTGATGCTGGAGGGACACGATTTCGTGTCTGAAACCGATACCGAGGTGTTGTCCCACCTGGTGGAGAAATATTACCAGGGTTCGCTGGAGGAGGCGGTACGTCGGGCCCTGCAGGACTTGCATGGTTCCTACGCCATCGCTGTGGTGTGTTGCGATCAGCCCGACCGGATAATCGCCGCCAAGAAAGACAGCCCCCTGATTGTGGGTCTGGGCAAGGGAGAGAACTACCTGGCTTCCGATATTCCCGCCATTTTGGGCCGGACCAACCAGGTCTACATTCTGGAGGATGGCGAATTTGTGGTACTGCAGTCCGATTCGGTGGCGATCACCGATTTTCACGGCAATCCGGTAAACAAAGAGATATTCACCGTCACTTGGGATCCTATCGCCGCCGAAAAGAATGGCTTCGAGCACTTTATGCTGAAAGAGATTCATGAGCAGCCCAACGCCCTGAAGGAGACCCTGCGGGGGAACATCAAGGATAGCCTGGTCGACCTCACCGAACTGGGCATTGACGATATACTGGCCGGGGTGGAGAAGATCTATATCGTGGCTTGTGGCACCGCTTATCATGCCGGGCTGGTAGGCCGCAGCATAATTGAGAAACTGGCCGGGATACCGGTGGAGACCGACATTGCATCGGAATTCCGCTATCGGGAGGTCCTCTGGCAACCTGATTCGATGATGATAGTTATAAGCCAGTCGGGCGAGACTGCCGATACCCTGGCAGTGCTGAGGGAGGCCAAACGGAAGGGGATTAAGGTTCTGGCGGTGACCAATGTGGTGGGCAGTTCGGTGGCCCGGGAGGCCGACCGGGTCATATACACCCACGCCGGGCCAGAGATTGCCGTGGCATCCACCAAGGCCTATTCCACCCAGGTGCTGGTCATGTACCTGCTGGGGCTGCACCTGGCCCGCCGGCGGGGGACCCTGGACGAAGCGCAGCTGCAGGAGCTGGCCTATGGCATCAGCCAGATGGATAAAGCGGTTGAGCAGGTGCTCACCCAACAGGATGACATCATGAGACTGGCGGAAAAATACCAGGGGGTTTCGGATACCTTCTTCCTGGGGCGAGGACTGGACTACTCGGTGGCCATGGAAGGGGCCTTGAAGCTCAAGGAAATCTCCTATGTCCATGCTGAGGCATATGCGGCCGGGGAACTTAAACATGGGCCTTTGGCCCTGATCGATGTGGGGGTTCCGGTACTGGCCCTCATCACCCAGGATAATCTGGTCGACAAGACCATGTCCAATATTAAAGAGGTCAAAGCCCGCGGGGCAGTGGTGGTGGCGGTCTGTAAGGAAAACCTGCAGGAAGCCTGCCAGGAATGCGATGAGCAGATCCTGCTGCCCAATGTGGACCAACTGCTGGCACCGCTGGTATCGGTAGTGCCCCTGCAGATATTCTCCTACTATATGGCCATCTTTCGGGGGGCCGATGTTGATAAACCCCGCAATCTGGCCAAAAGTGTAACGGTGGAGTAGGAGGAGGGAGCACAGCCAATTGGATCGATTCACAATTTAAGGATTAACTTGAACGGCACAGGGGGATATAATGATAGAATATATTCCGCTGTGCTGCTGCTTTTTATTGGTGAGCGCTGCCGGGGTGCAATCCGGCGGAAAGGTGGAGGGCTGCAATTTGGCCAGATATACGGATTGGAAAGCCTTTGAGAAGGAGAGGAAATTGATCCAGCCCCGGGTGGTACCGAGCTGCTGGTCCTTTATGCAGCCGGAATTCGTCGAGTATGTGGAGGGAGAGAGCCTGACCATCGCCTTCCCGGTACTGGAGGTATACTCCAATCCGCGGGGTTCCATGCAGGGGGGCTTCATGACTGCCGCTTTTGACAACACTTTCGGATCCTTGCTGCAAATGGAAACCCACCGCCGCGATATGGCTTCCATAGACATTCATATGAATTTCCAGCGGCCCATATTCGTAGGTGATGTGCTGTTAGTTCGCGCTTGTGTGAAATCCATCGGCCAAACCCTGGCCCATTTGTATGGCGAGGGAGTCGATAAGAGCCAGGGGCGTTTGATTGCCACCGCAGTCAGCAACCTGGTGTTAATGGGACAGGAGAAGTTTGCCAGGAAAGAGACCGGTCCGCAACCCGAATAGTCACGTCCGGCCAATTTTGCATACTCGTGATATTTGATACCCCAACCAGCCGGCCCCCCGGCGGCAACCGTTGCTGATATCGGCGGGCTGGAAATCCGTCATCGTTTATAGGGTGCGGGCGTTGAAGGTGTCGCCGCCCTCCAGGGTGCCGGTCTGATACCCCTTCATGAACCAGCGCTGGCGCTGCTCCGAGGTGCCATGGGTGAAGGTATCCGGTTCCACTTCGCCCTGGTATTTCTTCTGGATACGGTCGTCACCCACCGCACTGGCGGCGTTCAAAGCTTCCTGAATATCCCCTGGCTCCAACAGGTTGGTCCGCTCCGCATAATGGGCCCACACGCCGGCATAGTAGTCGGCCTGCAGCTCCAGCCGCACGCTGTACTGGTTGTACTGGGTCTGGCTGACCCGCCCCCGCAGCGACTGCACCTCCTGAAGGGTGCCCATTTGGTACTGGACGTGATGGCCCACCTCATGGGCGATTACATAGGCCATGGCCATATCGCCGGGGGCTTGGAACTGGGTTTGCAGGTCGTTATAGAAACTAAGGTCCAGGTAGACCTTCTGGTCGCCCGGGCAATAAAAGGGCCCGGCCGAGGAAGCGGCGGTTCCGCAGGCCGAGGTCACCGCATCCGTGTATAGAACCAGGGTGGGCTCAACGTATCGGACTCCTTCCTGTCTGAACAAAGTGGCCCACACATCTTCGGTTTCCGCCAGTACCACCGAGGCGAATTCCCTCAGTTCCTGTTCCTGGGCAGTCTCCTGATAGGGGGTGGAGATCTGCGAATTGTTGGGCTGCAGGTCGCCGATGATGGCGCTGGGATCCCCGCCCAGCACGGCATAAAGCACCACCAGTATAATGGTACCGACACCTCCGCCCACCAATCCCTTGGTCCGCGACCCGCGCCGGTCTTCCACGTTACTGCTGGTTCTCCTGCCTTTCCACTCCATCCCTTAACTCCTCCCCCCGTTTCATTGTTAGGCCCGCCTATTGCGGTCTTATGTCTATATTGTAGCATCAATGGGACTGGCTGAAATCCGTCATTTTTCGTTTTTCGGCCAGGATTAACAGGTGCGGCCAAGCCCATACTTCGCCTCCCGTATCTGGTGACACTCCTTGGCGCCAGAGCCGTCATGGCCCGATAAATGAAAAAGAGAACAATCACAAACATTGACCTTCCCATATGTTTCGCATATATTAAAAGTACTAGGAAACAGCATCGGCTGTAAGTACTGGCAGGTACCCTGTACCAGGGGACGAAAAGAAAAGGTTCTTCCCAGTCTCATTACTAATTCCCGGCAGTCATACCAAGAAAGGTGTTGCTGGAAAAGACCCAGGGTTAAGGTATAGGTACAAGGCTTAAACGGAGATCCAGGGCAAGGGTAGTAAGGAAGATTCGAGAAGAGACGTTTTCCAGGTGAATCCAAACCCATAATATCGCACGGTATGATTGGATTGGGAAATGGAAGTCCCCGCAGGTTAAGGCCCGGAGACTTAACCTAATTGCTCCGGGAGGAAACCGGAAAGTAACAGGGTAAATCCTACAAGGAGGTACTCAGTGATCAGTACCACACAAAAGTAGAGGGCCAACTCTATCCCGTATAGATGTTGGTCCTTTACCTTTTCTGGCAATGTGGGGGCAAATCATTCCTGCCTGTCCTATAATAGCAATAAACGATGGAGCTAGAGGAGGAATCCCCGATGAGGACTTACCGGGAGGTGCTGCACATACACCTGCCTAGCCGCCGCGGTCTGCAGAATATAACCCGTCAAGTGCAGAAGGCGGTAGAGACCAGCGGGATCAAGGAAGGTTTGGTGCTGGTCAACTCCATGCACATCACCGCCAGTGTATTCATCAACGATGATGAGAGCGGACTGCATCATGATTTCGAGGTGTGGCTGGAGAAACTGGCTCCGGAGAAGCCCTACAGCCAGTACCGACACAACGGTTTCGAAGACAATGCCGACGCCCACCTCAAGCGCACGGTGATGGGGCGCGAGGTGGTAGTGGCCATTACCGGCGGCAAGCTGGATTTCGGCACCTGGGAACAGATCTTCTATTTCGAGTTTGATGGTAAAAGAGACAAGCGGGTATTGATCAAGATAATCGGTGAATAAATATAAAGTACAAAACGAGCCCGCCTGGCATCCGATCCGCCAAGCCCAATAATGTTTTCACGGGACTGTTAATGTCATTAGGTGTTTGGAGCCGGTCCTTGTTATGACGTCCAGTTAATGGTCGGGACTCGGGAGACGCCGGCTGAATCAATAAAACGATCGTCGAAGAACGGGGGCAGTTGGCTGACCCGGACCAGGAGGAGCAGGATGGATAAACTGGTGAACTTGTTGTATTTCAGCGCCACCGGCACAACCGCCCGGGTGGTGCAGGCGATCGGGGAGGGCCTGGGCAATAAGGCCAGGGAATGCGACATTAGTCATCCCTATAACCGTCAGGATCTCCGCTTTGGCCCGCAGGATTTGGTCGTGGCCGGGGTGCCGGTATACGGGGGCCGGGTGCCGGATTTCCTGGTCGACTACCTGGGCCGGGTCAAAGGCGACCGGACCCTGGCAGTCTGCGTGGCGGTGTACGGCAACCGTGATTATGACGATGCCTTGTTGGAACTCAAGGATACCATGGAAAACAACGGGTTTACGGCTGTTGCCGCGGGCGCCTTTATCGGCGAGCATTCCTACACTAGGTTGGTGGGCACCGGCCGGCCGGACCAGCAGGATCTGAAAATTGCCCGGAATTTTGGGGTTCGGGTAGGGAAGAAACTGGATGCCATAATGGCTGGTCAGACAGGGCCGGAGCTGGTGGTGAAGGGCAATTTCCCTTATAAAGAGCGTGCTCCAAGACTTCATGCCATCCCCACCATCGGGGCAAGCTGCCTGGAGTGCGGCATGTGCGCGGAGAGCTGCCCCATGCAGGCTATCAGTTGGAAGAATTTTCACGACATAGACGAGGCCAAGTGCGTACAGTGCTGCCGGTGCGTCAAGATATGTCCGGTACAGGCTGTATCCATCGGCCACGAGAAGCTGGACCGGACCAGGCAGATGCTGATAGCCCATTGCAGCCAGGTGCGGAGGGAGCCGGAGCTGTTCCTGTAGGGCAGCTTGGCGGACCGCCGCGTGTCGGCGTATATCTGCAGCCGGCAGAAGGATGCGGCAGATAGCACTTTCCCTGTTCGATTGGATTTGGCGTTATAATATATTCATTCATCCAGCGGTTGGGACCTGCTGAACCCAATGTCGGAATTCGATTTCCATCGACCAGCCCTACAAAAGATATTTTCTTACGGCATCGGACGGGTTTGCTTGGGACCAGGCCGGTCAGGACGCACTCCAGGGTACCCTGTCTCCAGGGACTTACAGTATAAATATCGAAGGTGGTTTCAGTTATGATAAATGAGATTTTGCCCGATGTGTACCAGATCGAAATACCTTTGTCCAAGAACCCCCTGCGGGTGCTCAATTCCTATTTCTTCCGCGGCGAAGAAAGGAATCTCTTGATTGATACCGGCTTCAATCTGCAGGATTGCTGGGTGGTCATGGAGGATGCCTTGAGGCAACTGGAAGCCGATATCGATGACACCGATCTTTTTTTGACCCATGCCCATTCCGACCATGCCGGACTGGTGGAATACCTGGCCACCCCCAACAATCGGGTTTTGATGGGCGAGCAGGATATCCTAATCCTGGAGATGGGCTTGCGGGATCGCAAGTTCCTGGCGGCTTCGGCCCTTCATTTGCACCAGAGCGGGTTGCTGGCAGCCGGAGCGCCTTTTACCCCCGGGGAGGAAGCCGTGGTCAAGTACGCCAGCAATAAGGCGGTCAGCCTGACCAGGCTGCGGGAGGGCGACCGGGTGAAGGTAGGCCGGTACGACTTCCGCTGCGTCGAGACATCCGGGCATACCCCCGGACATATGTGCCTCTATGAACCAAGCAACAAGATCCTGGTAGCGGGCGACCACATCCTGGGCTCAATCACACCCAATATCGGCCTCTGGGTATTGAATCGCGATGCTCTGGGTGAATACCTGCGGAGCCTGGATAAGACAGCGGAGCTGGAGGTGGAGCTGGTTCTGCCGG
Organism: uncultured Syntrophomonas sp.; assembly: GCA_964580805.1. Lineage (GTDB taxonomy): Bacteria > Bacillota > Syntrophomonadia > Syntrophomonadales > Syntrophomonadaceae > PHAA01. Next base: position 2,251 of record CAZOMS010000035.1, on the reverse strand, counting down.
GGCACCGTAACTTGTTCCAGGACATGCGGGCCAGGATCGCGGAGATAAAGGAGCACCACGCCCGCCGCATCCAGAATGTCCTTGACATAGTGGGTCGGGAGCCGATGACCGGGGCGCAGGTGGCTGCCCAGATGGATTGGGATTTGACCTATAAGAGCTGGGACGAATTTCCCTTCAACCAAAAAATGCATGCTGCCGCAGAAGCCATGGCCCACCTATACCATCTGGTCTGCCAAAAGCGCCTGGACATGAGCTGCGTAGAAGGGATTTACTGCTTTCGGGCCTTTTAGCCCAATTCTTCCGGCTTTAATGAGGTGCGGCAGCCCGCTTGCGTTCCGAAAATTATCATCGGGGCGCTTTATTTTTGACAGATTAGGGAAATATGGTCTGATAACACGTCAACCTGGCGCCCCGTACCTGATATTATGGAATAGCCGCGTCCGGGCCTTGCCTGACTGCGGCGGCTCGTTCGCGAGCGCGACGGTGGGCGGGCTGAAATGCATCCAGAAGGGGAGCCATGATTAACCGGCAATTGCTAAAATATTCGCCTCCATTTGCCATATAATAAAATAGACACTGGGCCGGGCTGCCGCTCATCACCCGGTGTTTCAGTTGAGGGGGAAGAAGACCTTGATCGACCTTATCATCCGTCGCTGGATAAAGGACTACCAGAACACAAATGACAGGAAGGTACGGGAGTCATATATCGTGCTATCCGGGATCGTGGGTATCCTTTGCAACCTGCTCCTGTTTGGGGTCAAGCTGACCGCCGGCCTTGTTTCCAACAGCATCGCGGTCATATCCGACGCTTTCAACAACCTGACCGACATGGGCTCTTCGCTGGTGTCGATCCTGGGGGCCAAGCTGAGCAGCAGCCCGCCCGATCAGGAGCATCCCTTCGGGCACGGCCGGATTGAATATATCGCCTCGCTGGTGATCGCTTTCATCATCTTCGGTGTGGGTTTCGAACTGCTGCGCAATTCCTATCACCAGCTGAGAAATCCGGAAAAGGTAATCTTCAGCCATGTGACCTTGGCCATCCTGGTAGCATCGGTACTGGTTAAATTGTGGATGTTTTCCTACAATCTGTATTTATCCAAGAAGATCAAGTCCAGTATCAATAAGGGCACCGCATACGATAGCCTCAACGACAGCATTGCCACCGGGGTGGTCATCCTGTCCATGATCCTGGGACGTTTATGGGACTTCCCCATCGACGGTCTGGCCGGAATGGCCGTATCGCTATTCATAATTTATGCCGGGTTCGATATCGCCCGGGACACCGTCAACCTGCTGTTGGGCTCGGCTCCGGACCCGGAGGTGGCAGCCCGTATCAATGAGATAGTAAAAAATGGCAGGCACGTGATCGGGACGCACGAACTGGAGATCCATGATTACGGCCCCAACCGGGTATTGGCCTCCATCCATGCCGAGGTACCGGACCATGTCAACATCGTCGAGGTCCATTCCTCCATTGACACTTTGGAAAACCAGATCAACCAGGAATTGGGCATAGAGATCGTGGTCCATATGGACCCCATCTCCACCGACAACCACAAGATCGACACGGCTTGGGCGCAGGTATCAGTCTGTTTGAACGACATGGAGAGGGATGTCCGGCTCGAGAATTTCCGCATTGCCCAGGGCGAGAATAAGGTAATAGTCATCTTCGACCTGGAGATCCTGGGTCCCATACCAGAATCCGAATACCTGCACCTCACCCGTCAGGTTCGGCAGCGAATAGAGGCGGGCGGCCTCAATTATGAGGTGGTTATAGACAAGGTGGGGCGGTGCAAACAGATTAAGGAGGTTAACGGGCTTAACCTGTTCAACCGTAAAGGGGTTAAATAACAGGCCGCACCACTGCAAGCCAAAGATCCTACCTCAGAGAAAGGGTAAGCAATCCCATGCCGATCATCCCGTGGTCTGCGGTCTTCAGCCAATGTGGCGGAAGCCTGCCGCCATACTCCTCCGCACTAGCACTTCCAAGACCTAGCAATCACCCGATGCCGTCCTCGCGACTTTAATTATCGAGAATAAAGTGGCTGTGTTTTGGCTCGCATTTTCTGAAAAGGACTAAGGGCAGGGTCACCGTGTCGAAATCACTCGAACCCTGGCACGCTTCTTGCTTATAAAATGAATAAAAGCCGCTTGACCAACGACTAGGTCACGGCATTCAAAAAGAAGGAGGTGTGGCCGCTGATGATCAATGATCTGCATGGCAACGCGGATTGCCGGGAGTGCAACCATT
>CAZOMS010000034.1:4083-15485 GCA_964580805.1 uncultured Syntrophomonas sp. | reverse complement strand
TCTGTATGGCACGGACCGGGTGACCGGTAGTCTCTCCGCATACCACGGTCGAGCGATCCCTGGTCTTCATGACTTTCTCCTGATAATTCGGGTGTACGTCGGTTTCCCGGGCACAGATAAAGCGGGTGCCCATTTGCGCACCCTGGGCACCCAGCGCCAGAGCGGCCACCAGCCCGCGTCCATCAGCGATCCCGCCCGCAGCCACTATGGGCACTTTTACCGCATCGGCCACCATGGGCACAATACACATGGTGGTCATCTCACCCACATGTCCGCCTGATTCAACACCCTCGACTACAAAGACATCAGCCCCCAGTCTCTCCAGCCGTTTGGCCAGGGCTACCGATGCTATTACTGGCATGACCTTGATGCCGGCTTCCTTCAAACCGGCTATATATGGTCCGGGATTCCCGCCCCCGGTGGCTACCACCGGTATTTTCTCCCGGACGATCAACTCCAAATTCTCTTGCAGGTACGGAGAGGTCATTACCAGATTGACCGCAAAGTTGCGTGAGGTGATGCCCCGGGCTATATCTATCTGTTGCTTAAGCCAATCAGCGGGTGCATTGCCGCAGCCAATTGTCCCCATACCTCCGGCTTCTGAGACTGCTGCCGCCAACCGCCCCCCAGCAATCCAGGCCATACCCCCTTGAATAATCGGGTGTTGAATATTGAACAGGTCGCAGATACTGGTATGTATGCGCATCTAATCCCTCCCCCAACGTAAGATAACCCCGCCATAAGTCAAACCGGTGCCAAAGGCCACCATCATGACCAGATCGCCTTTATGCAAACGGCCCTGTTCGTATGCCTCTGCCAGGGCTACTGGAATCGATCCGGCCGAAGTGTTGCCCACCCGGTCCACATTAATGAACACCTTATCCATAGGCATTTTCATACGCTTGGCGGCGGATTGAATGATCCTGATATTGGCCTGGTGAGGGATAAACAAATCAATGTCCTGGTAAGTAAGCCCGGCCTCATTGATCAGGTGTTCGCTTACGGAGGTCATGGTTTTGGTAGCAAACTTGAATATTTCGGTTCCATTCATGCGCAGATAATGCAATCTCTGCGCCACACTCTCCGCAGTGGCCGGTATGGCTGAGCCGCCGGCAGGCATACAGAGGTCCTTGGCTCCCCTGCCATCCGCCCCCAGAAAAGAGGTTATGATACCGTCGTCACCATTCGACCTGCCCATCACCGCCGCGCCGGCACCGTCTCCAAAAAGAACACAAGTGCTACGGTCGGTATAGTCCAGGACTTTTGATACTGCCTCGGCTCCAACCACTAGAATATGGCGCATTTCAGATGCCAGTAGGAATTTTTCCGCTACCGTCAGAGCATAGATGAAACCGGTGCAGCCGGCCCCCAAATCGAAGGCTGCGGCGTTGAATGCACCCAACTCTGCCTGCACGAGGCAGGCTGTAGCTGGAAACAGCATATCCCCAGTAACTGTGCCGACGATAATAAGGTCCAAATCGGCCGCATCCAGGTTGGCGTTATGCAATGCCCGGTGGGCCGCCTCGATAGCCATTAGGGAGCAAGGTTCATCCGGAGACAGGATATGACGTTCCTTTATCCCGCTTCTTTCCACGATCCAGGCATCGTTGGTGTCCACTATTTGCTCCAGGTCTTTATTGGTCAGTACTTTCTCCGGCAAGTAGTATCCCACACCCAAGACAGTTGCTTTCATAAACACTTTTTACCTTTCTATGCATTTCCAGCCGTGATGAGATAAGATATTGGTAATCTCGGAATGATTCCTACACAGCAATGCACGAAATAAGTTTATACAGAGCTTGCAGGGTTGTCAATAAAACAGAGCCCGCAGCCGGGATTATTCAGCCTTTATTATGGTATAATTCACAGGTCTTTTAATGTAAAAACAAGGGGCCGTCAAGCAGGGTCTTTCCTCCAAATTTTACGTTCCGAGGCGAAATGCTGCGGTATGTTTGTCTAAAATCGTCAAGATTAACACCAGAAGGGGATGTGTATGCAGGTAAAACACCACTTAAAAGAACTACATTTAGGCGATCTGGTTGCCAAACTCCCGATCGTACAGGGTGGAATGGGAGTCGGGGTATCCCTGTCGGGTCTGGCCTCGGCAGTCGCCCAGGAAGGTGGTATCGGGGTTATTGCCGCCGCCGGCATGGGTATGCTGGAACCGGACGGCTTCTCAAATTATGTAGAGGCCAGCAAGCGCCGCATGAGAATGGAAATCCAAAAAGCCCGTGCGAAAACCGACGGTATATTGGGCGTCAATATCATGGTGGCCCTGTCAAATTTTGCTGACATGGTAACCACATCCCTGGAAGAAGGTATTGATGTAATTTTTTCCGGGGCCGGACTTCCCCTTAATTTACCCCAATTCCTTCAGGAAAAACACAAAACCAAACTGGTCCCCATCGTTTCTTCCGGGCGAGCCGCTGTTCTGATATGCAAACGCTGGCTTGACCGCTATGACTATCTGCCCGATGCTTTTGTAGTAGAGGGCCCCAAGGCTGGAGGCCACCTGGGTTTTAAACCTGATCAACTGGACCAGCCTGAATTCGCTCTGGAAAATTTGGTGCCCGAGGTCATCCAGGCCATTCGGCCTCTAAGTGAAAAAAACCAAAAGCATATCCCGGTTATTGCCGCCGGAGGCATCTTCACCGGCGCAGATATCCATAAATTCATGCAATTGGGCGCGGAAGGAGTGCAGATGGCAACCCGATTCGTTACTACCAATGAATGCGATGCTTCGGTAAAATTCAAGGAAGCCTATCTGGCTGCCCGCCCTGAGGATGTAGTGATAATCAAAAGCCCGGTAGGAATGCCAGGCCGGGCAGTTCGCAACGAGTTCATAGACAATGTGGAAGCGGGTAAAAAGAAGCCCTTCAAATGCCCATATCATTGCATCACCACTTGCGAACTGGAAAAAAGCCCGTATTGCATAGCCCTGGCTCTCACCAATGCCCAAAAGGGCAATATGAAACACGGTTTGGAGTTCGCCGGGTCCAATGTTTATCGCTGCCAGGAAATAGTCTCGGTCAAGGAACTTATGAATACCTTGGTGGAAGAGTATGAAGAGGCCTGGCACAAGGCTGAAGACACCGCCTTACCTCAATAAGTGGACAATCACCTGATTTATGTACCAAGTATGGCAAAATAATTGACCCGCCTTGAGTAATACTCAGGTGGGTTTGCCTTTTGTGCCATAATGGGGAGCGGCCTTACTTCTTTTATTGAGTCCCTAAACGTCCAGCTCTGGGTATGTTAAGAGCGGTGGAAAAAAGACCACCCATTTCCTCCTTCACAAATCCCTTCTAGGCTACTTCTGGCGCAAATCCTTAATATCGGCGCTGTTCTTTAAATTCTGCATATATTCTTCGAAGGCTTTGTTTTTGGCATCCATCTCCATTTGCCTCAGCAAATCCTGTTTGACATCCTTGAGGGAAAGTTGCGAAGCAGCCACTTTGTCGCCCGCCTTGATTATGTGATAACCATATTCGCTTTTGACCGGGTCCGGATGAAGCTGCCCCGGTTTGAGTGCCAACGCGGCCTGCTTGAATTCGGGAACAAAACTGGTGCTTTCATTGACCAGTCCGACATCCCCGCCATCCGTTTTGCTGCCGGGGTCAGTAGAATATTGAGCCGCCAACTGGGCAAAATCCTCTCCTTGTTTGAGTCGGGTGAGAATATCCCGGGCCAGCTCTTCACTGTCCACCAGGATATGGTAAATCTGAATCCCCCCTGGATCCTTAAACATGGCTTCGTTCTCGGTATAATAAGTCTGAACCTCTTCGTCGGTAACGGATACGTCCGTGATAACCTTCTCCAACAATTTGTCATACAGGATGCTGATCTCAATCTGATTGCGTATATCCTTCTCACTGGATTGCATGGAATCCAGGAACTTCTGATAACCGCCGACCTCTTCGGATTCTTTCGATTCCTTAAATGGAATAAGCACCTCATCGACCTCTTCTTGGCTGACCGTTACCGATTGCTTACTGGCTTCCTGGCGTATCAGCTTCTGCATGATAAGATCTTCGAATATGCCGTTTTTAATACTAGCTATAAGATCTTTATCGGCAGCCGCATCCAGGGCGCTGCCCCGCTGTTGCTCATAATTGCTCTTAATAAGGTTATAATAATTGTCGTACTCGACTTGGGTGATCCCTTCACCGTTAACCGTTGCCACATTGTTAACCGTCTGTTTTTGACATCCAGCCGCAAACACAAACAACAGTAATAACAAGGAAGCCAATGCCATGAGCTTCTTATACATTTGTTTCCTCCCCCAATAATTTGCCAACCAGGACCATCATGCCGACGGAATCGAATGGCAAACCGCGCTGCCTGGATGGAATAACAGGACCAATCGGTACCTATTACGTTATCCTCCGCCGTGATTGGCTGTATTTAGAGTAACAAAAAGCACCATCCCACGCAACCCACACGTATCCCGTGGTGCTGTCATCCCGCCTGCCCGTTACCCGCCGGTTTGGGCATACAGCAAGCAAAAAAGAACTTCCCGATTGGAAAGTTCTCCTTCGTTATGATGGCAGCGGAATTGCTTATACAGCACCCTGGCTGGCCATGGCTTCGGCTACCTTCAAGAAACCGGCTATGTTGGCTCCTGCCGCCAGGTTATCGCCAAAACCGTATTCTCGGGCAGCGGCGCTGGATTTCATGTAAACATTGCTCATGATGTCCTTCAACTTGGCGTCTACCTCTTCAAATGTCCATGCGTACCGCATACTGTTTTGGGACATCTCCAGGGCCGATACCGCAACCCCGCCGGCGTTGGCTGCTTTGGCAGGCCCGAACATTACGCCGTTGTTCTGAAAGACTTTGACCGCTTCAGGAGTGCACGGCATATTGGCGCCTTCGCCCACCGCAATGCAGCCGTTGGCCACCAGCATCCTGGCCGCCTGTTCATCCAATTCATTCTGGGTAGCGCAAGGCAGAGCAACATCGCAGGGAACGCTCCAGATGCCTTCACCGGGGAAGTATTGAGCCCCACATTCAGCAGAATAATCGCTGCATCTCTTTCTTTCGGTTTCTTTGATCCGCTTGATCACATCCAAATCAATGCCCTTTGGGTCGATAAAATAGCCGTTGGAATCGCTCATGGTGATTACCCGAGCGCCCAGCTCCATTGCTTTTTGGGCTGCATAAATGGCAACGTTGCCCGACCCGGAGATGGACACCGTTTTACCTGTAAACGATTGACCCTTGGCCTTCATCATCTCTTCGGTGAAATAAACCAGTCCATATCCAGTGGCTTCGGTGCGGGCCAAGCTGCCGCCCCAGTTAAGGCCTTTGCCGGTCAAAACACCTTCATATAGGCCGCTGATACGCTTGTATTGGCCATACAGATAGCCTATTTCCCGGCCCCCGACACCGATATCCCCGGCCGGCACGTCGGTATCAGCGCCGATGTGCCTGTAAAGCTCGGTCATAAAACTCTGGCAGAATTTCATGATCTCATTGTCCGATTTGCCCTTGGGGTCGAAATCACTCCCCCCCTTGCCGCCGCCGATAGGCAGTCCGGTGAGGGAATTTTTGAAAATCTGCTCAAAACCCAAGAATTTTATGATTGAGAGGTTCACGGTAGGATGGAGGCGAAGTCCCCCCTTATAAGGGCCTATGGCGCTGTTGAATTGAACCCGGAAGCCTCTGTTTACCTGCACTCGTCCATTATCATCCAACCAAGGGACCCTGAAGATTACCTGTCTCTCTGGTTCCACGATTCTCTCCAAGACTCCTGCCCGAGCGAATTCCGGGTGTCTTTCTACCACTGGCTCCAGTGATTCCAGGACTTCCTTAACAGCCTGCAGAAACTCCAGTTCATGAGCATTTCTCTGCATGACCTTCTCCAAAACGGTACTGGTATATGTCATTGTTCGCATCCCCCTTCGGAATTAATCCGTCATATCGTGAACATCCACTACTCAACATTATAGGACCTGCAAAATGCCTGTAAATAGCTTTTGTTCAGATATGCTGTATACATTTCCGCGACTGGAGATGCCTATCTTCGGAGATGAATGAACGGTGGGTCGACAATACAAACCCCGGAGATGGATTAGAGGGCGAAGTCGCTTTCCAGCCCCTTCTGTATGATCTGCTGGACATCAGAAAACAGCTGCATGAAACCGGCCTCGGCATCAAATACCTCACCTATCAATTCGTTGCGGGTCAGCTTGGCGTATTCCAAGGCAACCTGCTGAACCTGTTCCTCGGCCACGGGTTGTCCCAGCATCTCGGCCTGATTGAGCTCCATTTGCAGATTTCTGAAAAGGCCGAGTTTCTTCGTGGCTTCCGGATTGGCCTTAAGCAGTCGCTGGGCTGCTGCCAGCCGCTGGTATCTTTCATCCGCTTTGATGGCCCGCACCAGCTCATGGGCCTTGTCATAGGGGTTGTCATTCATCTCAATACCTCCCAACTATTTATCCGGTGATAATTCCCGTAAAAACCGCGGTCAGAAAAATGGCGTAAAAACCACCGCACAACAGGAGCATTAAGGCTGACATCCTTCTCTCCCGCTGAAGGTAAAAAAACAGCATGGCCGACGAAGCTATGGCTAATAATGAGGAATACAACGCCCCTGAGGTAAGCTGCCAGTCAGTCATTAGTATCCCCAGAGCAGGGATTAGCGAGCTCTGGAAAACCATGGCTCCGGTAATGTTGCCCAAGGCCAGGCCGTCCTTTTCCCGCGATATCCATATCACACTATTGAATTTTTCCGGCAACTCGGTAGCGATGGGGGTTATTATCAGGGCCAGGACGAAAGCCGGCACTTGGTAGAGAGCAGCTACCTCGGTGATGGAATCGACAAAAAAGTTCGCTCCTATTATTATGCACCCCAGGGCCAGGAGCACCTGTAAGCCGACCCGGTTGGTAGCGGGAGTCTCCGCCTTGCGGTCAAAATAACAGGGCGGAATCGAACTTTCTGATTCAATATCCCTTTCCTGGGTGAGCATCGTATGGACATAATAGATATAAGCCGATATCAAGATCACAGCGATCAATTGTTGGAAGGGCCGGTATTCCACCGGGATCAGTCCCGCCAGGATAGCTGCGGAAAAGACTAGAAGAAAGAAAGTGAGATCCCTTTTCATGGAGGAATAGTCGCAGTGGACTATGGTTCCGGCTACCCGCCGGTTCTTAAATACATATACGGCCACCCCGGTGACGAACATGGCCAGGGTGGAAAGCATCAAGGGCGCCCCCAAAATAGCACCAATGCCGATATCGTGGCCGATACCATTAGAGCTGAACAATATGGCTATAATCGGAATAATGGTTTCCGGCAGAGCCGTACCTACTGCTGCCAATACACTCCCTACCGCACCTTCGGACAGATTAAAGATCTTGCCCATCCACTCAACACCATTAACGAACAGCTCCGCCCCAATCAGAATAATTCCCAGACTTATGATCAATAAAGCGATATGACTCATTTAATTAACCCAGACTCCTTCTATCAATATTGCAGGGGTACCGCCATCATCATCCTGCGGCTGAAGGTGACGCAGCGCTGATAACCCGCCCGTCGGGCGCAACGGTATGCTTCGATCAGGCCGGACCCGACCTGTTCGGGTTGGTGGGCATCCGAACCCAGGGTTACCGGGATATCGTACTCAAACATGCGTTCTACTATGGCCGCGTTGGGGTAGAGTTCCCCTACCGGTTTGCGCAAACCCCCGCTGTTGATCTCTACCGCCAAGCCATGGTGTTTTATACTCTTCAGTACCGGATCCAGGTAGGTCAGAACTGATTTGCGGCGGGGCCGATGCCCCCATATCTTAACCAGATCGATATGGCCAATGATATCAAATTGGCGGCATGCGCTCGACAGCATCAGAAGTTCGGCGTAGCGGTGGTAGATCTCATCGATGTCCCGAACATCGTATCCCGAACTGTAATCGGGATGATCAAAACCCCAGCCATCAATGAAGTGCACCGAACCAATTATATAATCGTAATCCGCTGAAGGGATGGACTCCGGCAGCAATTCTTCCCGCTCAGGGGCAAAATCCAACTCAAGCCCCAATTTGAGCTTAATGTTATGCCGACCCGCATCCCGAATAGACTTGAATAAACCCAGGTCGATCTGATGAATGAACTCATCGTGCTCACAAAAGCCTATCTCATGGACTCCGGCCTGATAGGCGCATTCAATATAACGGTCGATCCATTCCCGGGTATAGCTGTGCTCTCCATGGGCTAGCGCGTGCACATGATAATCCAACAAAACCAATACCTCCTGCTCATCATTAAATTTAAACACTCGCTAAACCATAAATCAAGTTGGGGTCTTACCAGGCAGGGAAAATCGGTGGGCTTTTAAAAATCCAGGTTACTTATAAATAAGTCCTGAAACTCTTGGTGAAGCGCCAACTCAATGTATTTCACCCGGGTTTTCAGTTCTTCCGCCGCCTGGATTTTCTCGGGCGAAAGCAGGGCCATGATGGCTCCGTCCGCAGCGGCATTGCCGATGTTCTTGATCTTATTCAGATCCACCGGGGGTACCACCCCGATTGTGGTTATGCTGGCCGGATCCACATAAGTGCCGAAGGTGCCCGCCAGGAATATGTAGTCCAGTCGGGTGGCATCTATCCCCGCTTGGTTCATCATTATCTCGATGGCCGTCCGGATAGCTGACCGGGCCAGTTGCACCTGTCTAATGTCTTCCTGGTTGAAAACCAGGGGTGGTTCGGCATACCCTTCATCGCCGCCCAGGATTATTTCTCGGCCCCTCTGGCTTATACGGCTGGTAAAAGCCGCCTCTGCCTGGTCGGTAAAGGTACCTTGCCGGTCAATGAAGCCGTGGTTCAGTAAAACTGACAGCAGGTCGATAATGCCCGAACCGCAGATACCGCGGGGGATGCTGCCTCCAATGACTCGCGGCACTAATTTATCTTTTATCCAGGAAACTCTATCGATGGCTCCTGCACCCGCTCTCATCCCGCAGGTTACTGCCCCACCTTCAAAGGCAGGGCCCGCTGCTGCCGAAGCCGCCCACATGCGTCCCTGGTGATTGAGCACGATCTCCCCATTAGTACCTATGTCCAGCAATAGCCATGTTTTTGCCTGGTAGGGCTGCAGGGTCAAGAGACAGGCGGTTGTATCAGCGCCCACAAACCCTCCCAGCTGCGGCAGCATGGTTGTAACGCAAGCCGGGTTGGTTTGCAAACCTGTGTCCGACAGGGAGATACTCAGGGTTTCGGAAAAGACCCCGGTGTAGGGAGCCCCTTCAAATCCGGCCGTACTTACTCCGCTTAAGAAATGCAGCATTACTGGGTTGCCTACCGCCACCGCTTTATATATCCGGTTGGGATCTATACCGGATTTAGCTGTCATGTCGGTGATCATACTATTAATGTTGTTTATGAGAATGCGCTGCATGGCCGCCAGGCCGTCATCATGCTCGCGAACATGATTGACCCGCGCAATAATATCGTCACCATATATCCGCTGCATATTGGAATGGGCTGCAATAGCTGCTACCCGGGCGTTCTCCAGGTCTACCACCGCGGCAAAGAGACTGGTGGTGCCGATATCGAGGGCTAGACCCAGCACCTTTTCCCGGGGGCGGCCGATCTTGGTAACCCGTCCGGCATCAATAACCAACCCATACAATTCCAGAGCCGGACGTCCCTGCCGGTCGAGTCCGGCCAGGTAATTGAGGTTTTCAGGGGTAAGATTCAGCCTGTATCCTGGCAGAGCTTTTTTAAGCCGATCAAAAATGGGGATGGGAACCTCTTTGTCCATTCCCGGAATAAAGAACTCCAAATTGTATACCGGTAACCCGGCAGTATCAGGCTGGTACTCAAACAAACCGGCCTTGGCATCGGAACCTTCCAGCCAAAAGTCGATATACAGGGTCAAATCTCCCTCGATTACTGTCATACAAGTCAGGCGGTGCCCATTGCGAACCTCTTCGGGCATAAGCCTTTCTCTTTCGCCCGGTGATATTGGGCTGATCTGTCCGCTGATGCGAAATTTGCATTTGGAACAGGTACCCTTTCCGGCACAACCCCCACCGGTATCCCATCCAATTATCTCCATGGCTTCCCATACCGTTTTGCCGGGCTGAACCCAATATATATGTTCTTCACTATCTGGTGTTACTATGGTCATCTTGGCATAATCGGCCATTTTACAATCGTCTCCCGGTCGCAAATATCATCCTAATTCTAACAAAAAAAGACGGCCGAAGCCGTCTTTTCTGATTAATAGTATTATTGGGCTTTGGTTTCTGCCATCAGTACAAACGCGAATACCATTACCCATGCCAATGAAGCCAATACTGCGATGGTCGCGCCGCCCCAATCACCGCTGGCCAAAATCTGCTTGTTGCCCATGCTGTATAGAACGTTAAAAAAGACTAGTCCAACCCCGGTCAAAATGAGTACCCACTTCTTCAATGATCCGGATAACTGAAATCCTTTTGCCCAGCCACAGAACTTCATGAATATGTAGGTTGCCACCAGCACCGTTAGGAGAAGAACTAAAGGATTATAGAATAACCCTTCTCCTCCATGTCCTGCTGCCTCTGAAGCAAATATTGCTAACACTTTTTCACCCCCCTCTGCGTGGATATTTTATTACTTGGGATAGCGTAAAACAACTATAGCGTGGACCGGTTATCTTACCCGTCCCGGTTGTCAATCTTTAATAACTATTCTCCAAACGCAAACAATATCCTGCTATCCTTCCTACTTTTTTTGAGAAATTAGAAATAATTTCGTTATTTACGTAAGATAACAACTGGCTGGGCATACACAATTCGTGTATAATTATAGCCGCAAGTAAATCGGATAATCGCGGGTAGCAATACCTGAGGAAAGTCGGAGCTCCGCAGGGCAAGGTGCTGGATAACGTCCAGTGGGGGCGACCCTAAGGAAAGTGCCACAGAAATAAACCGCCAGGTCTTCTGGTAAGGATGGAACGGCGAGGTAAGAGCTCACCAGCAGGCAGGCGACTGTCTGGCTAGGCAAACCCCACCTGGAGCAAGACCGAATAGAGGAGTAATGAGGTTGCCCGCCTCGCTCCCGGGTTAGGTCGCTGGAGGTGTCAGGCAACTGGCATCCTAGATAGATGATTATCGAATACAGAACTCCGCTTATAGATTTACTTGCATCTTTCTTCATTGGCTGCTGATTTAATTGAGAGCATTTCGTTATATATTTCGCTTCTTTGACTGTCATCCCTGCCTGATTCCTGGTTTTTCGCGGAAAGTTGGCGGCGCCCCAATTCCACAATTTTCACTAAAAAAAAGAGGCATGCTAAAAACGGCACACCTCTGGGCTTACTTCAAAACTGCGTTATTTCTTTTTCTTGCCGGCGCCTTTTTTGCCTTTGGCGACGGGCTTGACTGCAATAGCCTCTTTTAAGGATTTGCCGGG
>CAZOMS010000034.1:0-4073 GCA_964580805.1 uncultured Syntrophomonas sp. | reverse complement strand
CTTGCATCTTTCTTCTTGGACTACATTTTTATAGAGAGCATTTCGTTATATATTTCGCTTTCTTAGCTTTGATTCCTGCGTGATACCCGGTCTTTCGCGGACAGTTGGCGGCGGCCCAATTTCATTTTCTCCACTAAAAAAGAGGTATGCTAACAACGGCATACCTCTTGGCTTATTTCTAAATTGTCTTATTTCTTTTTCTTGGCGGCGCCTTTTTTGCCTTTGACGGCGGGCTTGACTGCAATAGCTTCTTTTAAGGATTTGCCGGGTTTAAATGCCGGAACTTTAGTAGCGGGAACAGTAATCTCCTGGCGGGTCGCCGGACTAATGACCTTTCTTTCCTTCCGATCGCGTACTTCAAAGCTACCAAACCCGATAATTTGCACTTTGTCCCCTTTTGCCAGCGCCTCCTGGATAGTTGCTACCATAGCCTCCAGGGCTTTAGCTGCATCCTTTTGTGTGAATTCCGCTTTTTCAGCCAGGGCTTTCACAAGTTCCGATTTGTTCACGACTTAATCCTCCCTTAAATATTTTTTGACGTTAGTTTACATTCCCCACTAAATCGGCAAATCCTGCTAAAATAACTAAAATATTTGAATATTTTTCTTATTTTCTAGGAAGATTCTTAGTTATTTTAAAGAATAGCTGATTTTACTGGCATATCTTTATTTAAATTCTACCAATACCAAGTGTTTTTTATACATTGTCATCCTTAAATAATCCCGACTTTTAGGCATTTCATTTTCCCAGGCAGGTATCAGTGGGGGTTATAACTAATTATACGAATTATTTAACAGGTTTGTAGGACTTTCCGGTTCTCCAACGTAAATATTCCTGCTTCCAGGCCCTTGTTTTTTAGTTCATGGGCCAATAATTGGCGGAGTAAATCCGCCATAATCCGTTCCGTACCCTCATGGCCGGCATCGACCATGGCCAGACCGGCATCCCGAGCATCTTTGGCCTGATGATATTTCAGATCCCCGGTAACCAGAACATCACATCCATTAGTTTTGGCCCGCGAAGCGTAATCTGCACCGGCACCGCTGACCACCGCTACTTTTTTGATGAGTTGGTCCATATTCCCGGCCACCCGGATATAGTCCAGGTTGAGGGCCTGCTTGACCTGGCGGCAGTATTCTTCCAGGCGGCAAGGCGTGGCCAACCTGCCGATCCTGCCCATACTGTATATCTGTCCATCCAGTTCCAGTGGGTACAGGTCATAGGCGATCTCCTCATAAGGATGTATCTCTCGCATCCTTTTTACCACCAGCTCGAGCCTCGATTGCGGCACTATGGTCTCCAGGCGGAATTCCTCCACCTCTTCCAGCCTCCCCTCCTGCCCAAGGAAAGGCTTGCTGCCCGGTAATGGGCGGAAACTACCGATTCCTGTGCTCATGAAACTGCAATCCTGGTATCTTCCTATGTGTCCGGCTCCGGCACCAAGAATAGCGGCCCGGACCTCTTCCACGTGTAATGATGGCACATATACAGCCAGTTTGAAAAGCTTTTCACAGTGCCATCGGTCCAGGGGGCCGATATCCACCAGTCCCAATTTTTCTGCCAGCACCTGGTTGAGGCCCCTGACTCCGGCGTCCAGATTGGTATGGGCCGAATAGACTGTGATCCCGGCATCGACCATCTTCTTTAGCAGTCGTCCCTGGCTTTGATCATAGTTGATCGATTTGACCGGGGAAAAGAAAAAGGGATGATGGGTGATGATAAGCCCACACCGGTTGCGGCAGGCGTAATCGATGACTTCATCGTCAATGTCCAGGACGACCAGTATGTTTTCCGCCAATTGGCCCCAGAAACCGACCTGCAGGCCCGGGTTATCCCACTCAGCGGCCAAAACCAGAGGGAAATGTTCTTCCAGGATATCAGCTATGGCCTTCACTGTGACCGGCATCCAATATCTCCTCCAATCGGGCTATATTCTCCAGGTCAACCGCTGCTGCGCTGGTAATATCCGCTCTTGATGAATGGATCATTTGCCTGTGCGCTGTCCGCAGCTTATGCAGTATTCCTCTAATGTACTCTATTTTAAGTTCGTCGTCCGCCCTCAGGATCAACGGACCCACCTCCAGTTCCAGGGGACTCAGGGAATAAGGCGAGTGGCCCGGCCGGGCGGCGATCACTATGTATATGCGGTCTTTCTCCCGCACCAGCCTTTCATCCTCGATAGGCCATCCCTGCGCGGCCAGGTTGGCCCGTACGACCCTGGCTCTGGTCATGGGCTGAAAAAGAAAATGTTGGAAAGACGCTGCCTTATCCCAATCATAACTCAAAATATCGACTATGGTATCGCCACCCATTCCAGCCAGCACAACTTCATCAACCTCGCCGGGATGCAGCACCTGCAGTCCGTTTCCGCGGCGCAGCTCGATCCGTCCCCGGTAGGAACTCTCCTGTACGGAACGACTAGCTCTGGTAAATGGTCCTTCTCCCAATTCACTGATTATCACCCGGGGAGAAACGCCCTGTTCGGCCAAAAACAAAGCCAAACGGGCATGGTCACCGCCAATATCGGCCACTGTACGGCCAATGCTGATCATCTCCGCCAGCAGGCTCAACCGCTCACTTAGTGTGATCATCTATACTTTACCCCATTAATGAAGTACCGCATAAGCAAAACCCGGATACCTGGTTAGGATATCCGGGATTTGGTGGCAGCAATCGATTGGTCTACAACGTGGGCAGGGTTTTAAGGCTGGCCTGGATCTCCTCATCACTGGGGGCATAGTCTTCCATCTCTCCCGACAAGTAATTGTCATAAGCGGTAAGGTCCATTTGCCCATGTCCGCTTAGATTAAGCACAATAGACTTGACTATTCCTTCTTCTTTGGCCTTCAGAGCCTCATCTATAGCCACTCTGATAGCATGGGAGGACTCGGGCGCGGGAACTATTCCTTCCGCCCGGGAGAACAGCATGGCCGCCTCGAAAACACCCTTCTGCATTACTGAAGTAGCCTCGATCAGCCCGTCCTGATACAATTGGCTGACCAGCGGGGATTCCCCATGGTACCTCAAGCCGCCGGCATGTATCCCGATCGGCGTAAAATCGTGTCCCAGGGTGCACATCTTGAGCATCGGTGTAAATCCGGCCACATCGCCGAAGTCATAGGCAAACACCCCCCGGGTAAGGGAGGGACAGGCAGCTGGTTCCACTCCCACCAAGCGCACCTTTTTGCCGGCCAGCTTGTCAGGGATAAAAGGGAAGGCGATGCCGGCGAAATTGCTTCCCCCGCCACAGCAGCCGATCACGATATCGGGATAATCATCGACCATCTCCATTTGCAGTTTGACTTCCTGGCCGATAATGCTCTGGTGTACACAGACATGGTTAAGTACGCTGCCCAGTGAATAATGGGTATCAGCCCTCTGCATGGCATCTTCCACCGCTTCACTGATGGCAATAGCCAGCGTCCCGGGAGTATTGGGATCCTTGGCCAAGGCGTTCCGGCCGCTCTCGGTGAGGGTGCTGGGACTGGGTACGCAGTTGGCTCCATAGACATTCATGATCATCCGGCGGTAAGGCTTTTGATCAAAACTCACTCGCACCATATAGACCATGCATTCGAGCCCGAACAGTTTGCAGGCCAGTGCCAAGGCAGTTCCCCACTGGCCGGCGCCGGTTTCGGTGGTCAGACGGGTGATGCCTTCCGCCTTGTTGTAATAAACCTGGGGTAGTGCGGAATTCAATTTGTGACTGCCTACCGGGCTGATCCCTTCGTACTTATAATAAATTCGGCACTGGGTATCGAGGGCTTTCTCTAATCCATGCGCCCGGTACAACGGTGATGGTCTCCAGAGTTTATACAATTCCCTCACCTCAGGGGGAATCTCAATAAATCTGTCAGTGGAAACCTCCTGGGCAATCAGTCCCATGGGGAAAAGCGGAGCCAGGTCCTCAGGTCCCAATGGCTGCTTGGTGCCCGGGTGCAGGGCGGGTGATAAAGGGGTGGGCATGTCGGCTTGTACATTGTACCAGAATTGGGGCATCTTCTCTTCGGGCAAAATAATCTTGGTTAAATCGTCTCTGCTCATCTCTGCTTCGCTCCTCTAATCTCGTATTT
>CAZOMS010000033.1:0-15931 GCA_964580805.1 uncultured Syntrophomonas sp. | reverse complement strand
TGAGTCTCAAATTGGACGCGCTCCGGATGCACCGAACCCAGATAGAATCAATATCATATGATGAAGCGGTGGAAGGTCTGAACCGCTACCGCGGAGTTATGACCGGATTGGGGACCTACTGCGAATGCTTCCAGCTGATCAGGGCATCACTATAGGGGGCGGAAACTAAAATGAGCCCTGCATCTCGTAAAATACTGATGATCACTCCCTTCCGCCATACCCAGCGGGGCAACAGTATAACTGCGGCGCGGCTTGGCAGCGGTCTGGCTGAACGGGGATATGACATCAACCTCCTGTCTCTCGACCAGGAGAAGTGGCCGGAACAACTTGGAACTCTCCTGGACCAGCCGGAATATGGCCTGTTGCATGGCCTCCATGCCCGACACCTGGGCCAGATCCTGAAGTCATTCCCGCAGGCGGCCCGCCTGCCGATTATTCTAACCACTACCGGCACCGATATCCATTTCGACCTGCATAATGAATTTCGGGCAGCAGTTTTACACGCTATGCAGGCTGCTGCCAAAATCGTTGTCTTTCACGATGATTTACAGGAATCGGTCGCCCGAGCATATCCACCGGTTGCTCATAAATTGGTCACCATACCCCAAGGTGTCAGCATTCCCGTGAACACACCCGGCCATCGGCGGGATTGGGGATTTGGCCCTGATGAAGTCATCTTTTTCCTGCCCAGCGGTTTGCGTCCGGTCAAAAACATCTCCCTGGCCATCGACGCTCTCACCCCTCTGCAACCTTCTTACCCGCGTCTGCGGTTGGTTATCATTGGAGCCGACCTTGATCCCGATTACAGCCGTCCCTTGCTGGCCCGCATCCGGACCCTACCCTGGATTTCCTACCTGGGAGAGGTTCCTCACCGGGAGATCGGATCTCTATTGGCTCTGGGCGATGTAGTGCTCAACACCTCTGTGGCAGAGGGTCAGCCCCAAGCCGTGCAGGAGGCTATGAGCCTGGGGCTCCCCTGCCTCATGACTGCCGTGCCCGGCAATTTAAATATCATAGCCAACGGAAAAGAGGGATTCTATGTGGGGGATGAAACGGATCTCTGCCGGGCAGCGCAACAGCTATTAGAAGACGAATCGCTGCGCCGGCAAATGGGAGTCAGTGCCCGTCAACTGATCGATTCCAGGTATGCGCCCCATAAGGAAATCGATGCCTATGAACATCTATATCGCTGTTTACTATTTGCAAAACCATGACCCCTGGATCCGGAATACTTACTCCTCTCACCGCCGCAGATTGTCAGCCATTTGCTCTCGTAAACTTGCTGCATCAGCATCCCCCCATGTTTTACCAGCAACACCCTCAGCAAAAAAACGATGGTAATTCGTATTATTTTGTAAAGCATAATTTCGACAAAAGTTTCGACATTTATAAGGAGCAGCACTTTGAAGCACATCTTGTTGGATAAAGAGTTGGCGGATTATCGGATAAACGATCCCCTCGAATCTAAACTCAATCAACTAATATTGGACAACCTGCCTAATGCCGTGCTTAGTTGCCGGCTGCCCGATTTCTCTATCGAATATGTCAATCCTGCCACATTAGATCTCCTGGGGTACTCCCGGACGGAGTTCCTCGGTTACAGCGCCCTTGATCTGGTCCATCCCGGTGATATGGATCTGGTGCAGGCGGTTATCGCCGCCAATCTGCCCCGCGGCAGCGGCAACCTGGAAGTTCGTTATCGCAAGAAAGACGGTTCCTATCTATGGCTGGAGGTTACCGGGACCATAGTTCCCCGCACCCATGACGACAGCGCAGTCATTATAATCTCCCACGATATTACCGCCAAGAAGCGGGCCGAGTCTCATCTCCAACACCATTTAGCGGCCCAAGATATACTCCTGGAGGCTTCCAAGGCTTTCAACAACATAACCGTGGAAGGCATTGATGACCTTATCCACGCCACCCTCCGCAGCATGGGCCGTTTTGACAAAAGCGAACGGAGCTATGTACTGCTCTTTTCCGACGATCAATATACTATCAGCCGTGTATACGAATGGTGCGCGGATGGAATCCCAACCCGGATGCGGCAGGTTCAAGGGATGCCAGTCAAATCGCTGCCCTGGTGGAATAAGCAGGTTCAAGAAGCGGAAGACATATTGATCACCCCCATGAGCGGCAGCCTGGACGATGAAAATACCGGGGGCGAAACCCTGCCTGCGGCTCAATCCCAATTAGTTGTACCTATGTTCCTCGAGGAGAGGATAGTGGGATTTCTTGGCTTCGATACCGTCAGCCAGCCCAAGACGTGGTCCAAGGAAGATAGTGTGATGCTGGAATCGGCAGCCCAGATAATCGTGCGCGCCCTGCAGCGCAAACAGTATGTCGAGGCCTTGCAGTCTTCCGAGAATTACTACCGCACCATTTTTGAGACCACCGGGGCGGCCAGCATGATCATTGAAGAAGACATGTCCATCTCCATGGTCAACGAAAACTGTCTGCGCCTTACCGGATACCGCCAGCAAGATCTAATCGGCGCTCCCCTGTTCGATCTGGTACCGGTTAACCGGGCAGCCGCTTTGCAGGAATATTTCGATACGCTCCGAGCCCAGTCCGGCGATGCTCCTCTGCAGTATATGATCCAATTAGTCGGGCGGGATGAAAAATACCGCAAAGGCGCAGTACACCTGGACACTATCCCGGGGACCGGTAAGTATGTGTTGACCTTTATTGACTTGACCGAATTCAACCGCATAGACCGCGCCTTGAAAACGATCAGCACCATCAATCTGGCTATGATCAACGCTGAAAAGGAAACCGATTTGCTCCGTACGGTATGTGAGCTGATCGTGGAACTGGGAGGCTACGCCCTGGCTTGGGTGGGTTATCTGCGCCCGGACCAGCAATACAAGATACAGCCCATAGCCAATGCGGGGACAGACGGGGGCTACCTGGCCAAACTCAACATCAAGCTCACCGATGAGAAGCGCAGTAATGGACCCACCGCCAATGCTGTCCGCAGCGGCCTGCCGGTCGTCACCCCGGATTTCAAACAGGCAGCGTCATTCCGGCCCTGGCTTAAAGACGCCCTGCGCCGTGGTTTTAAATCGAGCCTGGATATTCCGCTGGTTGCGGATGATAAAGTTTTTGGCGTCATCGGTATCTATGCCAACGAAATCGATGCTTTCGACGACCAGGAGCAAAAACTGCTCGCCAACATAGCCGACAATCTGGCCTATGCCATCATGGCCTTACGCATGCGCGGGGAAATGAACCAGACCGCCCGGGATCTGGAGAAAAGCCTGGAAAAGATGCAGCGCATCCTGATGCAATCGGTTACTGCCCTGGCCGCGGCCTTAAGTACCCGAGATCCATACACCGCCGAGCATCAAAAGAAAGTAGTACGTTTGGCCTCCGCCATCGCTGCCGAAATTGGTTTGTCCAGGGATCAGATCGAGGGTTTGGAGGTGGCCGGAAACCTCCATGATATAGGCAAAATCCACGTACCTCTGGAGATCCTCAGTAAACCGGGCAAATTGACCGAGATCGAATTCTCCTACGTTAAGACCCACAGCCAATCCGGCTATGACATAATCAAGGATATAGAATTCCCCTGGCCAGTGGCCGAAGTCTTGCTGCAGCATCATGAGCGGTTGGATGGATCAGGGTATCCGCGGGGATTAAGCGGAGATCAGATACTGCTGGAAGCACGTATCATAGCGGTGGCTGATGTGGTAGAGGCCATGGCCTCGCACCGCCCCTACCGTCCTGCCCTGGGAATTGAACCCGCTTTGGAGGAAATAACCAAACACAAGGGAGTTTTATATGACCCCGCAGTGGTTGAGGCCTGCTGCCGCTTATTCAGGGAACGCGAGTTCGGCTGGGAGGGCTGATTATACCGTCCGATAATGCGTTGCACAGCATAAGTAATAGTCGCCCAAAGAGGCTATACTGACCATATGAAGATGAGCCCTAAGGAGGGATATAATATGCCTTATTGGTTGTTGAAAACGGAACCGAATGAATATTCCTGGGCTGACCTGGTGCGGGAAGCAGTGACTGTCTGGGATGGAGTAAAAGCCGCTCCGGCAATAAAAAATATGCGGCGCATGAAACCAGGTGACAAGACCTTTATTTACCACACCGGCAAGGAGCGTCGAATCGTAGGAATTGCAGAGATTATCAGCTTACCTTACTACGAACCGACAAGCAGTGAGCCATTAATAAAGGTAGCGGCCCGCGAAGAATTGCCAACCGCGATAACCCTGAAAATGATCAAAGAGAGTGGATCGTTTGCAGATTGGGACCTGGTGAGACTCCCCCGGCTTTCCGTAGTGCCGGTAAGTGAGACTCAGTGGGACTATGTATTACAAATGTCTCATAATCGAAGTTGAATACCTGATTGTAAAAAGGCCTTTCCTGACGGAAAGGCCTTCTGGTTTGAACATGAATCCTCTGTGTAAATTCCACTCCCGTTTTCAAGTAAGCACGAATAAAGGACTCTCACTATTTAGCGAGAGTCCCTATTTTTCACTTTTTAACTGGTCGGAGTGAAATTATAGGACTTGGAGAAATTCAGTAGTATCAATGGTTTCAGGCAAACGGTAAGTAGTATTTCCACCAAAAATCTAATTTTGAGCACAGACGCCGCCCAAAGGAGACTACGGGCGGCGTTGCTATATAAATTACGCAGGGTGAAAGGAGGGGTACATTCCCTATGGGCCAAGCCGAGAGGTTTGGTCTTTTTTACATCTGCTCGTCCTGACGGACGGGCGGGGAAATAAGGAACAGGAGCGATAGCGACGGTGACGCAGACAAAAAACTTTGGGACAAAATGTCCCAAAACGCCGGGTTTGGGGAGGCTCCCCAACAAGCATTTTCGCGGCCCCGCGGGGCTGTGAAAATATCGGGTGTGGGCACACCCGAATTGCTTGCCGCTTTGGTTCATGGTCTTTTTGTTTCCATTTTCTATAACGAGGACGCTACGTCTTGACAGTGCGACCGAGCGGTCGTATAATGTAAACGCAATATGACCACCCGGTCGCCAGAGGAGGACGAGAGCTATGCCCAAAAGTACTTTTTATAATTTAAGTGATGAAAAGAAAGACCGGATATTCCACGCATCCCTACAGGAATTCTCAACTAAGAGTTTCAGCGAGGCGTCCCTCAACCAGATCATCAAGAGCGCGGGTATCCCCAAGGGCAGTTTTTATCAATATTTTGATGATAAAGAAGACCTCTATCTCTATATTGCGGAAGCAGCCTCGAAAGAAAAGATCGAACTATTTAACCACGTAAAAGAAATAGCCCCGGATGCGGATGTTTTTGAAGTGATTCTGCATACAACCAGAGTATCCCTTGAACAGGGAGGTCAAAAACCGGGATATGCCGAGCTGGGGATGCAGATGGAGTTGGATACCAGTGAAATCGCTGTGAAGATCCGTAAATCATCCACGGGTAAATTTATAAAAATGGTTGAGCGTGACAAAGAGCGCGGTCTCATCAAACCGGATGTCGATTCCGAACTGCTTATCAATATGATCTCCACATTCAGCTTAAATGAGTATTACAGGAACGTATCAGACAAGGAAAGGTATTTAAAAAACTTGGGTGATGCGATCAGAATGATCAAAGACGGGGTCGCAACGTCTAAGGATTGATACATTCGATTCCCAGCTTGTTTTGAGACTCAAAATAAATAGCAAAGGAGAACATATATGAATTCCTATGTACTTGATTTTCAGGAAATTGATAAAACAAAGCTTGCCGTTGTCGGGGGCAAAGGCGCAAACTTAGGGGAATTATCAAAAATTGATGGGATAAAAGTACCGGAAGGCTTCTGCGTCACGACTGAGGCATATAAAAAAACAATCGGGCAGACGCCGGAACTACCTGACCTTTTGGCCCAGCTCTCCCATATAAAAGCGGCCGAGGATAAAGAAAGTATCGGTAAAATCAGCGGTAATATCCGCCGCGCCATTGAAGAGACGGCTATTCCGGAGGAAATTGCCAAAACGGTAATCCATCACCTGACGAAACTGGGCGAGAAAGACGCTTATGCCGTGCGGTCCAGCGCCACGGCAGAGGACCTTGCGACGGCCTCTTTCGCGGGGCAGCAGGATACTTATCTGAATATCATCGGAAAGGAAGCGATTTTGAGACATATCAGCAAGTGCTGGGCATCGCTGTTTACCGACCGCGCCGTGACTTACCGCATCCAAAACGGCTTCGATCACCGCAAAGTCCATCTGTCCGTCGTCGTCCAGAAGATGGTTTTCCCCGAGGCGGCGGGAATCCTGTTCACAGCCGATCCGATCACGTCGAACAGGAAGGTCATATCCATCGATGCAAGCTTCGGGCTCGGTGAAGCCCTGGTCTCCGGCCTGGTAAACGCGGATAATTATAAGGTGCGCGACGGCAGCATCATTGATAAGAAGATCTCTGCGAAGAAGCTGGCGATCTATGCCTTAAAGGAAGGCGGAACGGAAGAGAAGAAGATTGATGCCGGCCGTCAGAACGCTCAGACGCTGACGGACGGGCAGATTTTGGAGCTTGAGAAAACAGGCAGGCGGATTGAAACCCATTTCGGCCGTCCGCAGGATATCGAATGGTGTCTGTGCGACAATCAATTCTTTATCGTCCAAAGCCGTCCCATTACCACCCTCTACCCCATACCGGACGTGCAGGATGGGAAAAACCACGTGTATATGTCTTTCAGCCATCAGCAAATGATGACCGACGCCATGAAACCATTGGGGTCGTCCTTTTTTCAGCTGTCGACCGACGATTTTCCCCTGATTCAAATCGGTGGAAGGCTGTACTTCGATATCGCGCACGATTTGGCGTCGTACACGGGACAAAAGATCGTACTCATGGCCGCGGATAAAATGGACCCTCTCATGCATACCGCGCTCAAGAGCTTAATAAAGCAAAAAGACTTTATGAAATTATTGTCGCACGGTAAAAAAGCCTTGAGTATGGGCTCGGGGTATTTCTCCTGGGGGCTGGTCGCTCAGTTTATGAAGATTTCCCGCGACAACGACCCATCCGCCGTTCAAACGCTGATTTCCAATAATAAGACTTTTATTAGAGATGTTCAGCGCAGGATCGAAAATTTGTCCGGAGAAGAACTGTTTGCCGCCGTTATAGAAGAGCTCAAGCGCTTAAAAGAAATGGCGTATGACCCTAAAAACATGGGAGTAATTTATGCCGCGACATTGGCGCTGAATTGGATTAATAAGCATATGGAAAAGTGGCTGGGTGAAAAGGGCGCAGCCGATTCGCTCGTCAAATCCGTTTTGAACGACGTCACCTCCGAAATGGGACTGGAGCTACTGGATGTGGCCGACGTCGTGCGGCAATATCCGGCGGTGATCGGTTATTTTCATCATGCAAATAATGAGACTTTTTTTGAAGACCTGGTCAGGCTGGAAGGCGGAGAAGCCGTCAGTCAGGTGATCCGGGCCTATCTCGAAAAATACGGCATGCGCTGCACCGGCGAGATCGATATTTGCAGGCCCCGTTTCAATGAACAGCCGGACGCGCTCGTCCCCATGATTCTCAGCAATATCAGAAACCTTGAACCCAATTCCCATAACGCCTTATTTGGGCAGGGCCTGATGGAAGCGAAACAGAAGGAGCAGGATCTGCTAAACCGTCTGGAGCAGCTGCCAGGCGGAAAACAAAAGGCCAAAAAGGCGAGGAAGAAGATAAGCGTTTTGCGCAACTTCATCGGCTACAAAGAATACCCGAAGTACCTGATGATGGAACATTTCTGGATCGTCAAGCAAGCCCTTATGAAAGAGGCCGATCGGCTCGCACAAAAGGGGGTTATCCGGGAAAAGGAGGACATCTTCTACCTGTCCTTTGAGGAACTCCGCGAGGCCGCCCGCACTAACCGGGTGGATTACGGCGTCATAACAAAGCGAAGAGAGGAATACGAGGTTTACGAGAAGCTGACGCCTCCCCGTATCATGACCTCTGAAGGCGAGGTTTTATCCGGCGAATACGACACCGCGGGTATCCCGAAAGGCGCTTTGGCGGGCATCCCTGCTTCCTCTGGAACCATTGAAGGCCGGGCAAGGGTCATTCTGAAAATGGAGGATGCCGCCTTGGAGGAAGGCGATATTTTGGTCACCGCGTTTACCGATCCCAGCTGGACGCCGGTGTTTGTGTCCATCAGGGGCCTGGTGACGGAAGTGGGCGGGATGATGACCCATGGTTCCGTAGTCGCCAGAGAATACGGCCTGCCCGCGGTTGTCGGCGTGGAAAACGCTGCCCGGCTGATTAAAGACGGACAGCGGATTCGGGTGAACGGAACGGAAGGATATGTAGAAATCCTGTAAGGTACTCAGCCGATATTTTAGAATCCGGGAATTTCGGAAGAAGGGATAGGGCAAATGGTGGAACAAATGGACTCTGACATAGTTGCTTTCAAGAATAAACTGGAGAATAGCGGAACGAAAGGATTAGTAATAGACCTTGATGAGACACTTTCATGGACAGTCTATTACATGGCCGGCGAGCTTGCGAAGCTCTATGGAAATCCTCAAAATCTATCAGTAGAAGAACTATGTGAACGAATGATGGCTCATAATGTTCCCTTTTGGAATGTTGATGAAATTCAAAAGTGGGGGCTGCTCGCCCTGGAATCAGAAGAAATGGCGGAAGCATATCCGATCATTGAAGGCGCCGATAGAGCGGTTGAGAAAATAGATCATGTTATCCCTATAGCAGGTTACCTTACTTTAAGACAGACGTCAATCAGAGATGCTACAAAGAGATGGCTGAAGAAGCATGGCTTCCCCGATGTACCGGTGATAACCAGGCCTAACGATTTAAAGCTTGAAGAAGGAATGAAATGGAAAGCAGATACATTAGCTTATCTCTATCCTCAAGTAATCGGTTCGATTGACGATACCCTTGATATTTCTAATTATTTATCAGGCGGTTATAAGGGAACCATTTTTCTGTATGGCCAAACGGATTGCCCCAAAAGCGACCTGAACATTATTCCCTGTAAAACCTGGGATGACGTTTACAAGAAAGTAGTAGAGCACAAGGCCTCGTTGGAGCGAACAGCTAACCACTGATTTAAAAATACAGGAAAGGACTGAGCGAATATGGAAAAAAACCAGTTTATCATTAATATTCCCAATGCGGAGAATGTGAACCTGGAAAGTTTACTGGAGTATCAACGCGGACAGTTGGTTAGCCTGACCATTGCCCAATTGCCCAACATCAACATTATATTGTTTGCTATAGACCAAGGGGCCCAAGGGGAAGCGGGTAACGCTCACAGCGCTCCGGGGGACGCCCTGTTACAGATTTTGGATGGGGTCGCGGAAATCACTATCGGTGAGAAAATCTTCTCCCTCAAAAAAGGAGAATCCGTGGTCATGCCTGCCAATTTGCCGCATGCCTTGGCAGCAAAAGAACGGTTTAAGATGCTTATGACCTACCTTCATTAAGTAATAAGATACCATGTAGCACTCAATGCAAAGTCTAAAATGCAAACTTTAACAACATAAAAACCACCTTACCTTTCAAGTTTAAAATTCTTGAAAATATAAGATGGTTGTTGGTTCAGTAATAGTGCTTAAATTAAGCCCCTTATATTTATAGCCACTGTTAATGCTTGCAAATCCCTATTTATAGGAAACTGGTCGGGATGACAGGATTTGAACCTGCGGCCTTCTGGTCCCGAACCAGACGCGCTACCAAGCTGCGCTACATCCCGACGCAAAACACATTGTACCGCAATGTAAAAATATATTCAAGCCCCAACCACTCACAGGGCTTCGCGATGCATACTGCCCAGCATAAATGAGTAGATAATTCCCGTGTAGAATACAATCAGCCCGCTCAACAGGCCCAGAACCGGGAACGCCAGTAATAACACCCAAGCGGCGGAAACAATCAAAAGCAACGCCAGAAACGCCGCCGCGTATGCTCCCGCGACTCTGGTTATCATGCGGACCAATTCAATTATCAGCAATGCATCCTGGAACATATAGCGCAGCGCATAGTTGGCCAACGCCATGGGAATCACCAGAATAATAAGCAGGCCAAGTACGGTGGCTAATAAGGTGCCAACCACAGGAATATTGACAGCCAGCAAGGCGATCAAAGCCGCAGCAATGATATACAAGAAGGTTATGGCAAGCATGGCACCTCCTTCCCAGATATATTCTCTCCAATCCCACCATTCCGGCAAACATCGGCGCCCTCTCTGACCACTGTTTATGCAGCGCGCAAAATATCCCAGACACATTATATTGACCAGCGGGATGAGGATAATGACACTGCCCGTCAACAATTTCAATACCCACTGGTGCCCTTGAAATGGCATGCCCAGCAAACTCTTGAATTCCGGCATAAGATCACTCCTTTAAACATTTATACTGAGGAATGATCGCCGGTATGCCGCCCGGCCAAAAAATAAGGGGGCTTAAAAGCCCCCCGCTGATGAAATCGTTTAATTGACTTCCTGCTCCGGGTTTCCTATAAAATCATTATTTGACATAGTTTCCGGAGTTGTTCTTGACGTTGTACTGCCTTTGAATTGCTTGGATCTGTGGTACCCAGGTCTCCATTTTTTGATGTATGTTTTGGTCGGTCGCCTGATCTACAAACAAAACCTGGTCTTCGGCCAACTGCACGCCCAAGTTGTAGCAGCCTTGCTTTTCATCGGAGCTTACCAGCAAACCTTCGTACTCTTCTTTGGCATATAATCCATCCTGGATGAATTCCTGTTTGCTTACCACTGAACCTCTTCTTGCCTGCATTTTCCTGCCTCCCTTATGTTCTGTTGTTGTCCCTATTTTCCCCTAAAGGTCAGTTATTATGTAAATGTTCAAAGAGGCAACCCGACCATTGCTTGTTTATCTAAGTGTCTGTGTCTTGAGGTAAACCCATACCAACAAAAACACCTGCCGCAATACGGCAGGTGTTTTTCTATTATATTCTATTTTATTTATTTGTTGCTTTACTGGGCGGATTCTATGACTTTCTGCTTGTTAGCCCGGGTCAGGCCTTTTAATTCCAATTCCCGCTGCAATGCAGCGCTCTTGGTCGGCAATTCTTCCAGGTAAACCAGTTCCACTGGGGTGCGGCCCCGAGTATATTTACTGGCCGTCCCGTCCTGGTGCTCCTGCAGGCGGCGGCCAATCTCCACCGTATATCCGGTGTAGTACGTGTTATCCCGGCATTTCAATATATAAACATATGGCAACTGCCCCAACCTTCTTATCAAATCTCTTCAGGCCTATTGGCAACAATTAAATCTCGGCCAACGAGTTACTTCATTCTGACATGGCTGAATTTCAATGGCAACCGAAACTTGTGGGTTATAGAACTGGCTATTTCCTCAATATTGGCCAAGGTGACATCGATTACCAGGCATTTCAGTTTGGCAAATATCCGGTAGGCGTTGTCCAATTCCTCAGCTACCAGATCGTCAAGGGAGTCGATATCCTGTGGCAGGTCAAAACTACGGGCCCTCTCCCGTCGTAATTCCAACAGAGTTTCAGTGTCTATGGTCAGTCCGACCATGGGCACCTTGTCCTTAATGTTAAGTATCTCTTCCGGAACCTGGGTATCCAGGGTAATTGGGATATTGGCCACCTTGATGCCCATGTTGGCCATATGCATGGACAGGGGGGTCTTGGAGGTACGCGGCAGCCCCAATATGATAAGATCAGCCTGGTCCACCGTGTCCAGGTTGGCCCCATTGTCATGATCTATGGAATACTCGATAGCCTTCACCCGGTTGAAGTACTCATTATCGGTCTGATGAGTCAGGCCAATGGTCTGAGACGGCTCTATTCCGGTCTTCTCGGTAATAACTTGCATCAAAGGGGTCAGCAAGTCAATGGCGGTTACACCCTTTTCTTCTGCCTTGGCGGCGAGGAAATTACCCAATTTCATCTTGACCAAAGTATAAATGATTATGGCATCATCCTTCACCGCCCGATCCAGGATCTCCAGGACCTGCTCTTCTTTGGTTACCCGGGAAAAGCGCGTGATACTCCTATCGATATCAAATTGTAATGACGTGGCCGCCGCTATTTTCTCAGCAGTCTCACCAACCGAGTCTGATACGGCAAAAATGTGCAGCTTTGTAGACATCGTTCTTCCCCCTTCTTCTCAAATCAAGATTTCTGCTCTTATAGCCTGCAAACTGCTTGCTCCATGTTGTATTCGACAGGGAAGGAATATATTCCTTTACGGGCGGGAAGAAAAGCGCTTGTATACCTCTTAGCACCAGATCTCCATTTTCCCCTGCTTCTTCTGCAGAATGCCTCCATCCAGTTGAGTATTGCTGTCGCATCCCAGCACATCGCTTAGTTCCGCCAATGCTCCCTGGATGGTGTCTTCACCGACGATCGGGATATGATCCCATTGGTGTTCCTGGCCGTTGATATGATATTTTTTAGCGTCCGCGGCCAGTTGGATGGACCTGCCGCCGTCGATGTTGAAGCTGAACACCCCATATCCATATAATTCATCGAATCCCACTTCACCGAGGTCAATACTCAGATACTTAAGCAGGAGGCCGACCATGCCCGGAGTGGGGAAAACACCGAAGCGCTTCTTATAGCGGGAATAGATCAAGGCCGCAGCGCCGCTTATATGTGGCGCCGCCATTGATGTCCCGGACAGTTTTACATACCGGCCGCCTAGATAGGTGGAATAGGTCTCTACCCCCGGGGCCACCAAATCAATGCGGTCGTTGGTGTTGCTGAAATTGGCCGCTCGGGTCTGCATGTTTATTGCTCCTACAGCGATGGTCTCGTCATAATAGGCCGGATAGGCTATTTCTTTGGTTTCCTGCTTTCCGTCGCCTTCGTTGCCGGCGGCACACACAACCAGGACACCTGAATTTATCATCCTGATGATCTCATCGTACATCTCTTTGTCGGGCTCCGGACCGCCCAGGCTCATATTCACCACATTGACCCTCTGGCCCTGGGGGCCCTTCCATTCACGAGCATACTTAAGCCCGGCGGTGATGCCCCGATATGTTCCGCTGCCTTGACGGTCCAGTACCTTGACTGCCAGTAACCGGGCTGCCGGGGCCATCCCCAGGATCTTTCCATGAGCGGCGATTGTCCCAGCCACGTGGGTCCCATGACCGTTCTTATCCATGTAATCAGATTCCCCGTCCACAAGACTGGTACCGTCAATGATATTGGATTTAAGATCGGGATGATTATAATCAATCCCGGTATCCAAAACCGCCACTACCGCTTCTCCACCATGAGTGGAGGGCCACATACGGCGGGCCGCCAGCAGGGATACTCCCGGCGGACTCCACGGTGCAGGCTGGGCTAAACTGCGGAATATGCCGATTATCTGGTGATCAAACGCTTTCAAAAGAAAACACCTCCTTGCTCTATACTAAGCAGGAGGTGGAAAAGTGTTACCGAGGTCCATCCTCGCCGGAAGATGAGTTGTTGGAGACCGGACCTGCCCCGCTATCCCCATTTCCAGTGTCATCACCGGGCTCTGCACCCGGTTGGACAGGCTGCACCGGTGGCTCTTCCGTGTCTCCCGGAGGGGTTTGGTCGTCTTCATCATCGAAGTCCGGTCCGTTGGGTTGGCTGCCACTGTCAAGATCATTATCATCTGGTTGGACCGGTTCTTCAGGTTGAGCCGGAGTTACCTCCTCTTCCCGGTCGTCTTCCTCATCGTCTTCATTATCTTCCTGCCCAATTGGCGCCTCTTTCAGTACGCCCCGATTGATGAGCCGATTCATATAATCCCTCCAGACCGGTCCGGCAACTGTTCCACCATAGGTACCAAAGCCCTTGATCTCCGAATTGTCGCTGTTGCCGACCCAGACTGCCGTGACCAATTCAGAACTATACCCGACATACCATAGGTCACGAGCCGTCTTCTGTCCGGCCGCACCCTCCGTGGTTCCGGTCTTGCCTCCACTGGCAATGGCTACTCGAGCATTGGAACCGGTGCCGGAGCTGACTACCACCTTCAGAATGCCGTCCATGATTTTGGCGTTGCCGGTGCTCATTACCCGCTGGGAGACGGTCTCATCCTTTAACAGTACCTTGTTTTTGGTGTCCACCACCTTGATCACCGTATGGATACCCGGCTGCTTGCCCTGGTTGGGAAAGATAGTGTAAGCGGCCGCCATCTGCAGCGGGGATATGCCTTTGCTCATGCCCCCCAGTCCCAAGGCCAGGTTGTGGTCCTCTTTCTGAATGGAAGTGATTCCACAGGCAGAGAGAAACTTAATGGCTTTCTCTACCCCCAGCTTGTTCAGCACCTCCACCGAGGCCACATTATATGAATGGATAAGGGCTTCGCGGGCGGTCACCTTTTCCGGACTAGCCGCATAATTATCGGGGCTGTATCCGTTAAAATCGCGCTTCTTATTGTTAATAACCGTGTCTGGTTTGATTATCCCCTCGTCGATGGCGGCTGCATAATACAAAGGTTTTATTACTGAACCTGGCTGCCGGGGCATTACCGCCATATTTACCTGGTTTGTGCTCCAGTTGGAACCTCCCACCATGGCCTTTATGCCCCCCGACTCCGGATCGATGGAAACCAGAGCAATATCCCGGGCTGAAATACCGCGGCTGCTGAATGAACTGGCATTGGCGGCCACTGAGGACTCGGCCGCCAACTGCATGCCACTGTCGATGGTGGTATAGATTTTCAATCCTCCGCCATACAGCCGCTCTGCACCGATTTCATCCTCCAGAATACGGCTCAGGTAACCTATATAGTAGGGATGTTTGGCAGCATAAGGCTGATACGCCTTGAAATTCAACTTTTGTTGCATTATTGACTGGCCTTCCGCTGCCGATATTATTCCTTGCTCGGTCAAAACCTGGACTACCGTCTGCTGCCGACTCTTCAGGCCTTCCAGGTTGGTGTCGGGAGAATACCAGCCCGGCGACTGAATGATGCCGACCAAAATCGTCATTTCCGCTTTGTTCAGTTGGGAGACATCCTTACCGAAGTAGGTCTTGGCGCCAGCTGTCATCCCGGAACAACCCCGGCCTACAAATATCTCATTGAGGTACATATTGAGAATGGCGTCTTTGGTATACTTATCTTCGATGGACACAGCTATGAAAAGCTCTTTGATCTTGCGGTTGAAGCTTTTTTCGTTGGTTAAGAACAGAGTACGGGCCAGCTGCTGGGTTATGGTGCTGCCGCCTTCAGCCTTGGAACCAGCCTTAAGGTCATTGTAAATGGCCCGCCCTATACTCTTGGCATCAAAACCCTGGTGCTGGTAGAAACGGACGTCTTCCACCGCCACCACCGCCTGCTTCAGAAACTCCGGGAAGTCCTCGCTGTATTGGCGCTGATATCCCAATTTCTCCATTTCCGTGCCATCAGCATAATAGACCACCGTCTGACCTTGTACCTGATACTCCCAACTGCTGATGCCGGTAAAGAAATTGGCTACCTTGGGGGTAGTCTGGGTGAGCGACACCCCCACATAGAAGCAGAACGCGAATAGAAACACGGCTGCTACAAAAACACCTAGCTTTGATAATAATCTCATCTTGCCTGCCTTTCGATTTATGAAAGCAAAGTCAACCATTGTTCCCTAATATATAATCTATATACGCTTCTATCGCAAGATTATTATACCTGACTGCCATAATTTTCTGGGCGTTGATAAATTCCGGTTCGGATGGAAATCTACAGTTTGGTGATGGAAAATATCAGAAATTGCAGTTTATTACGATATGATTATGTTTTACAATTAGGTAGATGTGTCTGCTTATGTCAATTTCTGTGAACGATATTACGGAAACTTGAAGTGGGTTTACATAGATCGAGGGGACGAGCAATTAGAGGAGGATCGCAATAATGGCTAAGAGAAACCCCGACTGTCAGGTATACGTGGTTACATCCGGCAAAGGCGGAGTGGGCAAGACCACCGCCGTGGCCAACCTCAGCACCGGACTGGCCAAACAGGGATACAGCGTGG
>CAZOMS010000032.1:0-16106 GCA_964580805.1 uncultured Syntrophomonas sp. | reverse complement strand
AGGCCTGGATCAATTCAGGGGGTACCTGCTCCAGGCTGACATCCATCCGGTTCTCTGGCCCATGCAAGCTGTTATACACATTGCCATCAAGGTCATAGAGCAGGGTGGTGTTGGCCCCTACCAATTGTTGCGGGTCAAAGGCCGGCAAGGCCTTGGCAGCGTAGGTGGAAAGGGCGGCTACAAAGGCGATACCAATCAGCAGAAGAATGGACAGCAAAAGCCGGGCCTTGTTTATCTTGCGAGATGATCTTGGCGGTGTGCTGGGAGTTGGTGTTGGGGTTGCAGCCATGGGTGAACATCGCCTCCTGGATAACTGGTTTGATAACTGATTTATAGTTTGGATTTACATCGGCAACACGGACGCATTTCCCACAATGACAGGGAACTCTATAACCATTTGACAAAAACGCCTAAATTCCTGCTTGTCGGCCGACAATAAAGGCAGCGAAACTCGTATATGCTGGCTTCATGCCTAATTATTGCATATCTCCAAAACGATATGCTATCATTTTTTAATGGCAAGGAGGTTACGAAATGGAAACTTCGTATAAAGAGGAAGCCCGGCGGCAACTGGATTTGATAGAGCGCGGAGTGGCGGAGATACTCCCTAAAGAGGAACTGCTGCAGAAGCTGGAGATCTCGATTCGGGACGGCAAACCATTAAAGATAAAGCTGGGCCTTGATCCTACCGCCCCTGATATACACCTGGGTCACACGGTGGTCTTGAATAAAATGCGTCAGTTTCAGGACCTGGGCCATGAGGTCCATTTGATCATCGGTGATTACACCGGCCGCGTAGGGGATCCCAGCGGCAAGTCGGAAACCCGCCGGCAGTTGACTGAAGAGGAAATTATCGACAATGCCCGCACCTACCAGGAACAGATCTTTAAAGTTCTCGACCCGGACAAGACCATAGTCCATTTCAACAGCGACTGGCTCAAGCCCCTCCAGCTTATCGATGTCCTGCAGCTGGCTGCCAAATACACCGTGGCCCGCATGATGGAGCGGGACGATTTTGAAAAGCGCTACAAGGAAGGTTTGCCCATTGGCGTGCACGAATTCATGTACCCGCTGATGCAGGGCTATGATTCGATCGCATTGCAGTGTGATCTGGAGATGGGCGGCACCGACCAGAAGTTCAACCTGCTGGTGGGCCGGCATCTGCTCAAGGAATACGGCTTCGAACCGCAGGTGGCATTGATGATGCCCATCCTGGAGGGCACCGATGGGGTGCAGAAGATGAGCAAGAGCCTGGGCAATTATATCGGGGTGACTGATGAACCATATGAAATGTTTGGTAAAACCATGTCCATCAGCGATGGTTTAATAAGCAGGTATTTTGAACTCCTGACCCGGGTGCCGATGGAAGAAATCAAAAGTATGCAGGCGCAGATGGACAGCGGTACTTTGAATCCCCGTGACGCCAAAATGAGGCTGGCCATAGAACTGGTTTCCATATTCCATAGCCCGGAAGCAGCAGCCCAGTCCATGGAAAGGTTCAAACTGGTTTATTCCCAGCGCGATATCCCCGATGATATACCCGTCATTGCAGTCGAGGCCACCGAAGTTTGGCTGCCCCGGTTTTTCACCGAGCACGTCCTGGCAGCTTCGACCAGTGAGGGCCGACGCATGATCCAGCAGGGGGCGGTGCGTGTTAATGGAGAAAAATACGAGCAGGAAGAGTTGCGCCTGGCCGACGAAATGGTGATCCAGATCGGCAAACGCAAATTTGCCCGGATCAAAGTCTGATGGCAAAGGGTGAATGTCAACCTGAGCGCGGCGAACAGTCTGATTGCGCGTGGAGGATCTGGACTGAGTTAAGAGATCCTTCGCTTCGCTCAGGATGACAACAGCTGGATGCGCAGCGAAGAGTCCAATGGCGCGGTGAGGATCTGATTCTCAGTTATCGTGCAGTCCCATTGACTTGAGGGCCGGGAGGATGTCGTTGACGTGACCTTCATAGAATATGGCGTAGCCTTTGACATTGGGGAAGTCGAGGGACAGCAGTTTAATAAAGGTGAAACCGACTGCTTCCAGATCATCCCGGGGCGTATTGCGGATATATTTCATGTGTTCGTCGGTGATCTTCTTGGCCATGCAGTACACCTCCTTTTTCTTGGAATTGTACAAAGCCGTGGCTACCAGGGTTCTCATCTCTTTTTACCCTCCTATAGCTTATCTTGACCATCCTTCCCGGACAACGGCGTAAGCTGGCTGGAGCTTGCCAGTCCGGCGCTGTTCCGTTTAGAGGTGCTGCGAGTGCCGTGTATGTGATCCTGCCCGGTAACAGCATTTTGTTTTAAGATGGATAAAATAAAACGGCAGCCGAATGCTGCCATTGAGTTATTTATTGGAGGCCTTCGCCAGTTACCGGGAATGCTGAACTAGTGTAGGCTAATATGGTAGCCCTAGGGGGAATCGAACCCCCGTTTCCGCCTTGAGAGGGCGGCGTCCTGACCGCTAGACGATAGGGCCAAAATTGGCAGCCGGACAAGGATTCGAACCCTGGCGAACTGATCC
Source organism: uncultured Syntrophomonas sp. (assembly GCA_964580805.1). Classification (GTDB taxonomy): domain Bacteria; phylum Bacillota; class Syntrophomonadia; order Syntrophomonadales; family Syntrophomonadaceae; genus PHAA01. The sequence goes on along the minus strand of CAZOMS010000032.1, from coordinate 13,586 downwards.
AGAGTCAGTCGTGCTACCTCTACACCATCCGGCTGCAAGCGCGCAAACGCTCGCGCAAAAGTTATTATAATACAGGCGTTGTGATATTGTCAAAACATTGCTGATTTTATTCTGCCGATAGCTCTCCAACGTATTCGAGCGCCCGCTCCAGCCTGGCTTGACAAGCATCCCGGCCCAGCAGTTCCATGACCTCGAAGAGCCCCGGGGTATTGGTTACACCGGTCAGGGCCAGGCGGGTGGGATGGATCAGGTTCGAGGCTTTGATCTCCATTTGGGCCGCTTTGTTCCGCATTCTCTCCTCCAGGCGGGCCGCGGTAAAATCATCGACGGTTACGATCACATCCAACACGGACCGGATATAGTCAGCACTTCCGGCAGGACGGAAGTATTTCTGGGTTCCCTTGGCATCATAGTTCTCCGGCGGGGTAAAGAAATAGCCGGCCAGAGGCAGGATTTCATGGGTGGTTTTGGCCCGGCTCCGCACCAGGTCCACCACCTGCCGGAAATAATCGTGGTTGGTTTCATTCAACCAGCCTTCTTGAGCCGCTTCCGGTGTCACCAGATCCACGATCCGGTCAAGGCCGGCGGCAGCCAGGTATACGCCGTTCATCCAGGTCAATTTGGCCAAATCGTAGATGGCCGCCGAACGGGAGACGGTCTCCAGGGCGAAGTTTTTTATCATCTGTTCCCGGGGATAGATGTCGATATCGTCACCGGGCGACCAACCCAGCAGGACCAGGTAATTGACCAGGGCTTCGGGCAAGTACCCTTCGTCGCGGAACTCCTGGACCGAGGTGGCCCCGTGGCGTTTGGAAAGCTTGCTGCGGTCCGGGGCCAGAATCATGGATACATGGGCAAACTGGGGCAGCCCCCAGCCCAGCGCCTCATAAACCTTGATTTGTTTGGGGGTGTTGGAGAGGTGTTCCTCGGCTCGTATCACGTGGCTGATGTGCATGGTGTGATCATCCACGACCACCGCAAAATTATAGGTGGGCCAACCATCCGACTTGGCGATTATAAAATCGTCCATCAGCTGATTATCGAATTGAACCGTTCCGCGAATCAGGTCATTTACTACCGTCTGGCCGGTCCGGTCCACCTTCAAACGAACCACCGGCCGCTCCCCGGCTGCTAACCGGTCCTTTACTTCCGAATCGGTCATATGGCCGCATTGGCCATCATACATATAATTGCGTTTTTCGGTTTGGGCCTGCTCCCGCTGCCGTTTAAGCTCATCCGGACTGCAGAAACAATAATAAGCCTGGCTTTGGTCCAGCAATTGCCGGATATATTGGCTATATATTGGTAACCGCTCACTTTGCCGGTAGGGCCCATAATCCCCGCCTACTTCCGGGCCTTCATCCCAATCCAGGCCCAGCCACTTGAGGCCATCGATAATCCCGGCGGCGGCATCATCAGTGGAACGCTGCAGGTCGGTGTCCTCCAAACGCAGCACCAGGGTACCCCGGCGGTTGTGGGCGTACAACCAATTGAACAGGGCAGTGCGGGCCCCGCCGATGTGCAGGGAACCGGTAGGGCTGGGAGCAAACCTTACTCGAACCTCTTCCAAATTGAAACCACTCCTTCGCTAATATATATTAGCCCAAACCACTTCCTGCCACAAGTTGGATCATGCCGACCAACCGGATGGGCGTCCCGGTCGGAAAATCCGTTTGTGAAAAACAGGCACCAAATGTCAATACTTTTCATATATTAAGACTATGAGGGGAAGTACCTGAAATTTTGGGGGTTTAGCCATTGGCCAGAAAGTGGATTTCAGTATTAGCGGTCGTTTCCATCATATTTATTGTAGCCTTCGCGGTGCTGGTGGATCTGCGGCTCAAGGCCAGCATACTGGAGATAGCCCGCACCCAGGCCCAGCTGCGGGCGGTGGAGGCCATAAATGAAGCCATCAACAACAACATTGTATCCGGCACCAACTACCAGGACCTGGTCTCGATTCATACCGATTCGGCCGACCGGGTGGTGATGCTGCAGGCCAACACGGTGATGATCAACCAGCTGATGGCCCGCACCGTCAACGAGGTCATAGCCAGCAGCAGACCGCTGCAGTCCAGTGCCATCAACATTCATTTGGGTCAGGTAACGGGAAATATCTTGCTGGTGGGTCGGGGACCGACTTTCAGTGTGCGCATCCTCCCTATTCAGCAGGTCCACGTGGAGGTAGACAACCGGTTCGAACAGGCCGGTATAAACCAGACCCGCCATATTATCTCGTTGAAGATCAATACCCGGATCAAGATAGCGGTCCCCCTGGTTAGTGAAGAACTGCCGGTTTCCACTACCATCCCCATCGCTGATACGGTGATAGTTGGAGAAGTTCCCCACACCTACGTCAATTTCTCCGGAAATGCCGATGCTTTCATCAATGGGGCCGACAAATAACCCCTGTTGGCGCAGGCAATTTTCCTAACCGTGGTTCATATATTATTAATATATTCTGAACAGGAGTGATAACATGGTCAAGTTGTCTGATCTGCGCACCAGAGAAGTGATAAATGTCCTGGACGGAAAGAAGCTGGGCAGCATTATTGACATAGAACTGGATGTGGAGAGGGGGCGGGTGCTGGCTCTGGTACTTCCCGGGCAGGGCAAAGGGTGGAGCGTGTTTACCCGCCGGGAAGAGATTATCGTCCACTGGGATAAAATCGTAAGGATCGGCCGGGATGTTATTCTGGTGGAAATACCTACCTTCTCCGAGATGGACAAAAAACACAAGGGACGATTCCTGGATGACGATGATAATTTCTAAGCCATAATCGGCCCTTACGGTTGATTATCGGACTTTTATTGGTCATAATTATTGCAGAACAGCAACAGATCTTGAATCGGCCTAATCACCGGTTGCGTTGAGGTGAAATCATGCTGTGTCCTTATTGTCGGACCACGGACAGCAAAGTTATTGAAAGCCGTTCCAGCGAGGATGGGGCGGTGATACGGCGGCGGCGTGAGTGCACGGCCTGTCATAAACGTTTTACTACCTATGAGAAATTCGAGGAGCGACCGTTTCTGGTGGTCAAGAAGGATGGCAGCCGCCAACAGTTCGACCGCAGCAAGATTCTTATGGGGATCTTGCGCGCCTGCGAGAAACGGCCGGTGAGCTCGGAGACCATTGAAGAGATTGTGGATTCCATTGAAGCCGAATTGAAGGATCATAGCGAGCGAGAGGTGAGCAGCATGGTCATCGGCGAGATGGTGATGGACAAGCTCCGTGCTCTTGATGAGGTGGCCTATGTGCGGTTTGCCTCGGTTTACCGCCAGTTTACCGATCTCAACAGCTTTATCAGCACCATAGATCAGCTTCAGGGCAAATAGCTGCCGGAGAACCCCAACGCTGGTTATGACTGCTCTTGCCCTTCTGTTTCCGCTTCCGCTTGCAGAAGTTCTTGGGTCTGTTCGGCATAAGCTTCCGGAACAGCTATCTTGACTTCACCTAATGGGCCCACCGCCAGTCCAATTATCGACCCAAAGGATCTAATTAGTCTGACCGGTATGCCGAAGGATTTTATCAGGCTTTCCAGCAATACATCCTCGGGCGGATTGACAGTGGCGATAACCACCCACGGTGAGTCCGAGATATCGAAGCCGCAACCGGGGCACTGCTGCTGCTCGTTAGTGTCCAGGTGACATCGGGGACATTGCACTGAAAACACCTCCTGATCACATTCCACATGATTATATTCTATTAGAAATCGGGGGCGAGGACAAATATGGAGCCATGGATTATAGGGGAGACCGGATCGATCAAATATATTACCGTGCCAAGTTGGGAGGCCGAAGGGGTAGGTCTGGCTTTTACAACCCGTTTGGGTGGCGTCAGCCAGGGTCCCTATGAATCATTGAATATGGGCCTGCATGTCGGGGACCAGGCCGAGTTGGTGCTGGAAAACCGAAGGCGTCTGGCAGCGGTTTTCAATGTCGGGCTGGACGCCATGGTATGCTGTCAGCAGGTGCACGGGAACAAGGTGGTCGTGGTGGGACCGGGCGACCGCGGCAAGGGGGCCTTCAACCTGGATGAGGCCATACCTGGGTACGATGCCATGGTAACTTCTGAACCGGGCCTGTATCTGCTTAGTTTTTATGCTGATTGTGTACCGGTTTATATGTTCGACCCCCAACATCGAGTGGTGGCCAGCGCCCATAATGGCTGGAAGGGGACCATGGATAGGATTTCCGGTCATACCATCGATGTGATGAAAAGAGAATTCGGTACCCGGCCCGAGGAGGTTTGGGCTTTTATAGGACCCGGAATAGGAGCCTCCTGTTTCGAAATAAGCCCGGATTTGACGGCGCAGGTAAATGCCGAATTTCCGGGCTGGCATGGTATAATTAGCACGGATAATGATGACCGCTGTACCTGGGACCTGCAGGAGACCAACGCCAGGATCTTGCAGGAGAATGGGGTACAGCCGCAGAATATATCCATTTGCCCGTTATGCACTGCCTGCCAGCCGGAATTGTTTTTCTCTTACCGCCGGGATAAAGGCGCAACCGGGAGGATGGCGGCTTTACTGGGCCTGCGATATTGAAACAGCGGCCACCAGAACCGGAGGCAGGGAATATGTCCAGCAGGATGCAAAGGTTGGAGCACCGAGACAAAATGTACAACGCCATCAAAATAGTATTGGTGGTGCTGGCCGCGGCAGCGGTCCTGGGAATTGGGTACAGAATCGGCTGCCAGGCGCTGGTTGCGATCAATAACTGGAACCAGGAGATCGAGGTGGCCGAGTATGGCACTCTGGAGGAGCGCCTGACTGCCGAGGCAGTGGTGTTAAACCAGGAACAGATCTTCCTGGCCCGGGACGCAGGGCGTTTCGAAAACCTGGTTAAGGAGAAAGAGAAAGTAGGGAAGGGAACTCTGTTGGGGTACTTCATCACCAATGAGGGCAAGAGCACCTTGCGGGCCCCACAGGCAGGGATTTTCGTTCGCGGCACCGATGGTTTGGAAGAAATATTCACCCATATCGATCTGGCAGCGGTCACGCCAGAGGTCTTCCAGTATAAGCCGGTCCCGGCTTTCTTGGATAAACCGGTGCAGACCGGGCAACCCATATACAAGATCATAGATAGCTTGGTCCCGACCAGACTGCTGATCAGTCTGCCGGCGAATAAACTCGAATCTGCCCTTCAGCCCGGCGTGAAGGTAGACATACATCATGAAGGCGAGAACTGGGGACAGGGCCGGATCGCGGAGATGAAACAAGAAGCCGGGGACGTGATGCTGCTGGTGCAATTGGATCACTTCAGCGATCAGACCATCAACAAGCGTTTCGTAAAGGTAGAGATGGTGCTCGACACCCATACCGGTTTTTTGGTCCCAGCTGGGGCTATCATAGAAAAAGACGGGGAAAAGGGAGTTTATTGTGCAGTTGGCCCATCGACCCAATTCAAGCCGGTAGAGATAATCAAGCAGAAGGATGATTTGGTGCTGGTACAGGGGTTGGACAAAAATGACTTTATAGTAACCAATCCTACTGCTAGAATATAGGGTGACAGGCGTAAACATGGAAAACATAAGACAACAGTTAAATGAGATTCAATATAAGATCGGCCGGGCGGCCCGCCATAGTGGCCGCAGCGCAACCGACGTGACTCTGGTGGCGGTTAGCAAGACAGTAGGACCGGAAGCGGTGATGGCGGCATTCGAACTGGGAGTTGCGGATTTCGGGGAAAACCGGGTGCCGGAACTTATCCGCAAGAGCAGTATTCTTCCTCAAGCCCGCTGGCATTTTATCGGCAGACTCCAGACCAACAAGGTCAAGGATGTGGTAGGCCGAACCTGCCTGATCCACTCCCTGGACCGCTGGAAACTGGCCGAGGAGATCAACAAACGTGGAGTTGCACTCGGTATACAGGTGCCGGTCTTGCTTCAGGTCAACATTACTGGAGAGGACCGCAAAACCGGATTGGATCCCGGGGATGTACCAGCTTTTCTGCAATCAACAGGACAGTTGCCGGCTATTCAAATCATGGGTTTGATGACCATGGCGGAAGATCATCCCGATCCCCAGGCGAGCCGGCCGGTATTCCGGGAGCTGGCTGAATTGAGGAGCCGGATGGCTGCCATCAGGTTGGAGAATGTGCAGCTGCGCCACCTTTCCATGGGGATGTCCCAGGATTATGAGGTGGCGGTGGAGGAAGGTGCTGATATAGTTCGTATCGGCAGTGCGCTGTTTAAGTAGAAACGACCGACTAAGGAACAGGAGGCATATGGGATGGGAGTTATGGATAGTGTATGGAAATGGCTGGGCGTGCACTCGGAGGTGGAAGAAGAATATGAATTTGAGACCCGCCCGCAGGCACTGGACCGGGACAATCGTTCGGCCGCCAATGTGGTCGCTCTTCACACTGCCGGCAAAGGCGCCAAAGTAGTGGTATGTGAACCGGAACGATTTGAAGAGGTACAAGCCCTGGCCGATCACCTCAAAAACCGTAAACAGGTTATTATGAATTTCGAATCCACCTCGCCGGAGTTGTCACAAAAGATAATTGATTTTATCAGCGGGGCAGTATATGCGCTGGACGGACATAGCCAGCAATTGGGGCAGAACATATTCTTATTCGCCCCGTCCTCGGTGGAGATTACCGCGGACAGCAAAAATCTCATGCGCAAAAATGATTATTTCAAGTCCGATCCGTTTGGAGGTAAGCGTTAGTGCCCGCCAATCTAGGCATCTTGGGATGCGGCAAGATGGCCTATGCACTTATGAAGGGCATAAGCAGCAATCCATCGGGCTATGGAGACGTCTATGTATATGACCCGGATGAAGCCCGGGTATGTCTTTTCGCGGATGAGTTCGGTGCCCGGCCGGTATCCCCGGACGTGGTGGTAGCTGGCTCCGATATCATCATCCTGGCGGTAAAACCCGGCCAGGTTAGGGAAGTCCTGCAGGCCACCCATGACCAGTGGAACGAGAACAAGCTGCTGGTATCGATCGCGGCCGGCATCAAAATAGCCAATATCGAGAAGCAAGTACCTGAAGGGGTGCGGGTGGTCAGAGTAATGCCCAATACTCCCTGTTTGGTAAGTGAAGGCGCTTCGGCTATTGCCGGCGGACATAGCGCCAGCTCGACCGATCTGCAGACGGTCCAGGCAATGCTGGAGCAGGTGGGATTGACCATCACTATCGATGAACTTCACATGGATGCAGTGACGGCTGTATCGGGCAGCGGTCCCGCCTATGCCTTCCTGTTGGCGGAAGCATTCATGGATGCCGCCCTCAGTACCGGGCTGAGCAGCGACATAAGCCGCCGACTGGTTTTGCAGACCCTGAAAGGCAGTATCAAAATGCTGGAACAAACCGGGACTCATCCCGCCGTCCTCAAGGCCCAGGTCACCTCCCCGGGTGGGACTACCATTGCAGGACTGAGGGAACTGGAAGCGGGCGGATTACGGGAGGCTTTTTTTGCCGCGGTGGAAAAGGCCAAACAGCGTTCCATTGAATTGGGCGCCGATTAATAATGAGGAGGATGTCTTTTTGAATCCTATTATTCAGGTGGTAGATATAGTATTTGAGGTTTTAGTATGGTTGATTATCGCCCGCTGTATCCTCTCCTTCGTGCGTCATAATCCTTATCAACCCGTGATTCGGTTTGTCTATGACGTGACCGAGCCGATTATGGCGCCTTTCCGCCGACTCATTCCAGCTGCTGGGGGGCTCGACTTTTCACCAATCGTTGTGCTGCTTGTGCTGTCCCTGGTCCAGCGCATCGTTGTCCGATTCTTGTATACGATTCTATAAATGTAACACCTAAGGAGAACGCCATGAACCTGCATGAACTGGAATTGCTGGCTCCGGCCGGCAGGTTGGATGTGCTGCACAGCGTGATTGAAGCCGGTGCAGACGCCGTCTACCTGGGCGGCAAACGTTTCAATATGCGCGGGCTGCGCCCGGATTATAATTTCAGCGATGCTGATCTGGAGCAAGCGGTGGAGTATGTTCACGGCCGCCAGCGCCGCTTGTATATAACTCTCAACAATCTTTATTACAGTGATGAGATAGACGACATTGCCAGCTATCTCATCTTTTTACGGGATTTGCAGGTTGATGCCCTGATTGTTCAGGATTTGGCTATGGCCACCCTATGTGAAGAACTGCAACTGGACATCCCCCTGCATGCCAGCGTACAGATGGGTATTGCCAACCTTCAGGCCGTGAAACTCCTGGAGGAGAAGGGTTTTGCCCGGGCGATCCTCTCCAAAAACGTGTCCCTGACGGAGACCGCCGCCATATCGGCCGGGACCAGCCTGGGAATCGAGTTTTTTGTACAGGGCGATCTGTGTGTGTCCCACACCGGGCAGTGCTACATGAGCGGTATAATGACCGGGGAGCACGGTAACCGGGGCAAATGCCGCAAGCCTTGCCGGTGGCAGTATCAGTTGCTGGGGGGAGAGGAACAGTCTGATCAATACCAATATTACTTGGCCCACAAAGATCTGTGCCTTTATCCTTATCTGAAGCAGATGGCAGATGCCGGAGTGACCTCATTCAAGATCGAGGGGCGGATGCGCAGTGCCCGGTATCTGGAATGGCTGGTCTCGACCTATCGCCGGGCTCTGGACCGGCTTATAGCCGATCCCGACAACTATAGCACTGACCCCAAGGACATGGAGAACCTCTATGAGAACCGGATCCGCAATTATACGATCGGCAACCTGTTTAAACCCCTCGACTGGACGGCGATCGATTTCCAGGGGGACCGGGAACCAGTGCAAAGCCCGGTGGAGATCCTGCCCCGGCTTGATATTGAGGGACCACCAGAAACAATAAATGCCGCTATACCCGTAATTCCAGAGCTGACTGTGAAGGTGGGCGGACTGGACGGGATGGAAGCGGTTATGCCATTGCAGATCGGCAGTATTATCCTGGGAAGCGAAACAATTCGGCAAAACAAACAGAACTGGACCGCTGCTGCGGTACTTAAAGCAGCTCAGTTGGCCAAAGAGACCCACATCCGCTTATTCCTGGAGATGCCGCGGATCGTAAGCCAGAATGACCTTCCCGCAATAGTGGATTTGAAGCATCTGGCCGTTCAGGCCGGCATTGACGGGGTAATAGTAAATGATTTGGGTAGTCTGAGATTATTTCGGGAAACCGGGCTCCAGGTGTGGGGTGGCTATGGGCTGAACATCTTTAATCATTCCGCCGGACAATTCCTTTTGAATCAGGGGATTCAACGCATCACCGCCTCGATCGAGTTAGGGCGTCCCCACATCCTGTCATTGCTGCGGACTGGCACACCGTCAGAAATCATGGTACATGGGCCGCTTACCTGCATGGTCAGCGATTATTGCATGATCCGGGCCGGTCATGAAGAGAGAGACGATGAATGTCCCTGCTACTGCGTTCAGGGCGAGTTCTTTTTACGGGATACGGAAGGGCAGCAATACCGGATCGTCAGCGATGCCAATTGCCGTACTTATCTGCACGCACCCTATGATTTGTGCCTGCTGCCGCACCTGTATGAGTTGGCCGCCGGGGGAGCCAAATCGTTCCGGATTGAGGGTCAGTTCTACCAACCCGGACAACTGCGCGACATTGTGCTCGCTTATCAAGAGGACTTGCATTGCATAGCGCAAGGAAAGCCGCAATCAACCGGTTTGTGCTCCCGTCTGGCCTCAGTTAACTCGTCCGGCTGGACCGCGGCCGCCTATCTGCATGATCCGTCCTGAATCATATTGGAACCGGAACATTTCGAGAGGGTGAAAAAATGATAACCGGCATTGAAATCAGAAACCATCAGTTTTCCAAGTCATTGTTCGGATCCAGGCCTGAGGAGGTCCGGGAGTTTATGGAGCAGGTGGCCAACGACTACGAGAGTTTATATAGTGAGAACGCCCAACTGAAGGAAAACATACAGAAGCAGCTGTTTGAGTTGGAGAAATACCGCAAGCTGGAAGCCACCATGAATAACAGCCTGATCCTGGCCCAGCAGACGGCTGAGGAACTCAAATTGAATGCCCGCCAGGAAGCCAGGCAGATCCTGGATGATTCCAAGCGCTCCATCGCCGAGATGCTGGCTGCTTACCAGGAGTTGATGAAACATCTCAATGTCTTCAACCTGGAAATGAAGTCGCAATTACAGGTGGAATTGGAGCTGCTGGACAGCAATCTAAAGAAGAACCAGGAACTGGGGGCCTTCTTCAGTAAGCCGGAGATTCAGGACCTGATGGACAAACTCACCCAGCTGCGATTGGAAGAGAATGAGTGATGCTCAACTTATCAGAGAGCGGCGTGGGAGTGCGCCTGGAGGTAAAGGTGCAGCCCCGCTCTTCCCGCAACCAGATAGTCGGCGAGCAAAACGGGGCACTGAAGGTAAAGCTTACCGCGCCCCCGGTAGATGGCGAAGCCAATGCCGCTTTGATTGATTTCCTCTCGTCCTGTCTCAAGATCCCCCGCAAAGACATCAACCTGGTTAAAGGAGATACCTCCCGCCTCAAGCTGGTAGAAATAGCCGGACTCGATCCGGATCAACTTCTGGCCCGTCTGGATCTCAAACCCTCTTTTTAAACACGATTGCCAGCAGCATGGCGGCCAGGATTAGGCTTGCACCGAATAAAGCCTGATTGGACAAGCGTTCACCTGCCCACAGGTAACCGGCCAGGGCCGCAAACACCGGTTCAGAGGCCAGCACAATGGCAAAATCAGTAGGATTGCTGAAGCGCTGCAGGTAGTTCTGGGCCAGGAATGCCAGGGCGGTAGCAAACACCGCCGTTACAAGGAGAGCCAAGGCAGCGTTGTAAGTCAAACGGGCTGGCAGAGGCTCCCCGAGCAACCCCAACCCCAGGCAGACCAAACCCACCAACAGCACCTGGATCCCGGTTATGGCGATAGCATTGTGTTGATGGGAATGGATGTCCACGTAAACGATGTGCAGGGCGAAACCAAAGGCGCCTATCAAAACCAGGAAGTCTCCGTAGGCCAAGTCGAAGGAACCCCAGGGCACCGAGAGCAGGAACAGACCGATGGCTGCCAGGAACACGATCACCCCTGTGCGGGCGGGCGGCAGGCGGCGATTAAGGAGTGCATAAAAAACAGGGACCAGGACCACCGAGACCCCGGTAATAAAGCCGGCGTTGGAGGAGGTCGTATACTTGAGCCCCAACGTCTGAAATGCATAACCGATAAACAAGAAAAAGCCCAGTAACCAGCCGGCTTTAATGGTAGAGAAGTTTATTGTCAGCATATCCCGGTAGGACAGGGCAGCCAGGACCAGCCAGGCCAGGGTGAATCTGATGCCTACAAATAGAAAAGGGCCGATATCGGCCAGAGCGTTTTTGACAACAACAAAAGTGGTTCCCCAAATGAAGGCCACTACCAGCATTGACAGATCGGCCCGGGTGCGCATGCTTATCTTTCTATCCATTCAGCATCTCCATTTCCATTGGAAGGGAGGCTATCCCGATACAACAGGAATCTAGTTATTATAATTGAAGGCCGGTCCTGGTTCAACAAGAGACGAGAGCGGACCTGAATGCACTATCCTTGATAATTATTGTTGACTGGGTGAGGTATAGTTATTATAAGAAAAATTTGACCGCGGCCAAAAAACTGGAGGTCTGGGAAAAATCCCTTCGGGCCGTATCCAGGATGGGTCGGATGGATAGGTGATAATTTGGCGGTTGGCAAAAAGAAGCGCGCGGCGCAGATATTGGACATCCTCCAACAGGAGTTCCCCGAGGCCGGCACCATGCTGGAATTTGGCGACACCTTCCAGCTGTTGGTGGCAGTGGTCCTGTCGGCCCAGAGCACCGATGCCCAGGTCAACCGGGTGACCGGCCAGCTTTTCTGCCGTTATAAGACTCCCCGCGATTTCGCCGAGGCCGACCTGGGGGAGTTGGAGGAGGCCATCCGCGGGGTCGGTCTGTATAGAACCAAGGCGGGCAACATTCATAAGATCGCTCATATTTTAATAGCAAAGTACCAGGGACAGGTGCCAAGTGATTTTAATGAATTGATCAAGCTGCCGGGAATCGGCAGGAAGACCGCCAATGTCATGCTGTCGGTGGGTTTCGGCCAACCCGGACTGGGGGTCGACACCCATGTGCACCGGGTCAGCAACCGATTGGGGCTGGTGGAAGAGAAGACACCGGACAAGACGGAACTGGCCCTGAAAGCCATAATCCCCCGCCGCCGGTGGAGTCAGGCCCATCACTTATTGATTTTTCATGGCCGCAAGACCTGTACGGCCCGCAAACCAAAGTGCCCGGTCTGTGTAATAAACCCCCTCTGTGACAAGAGACTGTGAGAGAGCGCGGTTGGAGACGGGAGTTAGGCTGGGGCGCAGTTGTTTTGGATAATATATGTGTGCTAAAATATATTACGTTTTAGCCGGCTATGACACCTTTCGTCTCAGGGCGAGAGGTATTTTGTTAGAAGAAGAAATTAACTGTTAAGGTGGTAAAAAAATGGCAAAAGGCAAATACGATGGTACTCTAAACCTGCCCCAGACCGAATTTCCCATGCGGGCCAATCTTCCCAAGCGGGAGCCAGAAATACTGAAGTTCTGGCAGGACATTGACGTTTATCAACTGGTTCAGGAGAAAAACCGGGGGCGGGAAAAGTTCATTCTTCACGACGGTCCGCCTTATGCCAATGGACATATCCATCTGGGACATACGCTGAATAAAGTACTTAAAGACATGATAGTCAAGCACCGTTCCATGGTCGGCTTCGACTCCCCCTACGTACCCGGTTGGGACACCCACGGACTGCCCATCGAACAGCAGGCAATCAAGCACTTGGGGATCGATCGCCATAAGACCGACGTCCTGGAATTCCGTCATTTTTGCCGCGATTATGCCATGAAGTACGTGGACATTCAAAGACAGGAATTCGAACGCCTGGGGGTGCGGGGCGATTGGGACAATCCTTATCTCACCCTGAAACCGGAGTTTGAAGGCATTCAGATCAAGGTGTTCGGGGATATGGCCAACAAGGGCTACATTTATAAGGGCATGAAACCGGTCTACTGGTGTGCCGACTGCGAGACAGCCCTGGCCGAAGCCGAGATAGAATACCATGACAAGGTTTCTCCTTCCATCTATGTCAAGTTCCCGGTAACCGAGGGTAAGGGAATAATTCCCGATGGGAGTGCTATCATCATCTGGACCACCACCCCCTGGACCTTACCGGCCAATGTGGCGGTTTGCCTCCACCCTGAGTTTACTTATGTAGTGGTGGAAGTGAACGGAGAAAAATACGTTCTGGCCAAAGAACTGCTGGTTAATGTGGCTCAGCAGCTGAAATGGAGCGATTACCAGGTTGTGACCGAATTTACCGGCCAGGAAATCGACCGGGCGGTTTGCCGCCATCCCTTTGTCGACCGGGATTCCCTGGTCATCATGGGTGAGCATGTTACTCTGGAGGCAGGCACCGGATGCGTCCACACCGCCCCCGGCCATGGTGAGGATGACTTCTACGTAGGCAAGATATATGGCCTGGAAGTCATATCACCAGTGGATGACCGCGGGGTATTTACCGATGAGGCGGGTCAATTCTCCGGTTTGTATGTACACAAGGCCAATCAGAAGATCATCGCGGCTATGGATGAACTGGGCGTCC
>CAZOMS010000031.1:6695-16134 GCA_964580805.1 uncultured Syntrophomonas sp. | reverse complement strand
AGTCTGGTGGCTGGCTCCAACAACAACAGCCTTTTCTATGATCCCGTCAGTTTTGCTCCGCTCAAGGCCGGCGTATTAGCAGACAGCAACTATACGGGCAATTATATCAAGGTAAACATCAGCGAACAGTTTTTTGACCTGGATACCTGGCGAAGCATGGGGGCAGCATCCAATCCGGAACTGATCAACATCAAAGATAAATCGCTGACTGACGGAATGGTCATCAAGAACACCGATGCCATCTTCAAAGTCACTATCAATGATCAATACAGCGGATTGATCCCGGTATACGATCTGTTGGGAGCCCTGCTCGAACCGGATAATAAGACGGTATATGCGGTACTAGACAAGGATCCACGCTCCATGTTTAATTGGTCCGCCGAAACCTGGACCAAACTAAGAGGGGAGACTCCCTGGGCCGGCATGACCGACCAGATGCTGCTGGTCCAGAACCTCAAGAAAGCTGATATTATCACCCCCACCAAGACCAAGTTCTCTCTGTTCGAGTTATGGGTCTATGAATACGAATATGTGGATTCGGTTTTCTTTTTTGACGACGGCATTTTGACCGCCATATATTAATTGCATATAGTACCGATGTTTTATACCAATGTGAATAATAAGAATCGATATGAAAGGCTGGGGTTATCATGTTGTTTAAGGTAGAGACAGTGGGCCGTACGGAAGTGCTCATCAAAAAGCAGGAACGTGAGATGCTGGTATCCAAGACCACTTTTATTCCGTCTAAAACCGTGCTGACTGTTTATGGTTATGCCTATGCTGAGGATGCGCGGCGGTTCATTGTATGGAATGAACAGGTTTCGGCCACCTTCTTCACGGTGGGGATAAACGAATGCCGTCCGGTAGATTAGGGAAATAAGAAGCACAAGAGGAAGTAGGGGGTGGTCCTTTTACTTCATTGAGTGAGCAAAAGGATCACCCGTAACAATTGGGATTTTGCGGAATGCATTAATATACTGGTTTCCACGCTGTCGCTTAACGTCCGCCATTATATTAGGCATTCTAGAGCAATTCTTTACATTAGCAGTGTTTTCGGACCGTCTCCTCTGCTTAGGGGCTAAACTCGATCCCTATAATCTTCATAGGGCGCGCCAATAATTCAAGCGTCTTCGCTCTTTAGCGCAGGGCGCTGCCGCCGATCACCATCCGCATCGCTTCGGAAGTGCCTTCATAAATCTCGGTTATCTTGGCGTCGCGATAGAGACGTTCCACCTTTATCCCTTTGCAGTAACCATAGCCGCCATGAATCTGCACCGCTTTGTTGGCGACTCGCACCGCCAGTTCAGAGGCATACAGCTTGGCCATGGCCGCTTCCTTGGAGAACGGTTTGCCCTGGTCTTTAAGCCAAGCAGCCTGCAGGGTCAGCAATCGAGCCGCCTGGACCTCGGTCACCATGTCGGCGATCCAGAACTGGATCTGCTGCTGTTTGGCGATGGGTTTATTGAACTGGACCCTCTGCTTGGAATAGGCTATGGCTTCATCCAGGGCCGCCTGGGCAATACCCACCGCCTGGGCGGCAATGCCTACCCGGCCATGATCGAACCCGTTCATGGCTATCTTCAATCCCTGGCCTTCCTTGCCGATGATATTCCCCTTGGGAATCCGACAGTCTTTGAAGTACAAATCGGAGGTCTAGGAGGAGCGCATCCCCATCTTCTCGATCTTCTGTCCGATCTGCATACCGGGAGTGCCCCGGGGGATGATGAAGCAGCTCATCTCGCCCTTTTCCTTGTTGGTCCAGGCGAACACCACATAGGTATCGGCCACCGGGCCATTGGTACAGAAGGTCTTGCTGCCGTTGATCACGTACTCCTCACCGTCCAGCACGGCGTTGGTGAGCGCCCCGCCCACATCGGTGCCGGCGGACGGTTCGGTTATGGCAAATGCTCCGATCTTACCTTTGGCCAGGGGAGTCAGGTATTTTTCCTTTTGTTCTTCGCTGCCGAAATTATTGATGCACATACAGGCTACTCCGGTGTGTACGGAGACGTTGAACGCGGTGGCCGCGCAGACCTGGGCCAACTCCTCGATAGCTCCGGCATAACTGACATAGTCTGCGCCTGATCCTCCATACTCCTCGGGGAAGGGCATACCCATCCATCCCTTTTCCCCCAATTTGACATACAGATCGGCTGGCCAACGGCTGGATTCATCGATTTCCTGAGCGATAGGAGCAACATGCTCCTGGGCGAACTCCCTCATGGCGCTGCGGATAAGTTCCTGTTCTTCGCTGAGATAAAAATCCAAATCTATCCCTCCAATTAGTCATATTTCCCCGGCACCGTTCCGGAGATGGTCTGCTTACTCTATTGTATTTTGCCAATTGAATGGCAGTCAACCGCGTTTGGACAAACGGCAGCTGAACGATGTTGCGAGGTATACCATTTTCCCTGACGAGTTATAAGGACCGTCAGGTTTTCTGCTCAAAAGGCGGGAGTAATCGCCAAGGATTTGATATCATAGGCCCTATAGGAATATATTTAGCGGCATGCCGTCGAGCTAAAAGGAGTTGCAAAAATGACTGATATACCTAAGGTGAAATTCGAATGGACCAATACCATCATGGATACACTGGGAATCGAGATAATAGAATACAGTAGAGAAAGGGTAATCGCTGCCATGCCGGTCACGCCCAAGACCCACCAGCCCTTTGGTATCATGCACGGTGGGGTGTCGGTAGTCCTGGCTGAAACAGTTGCGTCCGCCGGCAGTTACCTGTTCATCGACCGGGAGAAGCAAAGATCGGTGGGACTGGAGATCAACGCCAACCATATCCGCAGTGTGAGCGAGGGGACAGTGAAAGCGGTAGGGATTCCAGTTCACGTGGGCAGAACCAGTTTGGTTTGGGATGTGCGCCTTTACGATGAGGACGAGCGTCTGATCTGCATCTCCCGCTGCACGGTGGCTGTAATCGCCAAACCTGATCAGGGATAATCCAACCGCATACCTTTTGATCTGGCATGAGGAGATTCCTTATGACAGAATTAAATTGCTCCGTCTTCACAAGAGTATTTTAGCATCGATGGCATTATCAACCCGACGCATAGAGATCAGGCAGCCCGGCAAAGGCTACATCTTGAGAACAACCGATATATCACCTGTTAGCCGAGAAGAATTCTTGGCGGAACTGGCCAGTCGTTGTGTAAATCCGGAGAATTAATAGGCGAATTATTCCATGCAGCTGCCTATGGTCTGTACTAGATACTACGTCTACGACAACGCTTCGATGGCCTGTTTTGCCCAGTGCGAATTTTTTAATACTGCGCGCCCGACACCGATAAGGTCGGCTTTTCCAGTCGCCAATAATTGTTCAGCCGCCTGTGGTTCAGTAATACCACCAGTAAGTATAACTGGAATGGATACAACTTGTTTGATTGCTGCGGAAAGAGGGGAGAAATACCCTTGTGAGGATGATTCCGGTGAGTTGTATCCCATGAAGCTGCCGGAAATATCCAGGATACTGATCCCTGCCTTTTCAAACTCTCTAGCCGCTGTTTGGCTGTCTTCAATCGTTATTCCGCCTTTTTTAAAATCGCATGCGCCTAAACGTAAGAGCAGGGGAAAATCGTCCCCGACAACAGCCCGGACTGATTCAATAACCTGCAGGTGTAGGCGGATACGGTTATGGACCGTTCCGCCATACTCATCGGTTCGTTGATTGGTTAAGGGCGAAAAAAATTGGTTAAGCAGGTAGCCATGAGCGCTATGGATCTCGACCCCATCAAAGCCGGCTGCCTTCACGCGACAGGCAGCATCCTGAAAAGCTTGGATGACCTTGGCAATTTCAGGTTTGGTCAGTTCTTTGGGAATGTTGCCATTCCAAGGATGAGGTATGGGAGAGGGACCAACGGGAATTTGGCCAATAATTTTTTCAGTAGTGGCGCTTCCGGCGTGGTTGATTTGCATCACTGTCTTAGAGCCGTCGCGATGAATGACATCTGCCAGACTCCTTAATCCCTCCAGCATATGGTCATCAGCAACGGAAAGTTGTTTGTTACTGGCCTTGCCTTCCGGAGCAATAAAACTGTGCTCGATTATTATCAGCGAGAAGTACCCGCCATTGCTCTTTTCTTGGTAATAGTCCAGCACTGCCTGGCTCACACTTCCGTCTGGCTCTGCCTTGGCAGTCGCCATGGGGGGCATAATCAGCCGGTTGGATAGTGACAAGGAGCTGGCTTGCAATGGTTTCAGTAAATAAGTCATCAGTAACCTCCCTGTTTGATTATTTCCGATTGTATATTATATATTTTACCCGAGAATGCAGCTTAGCCTGAAGTAAAGAATATCAGTCCGCTTTTTAGGGCCGGAGAAGATGGCGGGCATCTTTCGGCTTGCGCGTGCTGGTCACTTTGTAGTGGGTTCTGCTGGCTCATGAAGTATAATTATGGTGATCGCGCCTTGTGAGTTAGGGTCGATGAGATTAACACAATCGGTGGCGATTACAAAGAGTTGCTGATTACATCAGGAAGGAGCTTGGCCCGGGTGAGAAAGAGGATTCTAGAATACTTGAACAGGATCAACCAAGCGCTGGCCGAAGGGGGACCGGCAACCGACTGGGATGCATTACTAGAAGAGCACCTGGTGCAGATCCGATTTTTCCAACACGAGCGGCTGATTCACCTGATCGTAACGGTAACCTTTGCCCTGGTCCTGATGCTCCTGATGAACCTGCTGTATTTCGCAGCCAGCGTTGATATCCTGCTGGTGGCCCTGTTTATCTTCGTGACCATCTTCCTGCTGTTGTACGTGGGACACTATTATATCCTCGAAACCAGCGTTCAAAAAATGTACATACAGTATGACCAAATCCTGCAGAAAAAGACCGGTCGAATTGACATTGAAGCGACTCAAGATAAACCTTCGAAATCATAAACCTAAATGGGGAACCTATTTCATGATAAGGGTGGGGGCTGCATGAAAGAAAAACGGCTTGACGTGATGTGGAAGTATGTCATCTATGCCTACCTGCTGTTTTGGGTAATGATCATGGGGCTGGGAGGCCTGGCATCCATGGTGCTTCATGCCTCGCCGGTTGTGATGCAATGGGTGGTAGTGTTGTGCAGTTGGTCCCCAACCATCGTGCTCCTTATAGAGCTAAATAAGCTAAAGCCCGGTATAACGGTGAAGGGATTTTATCAGCGGGCCTTCCAAGGCAAACTTAATTTAGGTACTGTATTACTGGTACCGGCCATTGCGCTGGGCGTTATGCTGCTGTCAGCGTGGATCGTATCCGCTATTGCAAACACTTCTTTTACTATGCAGCTTATTGTTCCGTCCGCGCTGCTGGGCACGATCTTCTTTACGGTTTTTCAGGGCGCTTCTGGTGAAGAGTCCGGCTGGCGTGGATACTTGCGCCCGGAACTGGAGGAGCGATACGGATTTATCAAAGGAAATGTTATCTTGGGAGTGATCTGGGCATTTTGGCATACGCCGCTTTGGTTTGTCGCGTCTGATTATAGTGGATGGCAGTTACCCGTTTATGTGATTGAAAACGTAGTGGTCTTAACGGCATTGACGATAATAATGGCAGTATTGATGAAGAAGAGTGACAATCTGTTCATAGCATTCTGGGTTCACTTTTGTTTCAATCTTTCAATAAGCTTCTGCCGGGATGACGCCTATTTCTTCGCAATATTTTCCGTGCTGTATATGGTGGCAGCCTTAACTTTGTTGGGGATTTATTTGAAATCATCCCACCCTAAAGACATTTCCTTGCCCCTTTGATGATGCGAGATGCAGATAAAGAAAGTACAGCAAAGAGGTGAACAGATGGCCACTGAAAAACAATTTTCTTCCGATATTGAACTTATAATGTCCCACCGTCATGACAATGGGTCTGATTATTGGGCTACTCCGGATTTGCGACTCATTAAAGGTGCACCGTGGAGTACCCTGGAGTGTGCGTCATTTCTGCTGGAACTGGGCATGGAACCCTCAGATCCAGTCCTCCAGAAGACCGCTGAGCTGATATTCAGCACCTGGCAGGAAGACGGCAGGTTTAGACTTTACCCTAAGGGGACAATTTATCCCTGCCAAACCATCCATGCGGCACGAGTGCTTGCCCACATGGGATATGCCGATGATGAGCGGATTCAAAAAACCATGCAGCATTTGCTGGACACTCAACAACTGGACGGTGGATGGCGCTGCAATAAATTCTCCTATGGCCGTGGACCGGAAACCGAGTACTCCAACCCCCATCCAACCCTTCTGGCCCTGGATTTGTTTCGCTTCAACCATGATGGGAGAATAAAGCCTTCACTGGAACGGGCCGTGGAATTTCTGCTGGACCACTGGACCATCCGCAGACCAATCGGTCCCTGCTATTATGGCATCGGCAGTCTGTTCATACAGGTCGAATATCCTTTCCGCAACTACAACCTTTTTCAGTATGTCTATGTGCTGTCATTCTATAATCGGGCCAGATGTGATAAACGTTTCCTGGAGGCATTGGCAGCGTTGCAATCCAAAACCGTGGACGGGCAAATCGTGGTGGAACGGGTGGTACCCAAACTGGCCGGTCTGGCCTTCTGCAAAAAGGGGCAGCCAAGCATATTAGCCACCAAACGCTATCAGGAGATCATAGCGAACCTGGAACGAAAAGTCTAAAGAACTCCTCCATTATAAAAATGTTTGGGCTCTGTTTTTTTTTTTGCGTTGCAACCGGGTTAAAACTTTTCTGCTCAAGTGGGAAAATACCATAAAAAGTAAGAAGCCCGCCAATCTCGGCGGGCTAGTTGTTTTTTTATGGTGGGCCATGAAGGACTTGAACCTTCAACCTTGTGATTAAGAGTGAGCCGAGAAGGGTTTTTGCTAGGTATCGGCTTGTTTTTAAAAGCGTTTAATATATGGCAAATTCGGGCTTCGTATGCCTTAATGGTTTCCAAAAGTTTAACCGGGATTGGAAAATTTGTGTCGAGGATGTGTCGCATTTATTGTCTCTAATGCCGATAAATCCGAATCAAACATAATACTATGTGTCACTTTTCTTGGGTCTGCCTGGGCCGCGAACAATGATCCCCTGCTTCAAATTCTCATCTTGTTTTGATTTCATTCTGTTTTTCTGTCCTTGCTTATTTGCACATTCACGATCATGATATTGCTTTCTGATGTCGGTAGTCGTGAAGTATTCGGGGCAAGTCGCGTTCTTGCATTTCTTTATCATTCGGCCTTGTGTGATGTCTGCATATAACATGTAATACATAGCCGATAATAGGCAATCCGGCCGAACCACACCATAAAAAAGATTATCCTTTGGGCGTTTTCCTGTGGCGTAAACAGTACTAACCAGGGTTTGTTTAAGGCGACCATTTAAGACATTGCAAACGCCATAAGCACAACCATCCAACAAAAACTCAGTATAGGTGAGTTTTCCTTTAGCCACCTCTTGTGTCTTATTAAATCTTTCTTCATCACAGGTACTTCTTATCGCTTCAGCCAAAACTGCGTTGACTTTTTTGTCGCCAAAAATGGCTAGTAAATCGTCATTGTCGAGTATCCCTGCCAGTTTTATCAATTCGCGTTCCAGAATGTTTTTATCGGTGCATGGAGCGATATATAGATCCCGAAGCTCCACTAACTGTCTCATCAATTTAATTTCATTCTGAATTACTGATATTTTCTCCGGAATGTCCTCTGGCCGAACTTCAGGAGATTGATCCTTATAATTAAATTCCCACTTAAAATTTATGCCTAAGGGGCCGTGCCTGGAAATAAAAGATGCCAGGCTATCATGATTTGTTTCATCCAACCCAATGAATTCAAGGTAAAGCGGATTGCTTTCTTTTCTATAGGCTTCAGACTGGATTTCCTCATCCAAGCTATATATGTTTACCCGCAGCCTGATTTCAGACGGCATATATTCAAACATATTTAAACCGGGCGCGATGTATTCGCCCTGGACCTCACTTTCATAACGAATCCATTTCATTCTAAAGGCTCCCTGCCACATCGTTCTATCACCCCTAATCAATAATTATATGTACGAGATATGGCATTATCATGCTATATATTTAATTGTATCATAAATTCTGGAAGCGCACTTCTTAGTTTCATTAATTAACAAAAGGAGGAAAAGCCATGCGTGAAAAACTCACGATCGATCCAACTAATCCTGAGACTTGGCCCGTAATTATGACCATACGCGACATTCAAGCAATTAGCCCAATGGGAAGGATCAAACTGCTGGAAATGGCTCAGACTGGCGAGCTACCAGCCAGACGGGTACGGGGACGCTGGATGATAACACGGGATGTCTTTATCGAGTGGTTGAAGCGTGCCTAAAAAAAACAGAAGGCCCGGCTACAGGCCGGGCGGGAGAAGGTGAAGGTTATAACTAATCTTAATGACAATTATACTATAAACAAGCCTGTCGGTAAAATACTGGCCATTGCTCACAACGTTAAACAAATTAGACAAAATGAATGGATGTGTCAATGCCCATCACATCAAGATGATAAGGCGTCCCTTCATATAACTGAGACCTCGGAAGGAACCGTACTCATGAAGTGTCACGCAGGGTGTGACAACAGGGATATTGTTCGGAACTGGGGCTTGGAAATGAAAGACTTGTTTCCTGACAGTGCCAGGCGGCGGCAAAAAAACACAGCGCGAAAGATTGCCGCTGTATATGATTACCGAGACGCTGAAGGAAACCTGTCCTACCAGGTAGTTAGATTTGACCCTAAAGACTTTCAACAGCGGCGGCCAGATGGACAAGGCGGTTACATATGGAACATGAAAGGGATCGAGCCCCTACCGTATAGGCTACCTGAATTGATGGCCGCTATGGATGCGCAGCAGACCGTCTTTATAACCGAAGGTGAAAAAGATGCCAATCGCCTAGCCTCGATTGGGCTGACCGCCACCTGTAACCACGGCGGGGCCGGGAAGTGGACAGAAGCCCACAGCAGGCACTTCCCTCCAGGCACTAAGGTTTTGATCCTCCCCCACAATGACGATCCTGGTCGGAACCATGGGCGAAAGATTACTGAATCGCTACGCGCTAAGGGGTGTGTTGTACGGATATTAGAACTGCCCGACATCCCCACCAAGGGCGACATTAGTGATTGGCTGAGCTTCGGCAACACAAAAGACCAGCTGCTTCAGATGGTGGATGAAGTTTTTGAAACCCAGCAGGACACCACGATCCGGACACAAGGCGAAGTCGCCGGGGTGAAGTGGGAAAAACCTATTCCTTTTGTTGAGTATGAACGGACCAGGTTCCCCACTGAGGCGTTGCCGGACTGGCTACATGATTTTGTAACAGCCTTGGCCAATGAGGCCCAAGTGCCCGAGGAAATGCCTGGACTGCTGTCCTTGGCCGCAGTAGCTGCTGCACAATCCAAGGCATACGAGATCGAGGCCCGCCCGGGATGGGTGGAGCATGCCCCGGAGGACCTGATCGCCAGCCAGGTGA
>CAZOMS010000031.1:0-6685 GCA_964580805.1 uncultured Syntrophomonas sp. | reverse complement strand
GTGGAGCAATTATGCCTATATGTTTTGGTTTTGCTTGAAACGGGGAATCGGAAAAGCGGGACCATGCGTGAGATAACCGCCCCGATTTATGATTTTGAGAAAAAGCTTATAGAAGAACGGCAACCTGAGTATGAAATGGAAAAGCAGAACCTGGACATATTGAAGGCGCGGTTAGAAGATCTCAAGAAGATCTACGTGAAATCAGCGAACGGATCACCAAGGACTAGCAAAGATGGTAAAGCTGCCGGACGGTCGCCAGCAGAAATTAAAAAAGACATTGAGGAACTAGCTGCAGAGATTGCAGAGAAAAAAGAGCCCACCATGCCGACCCTGATAACCAGTGACACCACCGAGGAAAAGCTAATCAAACTGGCCGCTGACAGTGGCGGGGTGATAAGTAACTTCTCCGCAGAGGGGGAACTGTTCGCCAATGCCAGTGGCCGATACAATTCCAATAACTCATCGTTTGACGCTTTACTTAAGGGGTACACCGGGGATCCCATCCGGCAGGACCGGATCGGCAGGGCTCCGCAGTACATTGATAAGCCCAGGTTTACAGTAGCGGCCAGTGTGCAACCTATCGTCCTAAAGCAGCTGGCAGCCAAACCAGAATTTAAGCACAAAGGTTTTACCGGCCGGTTCTTGTATGCGGTCCCTTACTCTTACTTGGGGTATCGGCAAGTCAATGCAGCCCCCATACCCAAAGCAGTCAAGGATAGGTACTGGAACGGAATCCTGAAATTGCTCGATGAAAACTGGAAAACGGTTGTCCCTCAGACATTGAAGCTGTCCCACGATGCGGACCAATTACTTGTCGAGTTTGAGAAACATTTAGAGCCTAAACTGCGCATGGAGGGGGAATTGCGTCCCATTGTGGATTGGGCAGCGAAGTTAAGCGGCAGTCTGGTGAGGATTGCAGGACTGCTGCACCTGGCCGATCACGCTGCCGATACAGAGAAACCTCTTGTAGTTGAAGTTGACACCATGAGCAGGGCTTTGCTTTTCAGCGAATTCTTGATTAACCACTGTAAGGTAGCGTATGCCGTGATGGATACCGCCGATGACAACGAACTGTTGAAGGCCAAGCGTATCCTAAATTGGCTTCAGGACAGCAAGTTAAAAGAGTTTAGTCAAAGGAAATGCCACAGAGCGCACCAGGCGTTGTTTTTAAATAGTAGCGATGTAAAAGCCACACTTGATCTGTTGGAGGAGCATGAATATATCAGGAAGTGCCCCAGCGAACATACAGTCACGGGGGGCAGAAAGGGTGTAAATTATAAAATTAATCCCCTTATGACAAATGTGACGATTGTGACGAAATGCGAGCAAAAAACCAATTCCGTCACTAACGTCACAAATGTCATTAAGACCACAAATTTGAAAACTGAGATTGAGCCGGTCTTTTTATCTGAAATGGGCAAGGAGTTTTCCGATTCGGGACTTGAGGGGAGGGGCATGTAATGCTCGCATTACGCGAATACCAAACCGAAGCCCTCCAGGCCATATTAGCATCCAAGGCTGAAGGCATTACCCGGCAGCTTGTGGCACTCCCCACCGGCACCGGCAAGACCATTCTATTCGGAGCCCTGGCCAAAGAACTGGAAACCAGAACCATCGTCATAGCCCACCGGGAAGAACTTCTAACTCAAGCCAAAGACAAGATCCAATTAGTCTACCCTAAGGCTGATATAGGGATCGTCAAAGCTGAACGTAATGAGATTGCCAATCAGATAGTGGTTGCTTCCATCCAGACTATTTCGCGGCCTAACCGGCTGGAACAGATGCAGGAGCAGGGATTCAATTTACTGATCGTTGACGAGGCGCACCACGCCATCAGTGATTCATACCGCACAGTCATAGAAGGGCTTGGCTTCATGGGTGACGACCCGACCAGGCTACTGGTTGGATTGACAGCTACGCCTAAGCGAATGGACGGGCTAGGGCTGGACAACGTATTCCAGCAAGTAGTATTCCAGCGGAGCCTGCCCACCATGATAGCAGCCGGATACCTGTGTGACCTGAAGGCGATCCGTGTTAAGGCTGGTACTGATCTCAAGGGTATCCATACTAGGGCGGGAGATTTCGCCCCGGGGGAACTGGAGGCGGTCTGCAACACCAAAGAGCGAAACTCGATTATTGTCAAAGCTTATAGCCACTATGCAGGCCAGCGTAAGGCAGCCGCCTTTTGTACAGGGGTGCAGCACAGCCAGGACCTGGCCGAGGCTTTCAATTCGGAAGGGATAAAAGCAGCGGCGGTATACGGAGACATGGACCCTACCGACCGCAGGGATGCCCTCCAGGCTTACGCAAAGGGAGACATCCAAATCCTCACCAACTGCGAAGTATTAACCGAGGGATGGGATGATCCTGGCACTGATTGCCTTATAATGGCCAGGCCAACCAAAAGCAGCGGTCTATACACTCAGATGATCGGCAGGGGAACCAGGCTTTACCCCGGCAAAGAAAACTGTATGGTGCTGGAGTTTACGGATAATCGCCATGATGTTTGCAGTCTGGGTACTCTCACCGGATTGCCCCTGAAGGATAAGCAGAGCCTGAAGCAAGCGATCCAGGAGGAAGAAAATCGGCAGCAGCTGACACCACAGACAACCACAGTTAAAAAGGTTGTAGCCAAAGAGTACGCCCTTATAGATCGCAGTAAGTTTAGATGGTTCGCGGTAGATTCCGACTGGCGATTACCAACCGGAATAGGGGCATATATACACCTTCACCTGGAGGAAGCGGACCGGTATACGGTTACTTTGACGGAACAGGACAACACCACCGTCCTTGCCTCCAGCGCATTGCCGCTCGGGTATGCCATGGGGACCGCCGAAGATTATGCCCGTATGACCGCCAAGAGCTTTGCCGCTAAAAGTGCCAAGTGGACAAAGAAACCGGCCACAGGAAAACAGCTGGCGGCCCTAGCCAAGTTGCGCATCGACCATCCCGAGAACATCAGCGCAGGGGATGCCGCCCTACTGATCGGCCAGGCATACGCAAAACGGGAAACCCGGATGAACGAACCGGCCAGCAGTAAGCAGGTATATACCCTGAGGCAGGCAGGCTTCAATGTTGACGAAAGCTTAACCAAATGGGAGGCGGCGCAATTATTCAAGCGCATGGGGAATACCCCGGCTTCTGCTCGCCGGAATTATCTTGCCTAAATATAAAGCCTAAACTATGGTGTGTTCTATCTTGAATAAGGCTATTCTCCATGAATCACCGGGCCTTTGCGGGTATTCGTTTAAAGCACACAGTGTTAGCCAGTTAGTGGATACAAAGGGGGGTTGATTATATGGCTGGACGCTATACTGTAGAAGATTGCAGGCAATTAGACATTAACCGATTTACCCGGGATAAATACTTAACCTGTTCGCCCTTTAGATGGTACTGGAAGAACGAAGAGGGAGAAACAAAGGCATCAATTAATATATGGCCTGAGCCTGCCGGGCTTAAACTCCAGTACACCATCACGATACGGGGAGAAAAAAAGGAAATGAATTATCTGGTTCCCGTGGCTTACGTTCGCGTGGGTTACGGGGAAAGGCCTTACTTTTGCTGCCCTTTATGTGGCAACCGCTGCTTAAAGCTATACCTTAATTCCCACCATTTTACTTGTAGAACCTGCGCTAATCTGACTTATACAAGTACCAGGGAACGTGCGGCTGATCGGGCTATGAGAAAATGTCGCAAGATACGGCGCAGGATCGGAGCCAGCGAGGGAACCGTTGATAGCATTTCCCCGCAGGACAAGCCTAAACGTATGAGATGGAACACGTTTAATAGGCTTGAGAGACAGGCAAACGCTCTTGAAGCTGAAGGCTGGCGGCTATTCCAGATGGCTATTCGCTGGCCCCAATTCTGGGGCGAGTAAAGAATTTTGGTTCCTCAATTTTGAGGAATCAAATACGCATCATGGAATCACCACCTGAGAAAGAGCCTTGCTGTGCAGCCTGTGGACGTTCCGTAGGCAGTAACACATCCGACCAGCCACCTGGTCCCAGGGCAGCTGATTCATATAACGGTAGCGCAGAAGATCCCGGCAGCGGTCATCTGTGACGGTATTGATGACGGCTTCGATCTGCTCGCGGGTCTGTTCCCGCTGCTGGATCTCTTTTTGTATCTGTCCCGCAATTGATAAACATTTGTCTGTAAGCTTTGGGCTTACATCACGCTCAGCCCATTGTGTGAATCGGGCCGCCTCTTGTAATCGTATGTCGATGGATATGGATAAGTAGCGATAATGACCTAAATACTTTATTTTCTCGGCATCAGTCAATAAAGCAGCCCTCCTGGATCGATTCTAAGCGACTTTTATGAACGGGTTAATAGGTTGGCATGGGTAGATTTACAACCGCAAGGCGTGATTTCAAATCACACCTTTGATTTGCCTCAAATCTGATGGCAAAATGCACTTCCTCAATATTTTGGGGAAGTAAGGACTGAACGAATCGTTAGGACCACAAGGGCCACGCGTTTTGCGACCCCCTATTTCTATTCAGGATCAGGAATATGCTCCATGAGATCCCCAGGCTGGCAATGCAAGGCCCTGCACAGCTGGTCAATATGGTCTATCTCTATCCTCTTTGCAGTACCATGCCACAGGGCAGAAACAGTATTCGGTCTTATGCCGGTTTTCTCTGACAAAGCTTTTTTAGTCATTCGGTGGCGGCCCATAAGCTCCGCGATCTTGAAGTTTATCATATCAATTCTCCTTTACTGAATAACCGTTAGCGATATTATATCACGCTTCTAGTTGTAACATATCAAAAACGAATCAATAAATAACCGCCTAAGTTATTGACCTATAACTCGCATGGCTATATAATAACTACAGTAGTTAGTTTACCAAGCGCAGCAGTTAATTAAATTGAACGAAGGGAGGGCCGGTAGACCCGTCAAAGAAATTAGCCAAAATTTTGGTGAAGTAGCGAAGAAAAAGAAAGGGGATCGACGATTAATGACGCATAGAAGCGAGACGGTTAGAGTGGTTAGAGTATTAGAGGCAGCAGCTTACTTGGCTCCTATCAAAAAACACATAGAGGAAATCCGAGACAACCCGGAAATTTTTCGAGAAGCAGTGAGAACGAGGACCTATGATGATTTCGCCGAGATAACTAGAGAAAGTGGAACCGAACTTACACCTGAGCTTTACGATTTCCTTCAAGATTTTATAGCCGTCTTTACTATACCGGGACAGGCGGGGGCTTGCTTAAATGCCATCAACGCCTATGAAAAGATATGTGGACTGGCTTAACTACATGAAACTGTATGGCAGCCCGGGGGGGGGCAACCCTCCGGGCACAACTGAAAGGAGCAAGAATAATGGCAACAGTTAAAGCGGTCCCAGGTAGAAAGGGAGTATGGGAAATAAGGTATGATTCTGAAGATCCGGCTACTGGCAACAGGAAACAGCATAAACGGCTTTATAAAGGGACCAAACCTCAGGCCGAAAAGCATGCTATTGATCTTCAAAGCAGCATCAATAAGGGTGAATATAACGATCTGGGAGACATAACAGTGAGGGATTATTTTAAGAAATGGGAAAAAGAATACTGTAAGCCGAACCTGGCCTTCATGACATGCCAAAGCTATACAGGAATCATTAAGAATCATATCCTTCCTTTCATGGGAGGGGTAAAGCTGTCTAACCTGAAACCAGCCAACCTTCAGGATTATTACACTCTAATGTTGAAGGCGAAGGAGCAGGAAGATGAAAGTGTCTCTGATGGAAAAGGGCTTTCCTGCACAAGCGTCCTTTACCACCACCGCATAATAAGGGAGGCTTTGAGCCATGCGGTAAAACTAGGTTATATTCATTACAACCCTGCTGATAGGGTGAAGCCTCCCCGTAAGAACAAGCCCGACATGATGATCCTTTCAATTGAACAAGCCCAAGATGTGCTTGAAACCTATAAGGATCACCGGGCATTTCTACCTATACTATTGGCAATAAAGACAGGGATGCGCCAGGGGGAAATATGCGGGCTGTGCTGGACTGACATAGATTTAAAAACTGGCATTATCAGTGTCACTCATGCCCTGCAAAGACAAGGCAAGGAATTGAAATTCAAGGAACCTAAAACCAAGAAAAGCCGCAGAAGTATTCCGATCCCTAAAGATGTGGTGGAGGTTCTCAAAGCAGTCCAACGCCAATACAAAGAAAACAAGTTGTCTTTTGGACCGGGGTTCGATCCCAGGGGGTTTATCTGCGCGTGGGAAGATGGGCGGCCATTTGAGCCGGATTGGGTAAGCAAAGAATGGCGGCGAATAAAAGATGACGATAAGAAACGAGCCAAAAAGGAGGACAGGGCACGTTATATTCCTCATGGCGTCAGATTCCATGACCTAAGGCATACGCACGCCACAATATTACTTAGCCAGGGCGTTGGCTTAAAAGTGGTTCAAGAAAGACTAGGCCATGAAAGCATTACAACCACAGGTGATATTTATGCCCATGTAACCCCAACGATGCAGCAGCAAGCAGTCAGTGTTTTGGAGACGGTTTTTACACCAAAAGAGCAAGCAAATTAATTACGATGTGTCGTAAATGTGTCGAGTAGACCGGATTTAAAAAAGCATCAAGAAAACAAAAAGCCCGCCAACCTCGGCGGGTTCGTTGTTTTATATGGTGGGCCATGAAGGACTTGAACCTTCAACCTTGTGATTAAGAGTCACCTGC
>CAZOMS010000030.1:0-17343 GCA_964580805.1 uncultured Syntrophomonas sp. | reverse complement strand
ACCGGGGGATGGTCCCTTTCAAGTACCACATGGCAGCCGCTATAGTAGGGCTCCATACGCCTATCATTCGCCGCTTGCTATTTGCAGCTTCGATAGCCTCACCAAGGAGCTTAAGGTCTAATGCCTTATGCCTTAAGGCATCATCAATTAATGTTTCATCCATTAAGGCTTCGTCACTTAATGTGTTATCACTTAATGCTTTATCATTTAAGGTATTATCACTTAAGGCTTCATCCCTTAAGGCTTCTGACTTTTTAGCCTTAATATCCCCAAAAATACGGTCCATTAATTCTCCTGGCATTCGATCACCTCATCTGCAAGCCGTGAATATGCTTTGGATGCCAGCGACTCAGGATCTATCAGGTGAATGGGCTTCCCATAGCTAGGGGCTTCAGCCAACTTGATGCTCCTGGGAATGACCACCTTAAAGACATCATCTCCTAAGAGTTCTCGGACTCGCGTGATTACCTCTTTGCCCATCTTTGTCCTGGCGTCGTACATGGTCAGCAGGTATTTTAGCCTCAGGTCCTGGCTTAATCCCTCTGAGATCGCCTTTGCCAGGTCCAAGATCATAGATAAGCCTTGGATCGCAAAGAATTCTGTCTGGATGGGCACAAGGACCGTATCGCTAGCAACCATTGCGTTTATGGTCAGAAATCCAAGATTGGGCGGCGTATCGATGATGATAAAATCGTATGCGTCCTGGCTTCGGACCTTTGGCTTTAATATTCTCTCCCTGGCAATGGATTTGCCCGCAATCTCCATCTCAGCCCTTCCTAGCCGCTTGTCTGCAGGGATTATATCCAGTCCCTCGATCTCGGTGGGCTTGGTGATCTGTGATAAGCTCAGATCGTCCATCATGGCCTCATACATGGTGTTATCGAACCCACTGATTGCCAGGTGAGTTGTGGCCGATCCCTGAGGATCTAGGTCTATTAGCAAGACCTTCTTCCCTTTGGCGGCAAGGCAGGCCGATAGATTGACGGCGGTGGTAGTTTTGCCACAGCCCCCTTTCTGGTTTGCGATTGCTACTATTTCCATGGATTAAGAATTAATCCTTAAGACTTAAGAGGATATCCATTAAGGATTAAGACTTAATGCTTAAGGCATAAGAGATTCGAATTCCAGAAAATTTATGTTAGTGCTGTGGTTATTGGTTTTATAGTGGACTATATACCTGCTTTTATTTCCCCAGGTGCTATTAGTCATTGGGCAAGAAGAAAGTTGATTCTAGGGCATTACAGAAATTATTAAAATGGCTGGATTAATTATCGGAGAGCCCCAGCGCCTCCCTCTTCATCTTCCGTGCTTTCTGGAGTGCCGTCTCGTGGTCCACCTTCTTGCAGCTCCCCAGGTGGACATAGTTCTATGACATTATCGAGAGATTTAAGGAAAATGTCATAGAACTTTCTGGCAGGGATGTAAGTTGTTCATACCACCATTATACAGGTTTCGAAATCACCCAAAATCGTCTTTTGGTAAGGACCTCATTCCACACACTATGGAATGATGCACAAGTTAGCTTGATCGACCTGCTCATAGCGATCCATCCCGGCCACTGCTGCCGATCACGATAAGCCCATTTCCCAGAGCGTACACCTATGATTATCGAGCCAAACACATATTCATAAAAATATCTTGTGGCCGCATACCTGAATGGAAAGTCAAAGGATTCTTGCAGGTTGCACGTACCTCGTTCTCCTCGATTGATCGCCAGTGCCTCCTCCTTCGACTTCTTGAAGGGCGAATCCGCCGCCCTGTTGAAGAGCATGTTCCCGGAGATGTACCTCTCGGACCCATACACCCAAACGTGAAACCCAGTCAGAGACGGGGTGTTGAAGAGCACGTTCCCGGAGATGTACCTCTCGGATACTGGACCCAGTACCCGCTGGGGCCGGGCCGGAGACCGCATGATTATTCAAAAAATGGAATAAAAAAATTGGGGCTAGATCGAATCTTCGCCGGAACTCAATGCAAGACGCCTCCCACATTGCAGTCCTCCGATAACATGAGCTATACGTTCTTTGTCTGCCTGCTCAGTCTCCTGTGCTGTTCGCATAAGCTCATCCGGCACATTCCCCATGATGCAATCATAGACGCGTTGCTTTATTATTCGCATGTCCATCGAGTCCAGCTCAACGGACTCGCCAGCGAATTTTGCGCTTCTCGAATCTGTTTTCTTGGTTGGCCTGGTCTGTAGATCGTACTTTTCAATATCTTCGGGCAGTATCGCCACACGCTCGAAGTGAAAATTCTCCTTATCGCTGTCCGATAGATGTCTACCAACTTCGATTTTTACAGATCGGTCGATGTCTTTTCCGCTGGGGTCATGGTCACCGAAATAGTATATATAAACGTTTTTTCCCTGGCTCAGATGTTCAGATACATTCGGTGCAGCGGTGTTTGCCATGGATGCGATCGATGCATACCCGCGTGTGCTGAAGACTTTCACGCCCAGAGGATTTGCCACGCTTAGAATAATCGAGACCATCGCGTCTTTTTCTGTCCAAATTTCTTTATGGGTGTCCCAATTATGCCAAAAATCGCTACGGTAATTTCTAAGCGCGCTTGCTACCGCGTCTTCTGGCGAATTGTACCTGATATCCCCGTAATACCATCGCGTATTATCGGCCAATGCCGCGTATGGCATAAGTCCTGCATGCCGCCAGGTCTTTGTGTAGTTTATTAAGCGCTTGTATCCGGCTTCGGTCTTGTCTAGCAGTCCTTGGCCAACCAGACGATAGAACAAGTGTCTGAGTGTGACCACCCCGCCTTCTTCCCCAATGATATCGAGGCTGGCTTTTAACATCGCGTCTTTTTCCGATTTACTGATGTATTTTCTTTTCATCTAGCAGCCTCTTTGCTTTCTTCACATTCACTAAGTTGTGGCATCTCGGGCAGGTAGCGTAATATTCTGACTTACCTTTGTAGGTCCAGTTGTGACCACATTTGCAGCTTAGATCTACTGCCATACACTTACTCACGTACTTACTGATATATAAACTTTTTCGTATAGTTTGGGGCTCGCATTCTGCCGGGGGTCCGATAACCCATCGAGGAAGGGGAAAGTCGATTCTAGGGCATTACAAAAATTATAATTATATATTTGATGAAAATCACAGTTGCCCGTTTCTTATGTAACGAGATTGATCTTTCTTGTGGATTTGTTACATAAGAAAAGCAACTGGAGGGAGAGGCGGTGATTCGATCCCCAGGGCCTCAGTTTTTCATCAACCTGGCCTTCTGCAGCGCCTCAGCCAGCCGGACATAGGGGGGCTGAGAATCTGCCAAAACAGACTCTTGAAAAAGTATATCCCGTAACAACGTTGAGATGATAGCATGAAAACTATTATGCCATGGATCGGTGCAGTGCTGTTTTTCGCCCTGCTCGCCTCCAATGTAAGTGCATTTCCGCTGTCGGGCGGGAACGGTGTGATGAATGCTACCGTCCTCGGTGTTTTCAAAGAATCGGGTGTGATGTATGTTGATATAACAACCCAAGGGACTCCAACGGGATGCACATTCCAGCTGATCGACAGCGATGATCGTATCCACGAGAGCGATAGCAGCGGCTCATGCTCGTGGAATTCGAAGAGTGGTTATGTTGATGATCAAGGATCTACAGGATATCTCGCATCTGGCGACGTTGTTTTGAAAAAGCGAGGGATCGCAATATTTGACGTGCCGGACGGTGTTATTTTGAAAAGAATAAGAGTAGTTCCTGACACATCAGATCCATTCTTTGTTGATTGGAACGGAGTCCCCGAAGTCAGTGATGCAAACACCACTCTGAAATTTTATGGAGCCACCACAACACCGCGCAATTCATGCGGTCCCACCGCTAATCATTGGGTATTTGACGTAAAATTAACCAACAACGACGATGAAATCCTTGAGTACACCGATGGCGATTTCTCCGTCGTTGATCAATTTGGGTGGGAATATTACAGCAAAGGGACAACTACAAACAAGCTCTTGCCAGGCGAATCATTGAGGTTCGATGTCAAAACCGAGATGTATAGGCTGTCCAGACCGATTGCAATAATATTCCGAGGCGTGCAGATGGACATCTCCGCTTGGGCGTAAAAAAAGTGGCTCAGGTGATGTACTGAGCCACCTTCCTCATTATCGTTTGCTCTATATGCGAATCCAGCTGCCGCTTCATGATGTCCGTGAGCTGGTAGGCTGCTCCAGTATCCGGCACAACGGGATTTATGACCTCAACCCTGAGTTGCTCTTCAACGTGGATGTTCACCGATCTGCCGTTGCCCCCCTGGCCGCTCTGCTGGAGGTCTCCTAAGACCTTTAAAAGCGGGTCCGGGCCTTTCCGATCTAGAACTGGGGAAGCAACATCCTGACCACTCTCCTGGAGAGCCCCTAGAACTTTTGAGAGCGGGCCGGTTCCTTTTTGGGCTATGGCCTGGGGGATGATCTCCTCTTTTTCATGGACCTGGCCGGTGAACAGACCGCCCTTATTGAACGTCGCCCCAACTGCATACTGCGGGGTCCAGTGCTCCTTTTGGTCAGAATCCAGCGTACCCCATGCTTTGGGAGAGATCGTCTCTTTGCCGTTGGTGTACGACTTGGGGATTGATGCCTCTGGCTCGGCGGCAGGTTCAGATCCGGACGAATCATAACTCCACTCACCGCTGGTCCTTTCTCCTGGAGATAGCTGGCTGAACTCCTCGGTCGTGATCCCCTTGCCCATCTTGTTCCAATAAACCTGCGATGTTGGCTCGGTGGCGGTCGTTGGAATGCCCAGATTGGTTAATGTGGTCGCCACGCCGCTCGCTTTTTCTGCTGCAAACTCAGTGGCGGTGTTCCATGCTTCGCCTGCCTTTTCAGTCACGAACCCGGACGCCTTGTCCCACGCCTCGCCAGCGCTTGGGATGTTCGGTATAGCGGCGGTTAATGCTCCTATGGCCGATGTCAGCTCGTTTATCCCAGGGATGCCTTCGAAGAATCCCGCTGGTGCAGTCTCATACTTAACTTTGCGTGCATTCAAGCGAGCCTGGGTAGCTTCGGGAAGGAGATGAGCCTCGGCGCTTGATGTGGACTCATACCAGCCGGGTGCCTTATACCATTGGTGTTTTGCGTAATTGCTGGCATTGTCAACCCATTTAGCCCCCTTCCATAGACCGCCTTCGGCCTGGTTGCCGGTTTTGGCGGCTTCCTGTTCCAGTTCCTTCTTGCGGTCGGCTTTGGTGATACCAAGCCCATCCCGAAGCCAAGAGATCATGCCGGTTATGGAGCTCCACACGCCGCTCAGGATACCTACCATTGTGGTCCAATTCTTTGTAGCGGCTGCGAGGATGTCCTCTATCGTGCTGGAACCGTCTACCAGGCCCCCCAGAAGCCTGATCATGTCCAGTAGAGGCTTAAGGATCAGGCCCACTGGTCCAACGGCCGCAGTGAACGTGATTTTAGGCATATCGAGGTTCTTGGTGACATCCGCCAGCGACGGCAGCTTAATGAGCTCGCCTAAATCGGGTAAACCTTCTGTCAGGTCGCCCCACAACTTTCCGAGATCGGGAGGTTTGATATTCGTTATGTCATTCCAGATTTTACCTAAATCTGGCAGGCCTTCAGTCAGGTTAGCCCACATCTCCCGGCCTGATGGGAGCTTGAACCCTTTGGTAATGTCACGCCATGCCTTATCCAGGTCGCCTTTCATCAGGTCCTTCCAGACCCGGCCAAGATCGATCTTCCCCAGGCCTTTTAGTAGAGGCTCAAGCAGGCCGGCTTTGGCTGCCACGGCCCCCAAGACGATTGCCAGTGCTGCCCCCGCCGCCACGAATGGAAGCAATGGCGATAGGGCGGCCCAGACACCGGACGCCAGGGCATAAGCTCCCACGGTAGCGAGCGCCTCTGCGGCCGTCAGGCCTCCCATGGCAATGCTTGAGGCTGATGTGATGCCTATATTGGCAAATGTTGCCCCGGTTATCGCTCCTACAGCAGCCACTCGCGCCCAGGTGATGGCACTGCCAATCATGGTAGCGGCAGTGTGGGCTCGTTCGGCCACAGCAGATGCGTAGGTGCTCGCCGTCATCCTGATCCGAGCTACAGTCCCCTGGTTCTTGGCGACGGTGTTCAGCTCAGTCGCCACAAAATCGCCTTTCATAGCGCCCGTCGCCATCGCATGAGATACGGCTTCGGCGGTGTTGGCGCTGGTCAGAGCGGATCTTGCCGTTACTGATGCCCAGGTCATAGCGTTGGACATGGCCGTTGCTACTGCCCTGACTTTTTGGACGACTAGCAGCTCGCCCTCCGCTTTCTTGGTCAGACCAAGCACCCGGACAACACCGAGCATCCCGTCTGACGCCATTCCAGCTGCATCAAACATCAATTTCAGGCCGATACCAGCAGTAGTAGCCATTAGGCCAACACCTGCGATCTGGGGCATACCTGGGATAGATGCCAGGCCGTCCACGACTTTGAGTGATACGTCAAGAAGGGAGTTCATTGGCCCGATCATCGCCTTACCGACCGACTTGGACATGGCATCAAGCTTGAACTGCAAGACTTTCTCGGGGTCTTCTTCCATGGCCTCGTCGATGTCTATCTTCTTGTCAAACTCAGCCAGTATCTGCATCCGAGTTGTAAGGCTCTTCCTGGAGAAATCTTTCCCAAATATGGATTCTATGTCAGACTTCTGGTCTGGCCGCAGGCCGCTCAAGGATTTGCGGGTGGCTATACGCATCAGCGATTCGGCATCGTACCCCAACCGCTCTGCCGTCTCGCTTGAAAAGGCCAACTTCTCGACACCGCGGACTGCACTTGTAGCATTCTCCCCTCGGGCCCTGGTGTTCAGCTCGATATAGCGCATGAGGTCTGCGCGTTGGCTGCCGCTTGTGTACTCCTGGCCGGGTTCGCCTGCTTCGCCTATGAACTCTTTGGCAATAGCAGCCTCCGGCATACCATTTCTGGTCCCGATCGACTCGACGACCTCCTGCTTGTACTTCTCGCTGCTCTTTGCGCTGAGCCACGACACACCACCAGCTGATCCAGTCACAGCGATCGCTGCAAACTTGGTTAAGACGCCGTCCAGCGAGGCAACGACGCTTCTGGAGCTCTGTTCAAGATTCGAAAAGAACCGGCTACTCTTGCGTTCAGTCTCGTTCAGCTCCCGGCCAACTTTGCTGCTGGCATCTGCTATCTTCTCGACTCCACGGGCTGCTTGTTGAGAGTTGTTGGAGATGTTTCGGGCGACGTTGGCCGAATTGTCGTTCAGGGCGACATCCACATTGATTTTATCGCCCAGGCCGGCGGTAAGATCTGTGACGCGTTGAAGATCGCTAAATATCGTATCGGCAAGTTCAATGTCCATCCGGACGCCTGAGAACCGGCCGGAAATCATGTTTGCTAGCCGGCTCAGGGCTGGGGTCACGTTGTCTATTGGGTTGATCACGATTTCCGCTTCACGGATTACGACCATCCAAATCCCCCCTGACCTCCTTAATTGCCGCAATGCAGCAACGGATACCATCGATCACCAAGCATCCGGTGTTCTCTAAGTCGAACCACTCACAATCGGAGCCCAAGCAACGACTCTGCCCGGCAAGAGAAGCGATTGGGCAGCAGCCATTTTTAATCTTCTTTCGCATGGCCCCCTCCTACCGTGCAAGTATCGCCCGGCCACGATTTAACCGGTCACTCAAATCCGCAATCTGTGGATCAAACTGCTCTCGGGCCTCAGCGAGTGCGGCGTTCGCCAACACCACCTCATCCAGGTCCTGGACCTCTGCCGGGCTCAGTCTGGGATTGCGACCGGATGCTACGATGGCTGCGGCTTTGTTTTTGTGTATGGCGTCTGATAGATGCCGCTTGACAACTGCCAGCTCCTGGCCAAGCAATTCAAGCGACGGGTAGCCAACCACCCCCATGAAATCCTCGATGTCTTGTGATACCGATTTCAGAACAGCCTTCTTGCTCTCGATCTCGTTTGCCAGGGCAGCGATCTCTTCTGTCGCGTCCGGATCGAAACCGGGATGCCAACCCTTCGAGCCGTTGACGGGTATGATAAATCGGATCGTTTTTTGGCGGCTCTGATTCAAATCTGAAAGCGCGCGTTCGTATCGGCTATACAATATTCTCCCTTCGTCTGGCTGGCCAGAATGGCTAGCCCAGTAGACAATAAACTGTTTCATATAAAATTCCTCTGATAATAATAATAATCTTCGCTATACTCGCGGATCACTGGAATACGAGAACTGTCTTAGGAGGGTGCGCTCCACGCCTCCCGAAAACATTTAGACAGTTTTCCAGGGCAGGATCAAGTCTGACCTCTTCCCGAGGTCAATGCTTATTCTGAGCAGCCAAACGCTCCCTTTCCATGGTGTGTTTACGGAAATCCTCCAGGCACTTCTGCATCGCAGGCGAGAATTGGGGGTTCGGGTCGCGGTTGGGATTCGCGCGCCACAAAGCATAATCCGCGAGCGTAGCGATATGACAGGTGTTCTTTGCCTCGATGGTTCGGAGGCGCTTATCAAGTGCTGATGCGTTCATTCTGCCTCCGGCCACCCGTATTTTTCTGCCAAGTGTTCGAGATAAGCATCATCCTCATCGGTCACATCGACGTTCTTTGTTCGGGCAGCGATCTCCTGCAACTTGCGAAGCTCTTCATCGGTCAGATCGGAAAGTGGGGAGTGAAGCGGATTCCTGGTCGCTTGTTGTTCCTCAAGGCCGGCTAACCTCTCCTCAAATGTACTGAACCTCATTTTTTAGTCTCCTTCTCCAAAGCACTGAGCCGCGCCTCGATGTCGCTGATTTTGTCCAGCTCCCATGCCTTCAGCCAGCAGGTCATAAGCTGGGACAGCCGTCCAGCGTGCTCCAGCTCCGTACCAGTCGCAAAAGCTTTGTCCACAACGCGCCGAATAATACGACGCGCATCAGAAGGTGAGTTGAGTGTGATTCCGCGTCTCTTTACGTTTTTATTCTCTGTCATTTATGTACTCCATGTTATTGAAATTAATCGTTACCCCCGCCCCCTCAGCTCTCCCCAAACCACCCATGCCGGCTCATGATGTCCCAGTAGGTATTTTCAATCGCTGGATCAGCAAATGGGTCAGGTTTTTGAGTGATCTCAATTATCCACCTAAGCTCATCATCAGTGCACCTGGAGAGAATGCGCTCCATTTTCTCATGCAGCCGATCCCGTGGTGGATGTTTGCGCTCGATTTCAGAGAGCCGCCGATCTAGAGCCGCCGCTTTCATGTTTGCTTCTCCAGCAGTTGCTCCAGGGAGATGGAGAATTCCGGACTGAGATCTCTTGTGTTATCTTCGTCGGCCATGAATTCGGCCCACGTTGATATCATGGGCGGCTTTGCTGCCGTCTCCAGGCTCTCCAGCCTTCTCATGAATTGTCGGATCATCGCTCAGCTCTCCTCGTTCTGTGGCTTGTCGTATTCCTGCCGGTCATATCGCCGGGCATTGGCTGCATCGCGTCTCAACAAATCCATTCTTGCGTTGTGAGTTCTCGATTTGCCTTTCTTCATACGGTTCCTGCTCCTGGTTTGCCCCAAAAAAGGGAGGATAATTGCTCATCAATCCACCTGATCTCATCCGCCGCTCGCGATAGCTGCTCAAGAAGGATTTGGCGGAAGGCTTCAGGTTCGGTCATCCCGAGGCCTCCCATCCAAAAATCTTGCTCAGCTCCGGGCCAGCCTGCGATCTGGAAATGGCCTGGTACCGCCCGCTGCCGTAGTAGATGCCATGTCGATTCATCCACCCGGTGACGTGGATAGGGGCCACGTTCGCCTGTAGAGCTATCCTCCAGCGTGCTAACCGGCCTCCATGGGCATGAATCGATCTCACCACCGAAAGTATCCGGTCGTCTCTTTCAGCCTCTTCTTGGGCCTCCCACTGGTCTTCTAGGGTCGCTCTCTTGCTTCTCTGGATGTCTCTCCAGGCCTCGATATCCCGCGGTCTGAGCTTCGGCTTACGAGTTGTCCACTCATGGGTGACCAGCTCGTACTCTCCCCGATATCGGCCTGCATCGCCCCCTGTACAGTGGGGCACCCTCGTTCCATAATTGAGATCGGTGAGAATACCGTTCGATCCATGCCAATGAAACTTGCCACAAATCGGACAGATGATAACCACATGAACGGAATCGACGGCAACGACGTCGGCCCGCAAGATCTGGCTCATGCTCCGGCCTCCAACTTTGTCTGAGAATCCGCTTTCTCAAGCTCCGGAGGAGGGCCTTCCATGTGACATGTGGTGCAGATATACCCGCTCTGACCTTTGTTGAAGTAGGGAGTCAGAGGATACGGGAAGGACCGCCCACAAAGACAACACTGGTGTTTTGCCATCTTCCCCTTGAACTTCTGGAATCCATGATCGTCGTTTGCTGGCTTCTTGATAGCGGTCTTCCCGCCATCCAGCCCCTTCGCCGCCAAAGTTGCCAAAGTATCCATCGTTGCCAACGTCGCCATCGTCTCTTCCTTTCCTCCTTTATTATCAGGATGAATTTCTTCGACGTTAGCGACGTTGGCTACTTTGGCTACGTTGGCTACGTTAGAGACACTGCAGAGGAATATATATACAGAATCCCGCCCTTTGCCTCCGCGCTTAACGGTTTTGGACTCGACCATCCCACTCTCCATCATTGTGGAAAGGTAATCATTGAAATCCCCGCTCTTGATTTTAACGTCCTTCAAAATATCCCTTCTCGTTGCCTTACCGTTGTGTTTTTTCAGATACGCGACAATTCGATCAATCACGTTTTTTTCCGCATTTGCGCCCACGAGATCATAGACGGCTCGGGCGGTGGGCATGAAATATGAGTCCACCAGTCCGCATGCCTCCTCGATAAATTCAACCCTGATCGGTCTGGAAGGATCGAATCCTGGCATTCCCAACTCAAAGAGCATGGCGAGCTTGATCACCGTAGGCGCGAGCCTGCTGTATATCTGCATCGCGTTGCCGTCGTTGCTTGCCGTCCATTCCTGCTCCCGGATTCTCTGCCATTCGGTGTAATAGCGTGCAGCCTCCGGGCTGAAGTGCATGGCTTGACATTCCTGCAGCTCTCCGATTTTAGCGGCTATTTCTGCAAGCTGATCCCTCACCACTCCCTCAAAGATGCTGTTGGCCGTCGTCCCTTCTTCCAGAGGCAACCATTTTGTCTTATTTCCTTGCGGGAAGAAGAATAAAAACCGGGCCATGAATCCAGAGAGAGTGTCATTCTGTTCAGTGTTTGCGCCCAAACTTGCGTCCGTGGTCGCCCATAGCAGATTTAAGTACGGATCATCGACTCTGAATTCTGTTTTAGCGCCCTTCCTCTGCGATGTTCTCAGCTTCCGGTAAAAAGGCTTGGAGTCGTAAAGCTGCATTAACGAATCTTTAAAGCCCCTCATATAGTCTTTTTTCATGAGGGACAGCACCCCTGCAGCTTCATCCCTAACCCACGCTGCATGATTATAATCGCTCAGGTGCTCTGTAAATGCTTCTGGGCTGAATTCTGTGGGCACCATCGCAGGCAAGAGAGACGGTCTCACCTGGCAGAGCATCGCCTC
Organism: uncultured Syntrophomonas sp.; assembly: GCA_964580805.1. Taxonomy (GTDB): domain Bacteria; phylum Bacillota; class Syntrophomonadia; order Syntrophomonadales; family Syntrophomonadaceae; genus PHAA01. Next base: position 5,827 of record CAZOMS010000030.1, on the reverse strand, counting down.
TGCTTTATCGACCACAGTTGACTTTCTGGCAAGGCTCGATTTACCATTTATCGATATGTATAAATTTGGGTAAATGATGCCTTGTTTCAGTGCAATTTTTACTTTTTTGTCTGCGATCACTGCCAGGGCGAAGAGGCCGGCGCCGAACCAATATTCGGAGTATGCATCTGAGATATCAGATCCATAAGCCATGAACCTTTGAATAAAATGGTCATTTGGTAGATTGCATTCGAATTTTGGGCCTGCTGGTAGCGAATAAGCGTTAAGCTCTTCCTCCGAAATCGCATTTTGATTTGGGTCGTCAACTGCATTGTAGATGTGCACGCCAGTCTCGGCTTCTATCATATCGCATCTCGCGCGGGTCAGTGGGGGATTTGCTTCTGAGAATTTCCTATCATGCTCCCACAACTCCCTAAGCGCGTGCCAATCGTTGCCTTTGCATCCATCATGGGGGCACCCAAACCCGCGTTCTCCACTGTCTGCAACGCCTACCCATGCTTCGCCTCTGTTATGATCAGCATTGAATGGGCACTCTTCCAGAATTGCAAGGGTCCATCTCTTGCCTTTTGGGTCCACCCATCCGCTTTTCACTTTAGCAACTGTGGCCCCGTGAGCCTCAGCATATTGCCTTGGATCGAAATCGGTATGGCTTTTCTCCGCATGCTGCCCTTTCGGTGCCGCCTTGGTTGCTGCCAGGTCTTCTATCTGCTCCCTCGATACTGTGACCATCTCATCAGGTGCATCCAAGATCTTAGCAAGGCGGTGCGGTCTATCATTGGTATCGCTGCCTTTCCTGGCAGTTGTTCCGTAAATTTTCCAGATCCTAGCGGCGTTGTAGGTGGTGGTATCCACTTTGACTTCATCGTCTGAGAAAGCGGCATCCAGTGTTTCTAAGAACCTCTTAACCAATTCCCTGGCCGCTTCATCATTGGGCAGGCTGATCTTTACTGCCAGGTGCCCGCCGTTGCCGCTGTCTGCCAGGATGAAGGCTCCGGCGGGCCAGCCCTTCGATATAAGCCATTCTCTGATGTCCATGACCTTCTGTATGGCGGCAGCGTGCTCTTCTTCATTGGAGCTGATGCCGGCCGGCCGGATAGGATCCAGATCGATAGGCAACCATCGGCGCTCAATGATATCAGCATCCGCTGTTGTCTCCTTTGCGTACTTTGTGAACTTATTGGCAGATCGAGCAAAGAGATCGCGTCGCACTGGATTAATGGTGAAATAGTACGCCCGGAAGGGCTCATCTGCAAATCCTACAACGGCATCTGTCATAACTCCAGCATCATCGAAGTAGCCGCTTATGGTCCTGAACTTTCCAGCGTTAAGGATCCGCCCCTCTCTTATATCGCTGGTCTGGTGGAAGAGCTGGAAGGTTCGCAGGATGTCAGAGCGATCAAAAGAATCCATTCAGCACCGCCCTCCCACGCATTGACAAAAATCGGACTCGGAGAAAATTTCTTCTAAGTCGTCGTCCGCCATCCTTCTGGGCCGGCCGCAATCCGCACAGAAAACGCGCGCGGTTAGGCGTCTGTCGTGCCTGCGGTTATCCAGGAAAACTGAAGCGGCCATCGTCAGCATCTCCTTGTGGCATGATGTAACGGCCGAATGCCTGTCACAGCCCGGCGCTGCACCATCCATTTCTGGCCGCTCTTCGACTCAAACCACAATTCATTTTCGTTGTGGATCGCTATTAGTCGGGCGCAAAAACTGGTGCCGTTCGCGTGTACGATGCAGATCTCCCTGATGAGCCCATCGATGGGATCTGACTCAGGGGAAAGATTTTCATAGCCTAGGCTATCATTCGTATTGTTTGGCATAGTAACCTCTTCGCACCGCCTCCGATCCAGGCGGTTCGAATTTAGTTTTATTTTGAATTTAATTTAAAAATATTAATTAATGCTTGCGGCAGATGAAATTATTAATTGGGCACCATCATACTGCATTAATAACAAATTGCCCAGTTGATCACCTATCCATTTCGGTATTCTGATATCCATTTCGCCGGTTTTGTCCCTCTGAATTAAAAGTCTTATTCCAATTGGTTGCATAATCACCTCAAAAGATCTTTCTTCACTAATACTATATGCATTAATTACACCTATTTTTCTCAAAAACGGTGCAATGCATAGCGATTTCATGCAAGATAGACCCTGTATCCCTTCCTGCCCTTGCGCACCTTGACCTTGCCTTTCAGCTGCTTTTTAATGAGGCGCTCGGCGGTTCCCTTCGGCCATCCAAAGGCCTGGTCAATCCTGTAGTAACTGATCCCAGGATTTGTGTTAACCAATGTAATGATTGCATCAACATCCACGGTCCGGTCTTTATATTTATATTCCTTTGATGGGATTATACCGGCCTCAGACAGTACAGATCTCATTTCTCTGGTTATCGGATGTTTTACAGGATGTCCATCCCCCCCGAACATTTTGCTATTATTATAACTACATCTGGGGCATATGTACTCTGCTTGACCCGTCTTTGGGTTGACGTAGATGAGAATGTCACCGTTGTATGTTTTGGGCGGTGGCAATTCCATATGTCCGCTTCCATAATCGGAGCAATCCTCAAAATAACTGCACCCATCTGATTCATCGAGTTGAGAGCAATCTGGGACTCCCTCCACCCGGACCATTGTCTTCCTCTGCTCCGGACATTTGAACATCCATCTTAAAGGCGCGCCCTCAGGTACACAATAATAATTTGATCGGGTGTCTGCTATGAACTCAGCAAGCCCTTCTTTGGCTCTGGCTTTATAATAACCTTCATCGGGCTGATCCCACTTATAGCAAAAATTCGGTGATCGGGATGCGCCGTCTGTGTTTTGTGATAGCAGCGAGCTAATTTGTGTGGGCTTAATGCGCTCACCTAAGGTCGTTCGCCAGAGACGTGATGTGTCGCGGGGGAATTCGATGCAAAGTGGTCGATATTTGCTTGTTCCTTTGATTTCGCCGTCAAGCCCGCCATCTTTGTATAATTTAACTGAACTGCCAGAATCGTTGACCCACCACTGAACCGGCTGCTCAACGATGATGCGCTCGTTTAACGTTAGATCTTCGTCGCTGGTAGATGTAATCAATGCAGATAGATCGAGCAGTTCTGGTTCGTCGTCTATTTCTGTGGGGAGAGGGCGCGTGATTTGCTTTAGCATCAATCTTGTATTCTTGCGAGAGGGTTTTCCCAGGTCTACGCCCCCAAATTGACTGTCTTCAGGGCGTCGCCGTTTGATTTCTGTATTCCAATGGCAAGAAAATGTCGAGTTGCTTCCCCTAGGCTCAGGTTCTCGCGGATAGCATAATCTTCAACCGTTTCACGAATGTGGGCAGGAACTTTGCAATTGAGCCACGCCGTAAGCATTGATTTTTTTGTACGCATTAACCAACCTCCGTTAAACAATAAATCGTCAGAGCATATTAGTGTTTGGGCCCAATATCGTACCATTGTGTATATACCGAGGGCATGGGTTCACAACAAGTTGTAAACCTTTATCAAAGACCAACAAAAACCAATCACATGCACGGTTTAGATAGAAAGTCCAGGTCAAATGAAGTGTTAAAGGGATATATTATTTTCATCAAATCATTTCAAGAATGCGATAGAGGAATGGAGTCATCCAGCAAAACGCAAAATATTAAATCAAGAAAATACGCCATTTGGAGGAGTACGAGCTGGAGAAGACGGTCAGAAATTCCATCCTCGTATAATGAAGATCGAAAAAAAGATAATATTATCGTTCTCGGCGATGGTGCTCTCCTGCCTCATATAATGAAGATCGTGATTCGCTACATAGTATCATAGATGGCCTGCTCTCCTCTGTCTATCACCATCGCCGTCACCAGCGCCGCCGCCTTCGACTTCTTGGAAAAACCAATATCCAGTGTCACAGGCGATTAGTGGAGGAGATGCGGAAGCCCTCTCTCTCTGACCAGCCATCAAATAACCATCAAATAACTCATCGCCCTTTGCCTTCCATCCCACGTCGCCTTAGCTACGTCACGTTTCTGGCAAGATCTCCTGCTTGGATAGGGATTTGTAGGCTGAGACAAAATTAATGGCCTTAAAAATTAAAATATGGGTTTGCGATAAAAATTGGTCAAGAAATCTTTAAAAAAAAAGAATAAATATCAATCCTCGAATAGTTTAGGATTGATATATGCATCGTCTGCTACGTCGGGGAGATTGCTGTAGAGGAAATTATCCCAGTTGATTCTTGAGGCGGTTTCTTTAGTCATTGTAAACGAAGCTCCGCGCGTCGTTCCCTCATTGCCATATTCGTCAATTCCCTTTAGATAGGTGCTTATTCTAGCGCTGGTAACACGTTGGTCTTCGAATAACTTTTTGAACATGTCTGTTGTATCACTTTCTATTGATATCAGGCTCCAATATTCTTCGTCAGGACGCATAATGACAACATAGCCATCATCTGATACGGCAATAGATTTTTGCCCGCCAACCAGGTCTTCAACATCTTCTTCGGTCAAATTATCTGATTCTTCTTGGCGTTCAGCTGCTTGAGAAGACTCCCTGTCGCCCGACGGAGCCGGTACCATCGCTCCGATAATCATCAGGATAACGAAAGCGTACAGAACATATCCAATAATCTTTACTATTTTGCTTTTGCTATTCAATAGCGGAAGCTTATCAGTAATTCCCATCAAAAATCCCTCCGTGGCGTCATCTCAGCCAGTCGGTGTTGTCCATTTATGACCGCCAGCCAGACCCTTTTTCCCAGTAGAGCTCGGAGATCGCCCGTGGAGACCCACATGTCCGGCGGTACCTCGATCCGGAAGCTCTCGATCTGGAGCTGGCCAGGTACGATATCATTAAGCCTCCCCGTAACGAAGCCGCATTCGTGGAGCCTGATGATCTCCGGCGAAGGAAAGCTTTTTGTAGTGTGCACTGGGCTCAGTCCTCCCGCACGTAATGCTCGCCGTCGATCCTCAGAACGCCGATATGGCCGCTCGGCAGCTTCAGGTAGGCTGGCCGGTAGCAGGATCGCCCAGGGCCCTATGAGCGCAGATACGGTATCTTCGTCCACCGGCACGACCTCTCCCAGGTCGCCATACACCTCTTCGCAGTTGTTGAGATGTGTAGGCGTCAGATTTCGCGAGTTCATTTCAAATCCTCCAGTATTTTTGACAAAGCATTCAGTCTGGTCTCGGCTTCTGGGGAGAGAATAATCATCTCCGAGGCCTCTTCCAGCGCCTTGACCATACCTGCAGCGACGGCATCAAGGCCGAATGCCTCAACCACGGCGGCGGCATCAAGTGGATATTCATCGAAGATTTCCCAACTCTGCCCAGGGCTCACCCGAAAGTCACCGTACCGATGCGTCCGGACCAGCTGGCCGTTCTCGTAGAGGATCAAATCACTCTCGCTGTAGAAATACGCTCCCCCATCGAGTGGAGCGTCAGTCCTATCGTGCGCGATGGTAATCCGGCACCGGCAAGAGTACACCTGGGTTTTGCTCAGAAGTGGGATAAGAGGCACTACCCTCTTGATGATTGCTTCCAAGACGGCTGTCTCCTTCTCCAGCGTCTCCTTCTTCAGATCTGTCACCCTGGAGGCCAATGCATCGAGGCCGTCAAGAACCACAACCACATTTGCAGGTGTGGGCAGCGATAATGAAGAGGAGGCCATTCAAATCGCCTCCACCGGGCCGTGTGCGCCCTCCGGCCATCCTGTCAGGCTGTCCCTAATGTCTGGTGGTCTGGCCAGCCTCTTCGCGGTGTTGAAGTGTGCCGCGATGATCGCTTCTCCTTCAGCCTCGAACTCCTCCCTGCTCTTCTTGGGCTGGGGGAAGTACTTCCTGGAGTGCTTACACGGC
>CAZOMS010000029.1:0-17654 GCA_964580805.1 uncultured Syntrophomonas sp. | reverse complement strand
GCGATTGGACGATCCAATCGAATAATAATCCATCCAGCAGGAAATCGGCCATGGTTGATAGGCCCCCAATATTTATGGAGTCATCGGTCTTATGCACATCCGCCAATTCGGTTTGAAAGTTGCGCAGCAACTGCTGGGCGTGGCTTATTTGCCCCTGGGCATTACCGATACGCGAATGCTTTATAGCTGTGGTAATGAGCCCGCCCCCCAAGATATCGACGATGCCCCAGCCCTGGGCGCTACTCAGGCTCTCCTCTACTTCAGTCAGGGCTTGAACTGCTTGTTGCCCAGTATCGATGGCTTCCTGCAATTCCCTGGATTCTGCCTGCAGACCGCCCAATTGCTCTGACACTTCAAACAGGCGCCGGGCATCGGGCCCGCCCGCGCGAAGTAAATAACGCTCTTTATCCTGGATAGCCTGCAGGTATGCCGGTTGCGGGTCGCCCATAGCGCTTAATTCCCTGTCAATGCGCCGGAGGGCCGCCTCCAGATTTTCCAGAGCAATACTGGCGCTGTCAAACTTCATCTTGGCCGCCAGGTATTCCTCTTCCTCCTTGTGCTTGGCCATGTCCTTTGTGCCTTTTAAGCTGTGCCAGAAGTTCTGCAGGGTAATACCCTCCAGCCGTTGCACATCCTTGGCTTCCAGGGCCATCCGTTTTTGGAGCTCCAGCCACTGTTCTTTTTGCTCTTGTATCATCTTGATGGTGGCTTCCCGGCGGTGTAATAGTTTTTCTCTTTCCTTGAACGACTGCGCGGCTTCAGTTAAACGTTTCTGTATATCCATACCCCTAAGGTAAGCCATCCGGCTCCCCGAGGTCAAGATGACACCGTGGTCAGGTATGTTGAATGACGCACTGGCCTTCTGTTTGCGTCAGAGGAATGCGCATCAAAAACCCCAGCCAGGAGTTCCAGTCCGTTGAGCTGTAGGAAGGTATCCATGGCCACCAATGCAATGCGCTTACATATGCATATCTTCAACCTTGGTTGCGTACAATATGTACAAAATGTACAATGGGGGTGGAGGGTGATGTTTATGAAGCTTATGAATGCCAGCGAAGTAAGAAATGAGTTTAGTGCCTTTATAGATACGGTTGTCCGGGAACGCCCCATGATTTTCAAACGCAACCGGGATCATGTCTTGTCGATATCAACCGACCAGGCCAAGGCTTTGTTGGAGTCCTACCGTTTTCAGGCGCAGTTGACTCCCGAAGAAGACGGTTCGGTTACCATTACCCTGGAGGGCTTTGACCTGGTCGCCAACGCACCTGACCGGGATCAGACAGTTTTACAAATGGCGGAGGAATTGATCGAGTATGCGCAAGACTACTTTGATCAGTTTTCCCTGTATTTTAGGGCTCCCAATCGCAAAAAACATTTTCCTTATGTTTTAAAGGTATCCCTGGCGGAGGGTATTCAGGAAGTGGTAGGATTCATCGATGCCTAGTTGGAGAGAGTTGCGGCTATTTTGCGAGCGGGGCCATATTTGGTGCTGGTCTTACGGAATGCCTCCGCCCATTCGGCAAATTCGGGATCATAAGGTGTCAGCCGCAGTCCGTCAGGCTCCTCAATCATTTGCACCAGATCATTCTCCTGCAAGAATAGCCGATCGATAATCTCCTTAGGCAGGATGATACCCAGACTATTACCTACTTTTCTAATTTTCAGGGTGGTCATTTTACTCACCTCCATATGTTATAACTAGATTATAACCCAGTCTGTCGTTTCTAACACCACGGTTCTCGTGACGCCATCCCGCTGACCCTTCGACGCGTTCCTCAACGAAAATATTCGTGTTAAACTGATTTCAATATACGGGAGTTTAACGATCAGGAGATGATAATATGGGCATGAAGCCAAGCAAAATGCCGTCGGACAGCTATGGAACTTAAAAGAAGGCCCTTGATCGTTTCCCTGGTCCTGTCCACCTTCCTGGCAGCGGTAGAGGGGACCATCGTCATACTGGCCACGCCTACCATCGTCAGAGATCTGAGCGGTTTCGCCATGATAAGCCTGGTCTTTTCGGTATATCTGTTGGCGGCGGCCATATCCACCCCGATTTACGGCAAGCTGGCTGATCTCTTCGGACGCAAAAAGGTGCTCTCGGCGGGGATAATGATCTTCCTGGCGGGAAGCTTCCTGTGCGGACTGTCTCAGAATATGCTTATGCTGATCGCCTTCCGCGGCCTTCAGGGGCTGGGGGCGGGTTCTATCTTTACGGTTTCCTACACCATCATCGGCGATGTGTTCGCCGCCGAAGAAAGGCCGGCCATACAGGGGGTCCTCAGTCTGGTGTGGGGCATCGCCAGCCTGGCGGGACCTTTCCTGGGGGGATTCATCATCGATGTGCTTTCCTGGCACTGGATATTTTTCATTAACATCCCCTTTGGGATCGTATCGGTGTTACTTTTGCAGACAGCATTGCAGGAGAGTTTTCAGAAGAGAAGACCCAGCATCGATTATGGCGGCACGGTGGTGTTATCCTTGGCCGTCATCCTGTTCATGAGCATATTCCTGTTCAATCAAGAGGGGAGCTCGTGGTTTACATGGAAGACTGCCCTGTCGCTGACCGCGGCGCTGCTGCTCCTCATGGCATTCTACCGGATCGAGAGGACGGCCCCGGAGCCCATTGTCCCCTTTGAAATCTTCACCAAGACCAGCGTCATTGTGAACTTGATCTCCTTTCTGGTATTTGCGGTGCTGATGGGTTACGACGTCTACATCCCCCTTTACCTGCAGAACGTCCTGGGCTGCCGCCCCACCCTGGCGGGGCTGGCCATGATGCCCATGTCGGTTTCCTGGCTTATGGTTTCGCTGGTACTGGGGAGGCTGCTGATGCAATACGGCCCCAAGGCGGTTACCCTGGGGGCCAATATCGTGGTCCTGATCAGCGCTGCCTTGTTACTGACGCTGGGGGTAGATTCCTCGATAGTGCTGGTGTTGATTTATGGATTCATAATCGGCCTGGGCTTCGGCGGGGTCAGCAATACCCTGACCATAGTCATTCAGGATTCGGTGGATTATGGACGCCGGGGCAGTGCGGTGGCGGCCAATTCCCTGCTGCGGACCCTGGGGCAGACCATCGGCATCAGCATTTTCGGCAGCGTCTTCAACCATGGCATCACCCGCTATTTTGACCGGCAGGGTATGGAAGGCGTAAACCCGGCCAGTCTATACCAGTCTACTTCACCCTATGGCACACTTCCTGCGGAGCAGATACAATTGGCGCTCACCAGCTCGCTGCAAGAGTTGTTCATTGGCTTTGTTGTCATCTGCTCCCTGGCGGTCCTGTTGTCGCTGTTGATGCCCGCAGTCCCGCCTCAGGATGTGTTCGAACCTGGTGGCTCGAGTTAACCAATCACGACCACTGGCCGGGGTCTGCCCGGTAGTGTTCTTTGACGGCATCCGCCAACGAGACTTCACATCTATACTGCTCCAACTTTGCTTATCTTGAGGGCATCCATTGTTTGAACTATCCGGTAATGAGATTCTCTTGGTTTGGTTGGCGGTGCGCTGCCATACTGAAGCCGCTCTGTTCTGTGTATCACCGGCCATCAAAATAAAAACAAACATAAACAAACATAACCGTACAAAAAACAACTTAGGAGCGAAAGTTATTGTCTGGTTATGTTAAACTGTAATACGAAATGGCGGAGACCCGGGTGGGTCTCGACCAAACAATTGCCAAGCAGGAAGGGGGGCAGACAGCCAAGGACCCCAAGTGGTTCCTGCCGGGATGATACAGCGGTGGGAACTATGGCGGCCCGGCATCACCATAAAAAAATACTAAAGGAGCGTGTTACTGTGAAAAAGCGAGTCCCCCGTATTTTTACCGTGTTTTCTCTTATTATTGCTGTAATGATGGTGTATGTCCTGCCTGCCAATGCGGCCTTCACTGTACCTCAACATGGCCTGTTGGTAGACAGTTCTGACACCACGATTAAAGCCTCAGCCATGCGAGCCGGACAGATTGCGCCCATGATTTTGGGGGCCAACCTGGTGGCTACCAGTAATCTGGGTGCGCTGCAGGATGCCAACACCAAAAACCCGAACTCATTGCTGGGTGTATTCGGTTCCAATGCCAACAGCAATCCCGATCCTTATCTTTATAATTATTTTTTCAATAATGCTTATGCCGATGCAAACAAGCTCCAGCGCATCACTGAAGCCACCTCGGCAGTACAACAGCTGGATGGGACCGGGCAGACTCCGGAAGTGATTTTGGAAGCCCTGACCAACCGTCCCCATCTTATTCTCAGCCAAGGCGCCGGGACAGGCTCGGCCACGCAAAACGAGTCCTATGTAGCAGTCATTGCTTCACTGCCCGAGAACAACGATGCGATTGCCACCAATGACTATAATCCCAGCTATTATACCTGTTCCATTTCGTCACTGGTGTATCAGTGTGAAAACCTGCAAAATACTGCCGCAGTGATGCTGGATATCATGAAAGCAGAGAATTTGACCGCCCGTTACGGTGACCCCACCATCATCGCCAAGGACTACGATAAATATGTCTGGGGCATGTACTTTTACGTTGGGAAACAGATTGCTGAAAACAACTTGACGAAAAAATCCGTAGCCATCGTTACCAGCACCGAAGATAATGGCGCCACCTGGGTAATGCCCATCCGTTCTACCGATGTTGCGCAGGCCAAGCCTAATCGTTTGGTTGAATACTGTCGCGACAATACCAATCTTCTTTCCGACCAGCTGGGAGAGTCGGCGACTCTGGCCCAGGTACTGGATTGCGATGTGGTGGTTGCTATCGGCAAGGGTGACATCATCCGTGAAGCAGCCGAAGCGGCTGGAGTTGACGAGAGCCAGCTGCCGGTCATCATCGACACCCTGCCCAATTGTTTGTATGGCATGACCATGCAAACCCACGAAAATGCGCTGGGTATCCCTTACTTTCAGAGCTTCATCTATTCTGACCAAATAGATATAAACCCGGCCTATGCGGCGGCATATTTCTATCAGAAGTTCTTCCACGTGACCGACGATGCCGCACTTCAGGAGACGGTAGAAGTGCTGTTGAGTCAAGCCTCACTGCCGGCGGGCAAAACAGCTGACCTCACCAATTATGACCCGGCAGCATTTGAAGAGGTTCTGGCCGAGGGTATAGATTATGCGCTTGCCACTCAGGGCCAACGCCATGACGACCCTGCAGCCTGGGCGCCTGATACGACCGTCGGTATCGGCTCCGGAAAGACCACCCCGGTAACATATGCCTCGACCGCCAATAAAGCGTTCTATCCCGAGGCGGCAGCTACCGTGCCGGAGGAGCCTCAAGGCACTCCCGTCGTCTTCAGTGATGTGGACAGCAGAGCCGCCTACGCTTCTGCAGTGGACTTTGTTACTGCCCGTGGATATTTCCGCGGGGTATCGGCCACCGAGTTCAACCCGGCTGGAAACATGACCAGAGCGATGTTTGTCACCGTGATGGCTAACCTGGTAGGGGCTGAGGCAAGCGGGACAAGCAGTTTCAGTGATGTTCCCGCGGATTCATGGTATTCCCGCGGAGTAGCTTGGGCCACCAAAAATGCCGTTGTTAAAGGAACCAGCGATACTACCTTTGCCCCCGAAGAGGAGATCAACCTGGAGCAGACCATGCAGATGCTCTATAACCTGACCGCCTATCGCGGTGTTACCATGGGCAATGCCACTCCTAACAGCAACTTCACCAACATGAAGGGCTACAGTGAAATTTCCGGCTGGGCCCAAAATGCCATGAACTGGGCCTACAACGCTCATCTTATTACCAGTGACAACAATACCTTCGATCCCCAGGGTAAAGTAAGCAGGGCACAGATGGCGGTAATACTCATGAAATACATGAATGGATAGACTCGAGTAAGAGTAAATTGTGACCGGAAGGCGTAAAGGGGGGAACCCCTTTATGCCTTTCCTGTTAACAGCAAGCGAGGAATGGTCTGGTGACAAATAAAAAACAGATTTTGGCATTGCTCATATTTATGCCCTGCCTATTGGTGATGCTAGCCGGTTGCCGGCCCAGTCCTGCTTTGGAACAAGTCGTCTATAAATCCGACTCCGAAGAGGTTGATTATCAGAATGAAACCAAGCTGATAGATAATCAAGATTACCATCAAGAGAAAGATGACTATCTTTCCCCCCGGAAAGTGGACCAACGATCACCCGATAAACGAGACCGGGTAAAACATGACCCGTTGCCCGGCCAAGAGGAGAATGATCGGCAAGCACCGGATATTTCTTATGATGCAGGTGCTGATTCCAACTATGAGTCGCAGCACAAACCAGAGGATTCTTTATCCTCCGACCAGGACAATCCGTCCGCCGCAGGCGCAGCGCAGAATGATGAGGGCTCGGTACAGGCTGCTGATGGCGGGGTTGGCAGCGGAGGGACAGGCCGGACGGGTTTTGATCAATACCCCTCGGCGGAAGGAGAGCGTCAAATCATCGATGCTTATGGGGTGGTGGTGCAGTTACCCGAAGAAGTGAATTTGGTCGCGGCCACCGGCGAAGCGGCCGCAATTGTCCAGATGTTGGGCGGCAGCAGCCGACTGGCGGCGGCCAACGGCAATTTTATCAACAACCCCCTGGTGCAAAGTGTTTTTGCCGATGAGGGAATCAACCAGGTGGCCAATCTTTGGCCGGGAAACGGTGCAGAGCCTCTCACTGATAACGACTTCCAGAAGCTGCTGGCCCTTGAACCGGAGGCGTGCATCGAACTGTCCGGACAGACTGCTTTCTCAGTTGAACAAATAACTGTATTGAAGGAAAAGGGCATTGCTTACGTGGTTCTTCCCCCTCTTAACAACAGCCAAAACATCCGCTCTACGGTGCGGCTGGTAGGGGAGCTCTTGGGGGATAAAAGCCAAAGTGGCGGCTTGGACGCCCCCCGGTTGGCCGCTGACTACATAGCTTATTACAATGCCGCCATCGGTGAGATTGGCAGCAAGGTAAAACGTTTTACCTATAATCTGATTGACTTCGATAATGACAAGAAGGCTAATGGTATCTCCTATCTGACCGATACCTCGCTGGCGGGAGCTCATGGCTGCTATTCCCTGTTCATTGCTGATTGTGATGAGGGCGCTGCGTACACCTTGCACAACAGCGCTGCTGTTACGCTGAGCGGGCAAGGGCTGGCTGTAGTCCAAAGCGGTTATTCTCAGAACCCGCTGAGTTATTACATGAGCATGGCGGGGGTAGTGAACGCTTCCGCAATTTATCCTGATTATGGGCAGGTACGCAGTTGGTATGTTAATCCTTTGGCCAGCGTCTCCAAAACTCTTACGGTCACCGGTGGATTTGCTGCCCAGACTAATAATGTTCTTACCGTGGCCGATCAAGTCCGGCTGGGAGATGAAGATTTCCCGGCTATCATTGTGCCCAATAGTAGGATTCGCGCCCATATCATCTCCGATCCCCTTTGGAAAACCTATCAGCGGATAGAATCCTCCAGTGGACTCACCATTGATCATGGTTTTCTGGATGGAGCGGGTAATATTGTTCCCACCACTATTACCGGCAACTATGGTATTTATGTCAATCCCGGCGGGGTAGGAAGCTGGAGTGAGGGCTCGGCCGAGGGTATTCTGGAACCCTTCTGGATCGCGGCCCAGTTTTATGATGCCTATTCGCGAGATGAACTGCGAGCCAAGACACAGGAATTTTACCGAACCTTTTACCGGCATGAGCTTACGAATGCTCAGCTGGATTGGATCTTTTCTCATTAAGGCTACAGGAGCCAGGTAACGATATGACAGCAAAGAAAGACAAGAAGAAGCCTTTTCTGGGGGAGAACTCCGATATAGTAGTTCATACTCAGCCGGAGGAGCAAAATCCCCTGCGTGCGGAAAGGGCCGAACGTCGTCTGGTTGTCACCCAATATGCAAGGATCATGATTGCACTGGCAGTTGCTCTCATCCTGCTGATTATTCTGGCCATACTCCTGCAGACCGATATTATCCATCAGAGGATCACCCTGGCGGAATACCTCCTTAAAATTGGGCGCCGCATCGGTGATTTAGGGAACTTGCTTGTCCAGGGCAGCAACACCAATGGCATACTCTACACCATCTGCACTTTCTTGATCGTTGCTTTGACCGGCGCTGCTCTTTCTTCCTGCGGGGCGATATATCAGGGCATATTTATGAATCCCGTAGCGTCTCCTTCTCTGTTGGGCGTTCAGTCAGGCGGCATGCTGGGGGGTGTTCTCTATATATTGTTTTTCATGAATGAAGAGACCCCGTACGAGGTGTACACGCAAGGGGAATATATCCGGATTTTAAGCGAGATGACCTGGTTCCAGCATAATGCCCAGCAAATATGGATATTTATCGGCTGCCTTATGGGAGCTGCGCTGGTGGTGAGCATAGCCCAAGCGGCAGGAAGAGGAAAAATGTCTACATTGGTGCTATTTCTAACCGGCACCATGTTTGCCTCGCTCAGTGGTGTCATAGTGGCACTGGCCCAGTATTACATGCTCCTCCATGATGCTACCACCTACCGGGTACTCGCTGTTCAGACAATTTCCATGGGCAGCTTCAATGCTGCCTACAAACCGGAACAGTTGTTGGTCATGGCATCATTGGTGCTGCCGGTGCTAGTGATATTAATGGCCATCAGGCGCCGGCTCAACGCCATGGTGCTGGGGGAAGATGAAGCACAATCGATGGGCATTGACACCCAACGGCTGCGTAAAGTTTATTTTTTACTCTGTACCCTGATGGTAGGTGTGACTATCGCCTTTGTAGGGCAAATCGCCTTCATCGGCCTGATCGTGCCCCATATCGCCCGTCAGCTCACCGGAGCTGATTATGGGGAACTGCTTCCGGTGGCAGCCCTGCTGGGTTCAGTAATTATGGTATTGATATATTTCGTCGCCTGTCTCATCGGTTTTGCCTCCACCATAAACGTCGTGACCAGCTCGGTGGGCGGGGTGATTTTCCTGTTATTCATGATGAAATACAGGAGGGAGCGAAATGCGGACTGGGCGTAGTAAATGGGTGCTCCCTATATCGGCGCTGCTCCTGATCGTTGTCTTTTCGTTCACTCTTTGCCTGAAAAGCGGAAGTGAAGTGGGTTTGATCGCACCGCAGCAGGTGGCGGAAAACCTGATACTATGGGCAAGGCTCTCTTGGGCCAGGCTGTTTCAGCTGCCCCTATACCTGGAGAGGGCAGCGCTTATAGAGATGCATCCCTATTATTTTATGACGGTGGCCCGCTTCAAAAATACGGTGCTGACTTTTGTAGCCGGGGCTATTCTAGCGTTGGCCGGAGCTGTGTATCAAGGAGTATTCAGAAACCCCATGGCGGCGCCTACCATGCTGGGTGTGACCGGCGGTGTCAACCTGGGGCTGTTGATATTGGTGCTTACCTACTCTGCCGAAGTCTATTTTATGACTACCCAGCGCTATATATATTGCTATGGATTGGCACTGGCAATGCTGCTCCTGGTCTTGCTGATGGGAAAAATAATCGGACGCAACCGCGCCGCGGTTACCGATATGCTGCTGGTGGGTTTGGTGCTGACCCAAATGGTAGATGTGATCATTTCCTACTATCGTTATGTTATGAGCGACGTGGATATAGAAATCATGATGGAACTGACCATGCGGGGATTTTCCTCCAATACCTCGGTCTCCTTTGCTGCCACCAGCTTCTATGTATTGTTGCTTGCCACCATGGTTGGAATTCTGCCGGTTCATCTGATGCGGTCTTCCTTCAATGCGGTCAGTTTCTCTGATGAGGAAGCCAAGAGCATGGGGGTAAATCCAGAGTTCATCCGGATAGTATCAATACTCGGGGTCACGATCCTGGTGGCATCGGCCATAATCCATTGCGGCAATGTAGGCATTCTGGCGTTGGTAGTGCCCCATGTCTGCCGCTACTGGGTCGGTGCCAGCTTCAAGCCGCTGTACTATGCCAGCATTTTTTACGGGGGACTGGGGCTGGTGTTGTGCCGGGCCATATCGTCACTGATCTATATCGAAGGTTTTGGCACCTTCCCCCTGGGGCCGTTAGTCAGTCTGTTTGCCATGCCGATTCTGGCAGCGGCGCTGATGCAAAGAAGGAGGGGCTGGGAATGAAGCTGGAAATACGGCATCTTGCCTGCGGATATCCGGGGCATCAGCCTATATTGAGCGATGTGAATTTTGTGGTGGAATCGGGAGAGATATGTTGCCTGCTGGGGCCCAACGGGGTAGGGAAGACCACCCTGTTCAAAAGTGTGATGCGCTTTCTCAAGCCTCTGCAGGGGGAAGTGCGTATCAACGGGGAAAACATTCAGCACTGGTCGGTGCAGCGCATGGCCAAAGTGGCTGCCTATGTGGCTCAGGTGCATGTACCGCCTTTTCCTTACCTGGTGCAGGATGTGGTGATGTTGGGACGGATCAGCAGCACCGGATACCTGGGGCAGCCCAGCCGCCATGACCGCGAGGTGGCGGTGGCAGCCATGGAGGATATGGGGATTGCCCATCTGCGCAAGCACCCCTACACGGATATCTCCGGCGGGGAGCGTCAGTTGGTGATGCTGGCCCGGGCCCTGGCCCAAGAACCGCAGCTGCTGGTTCTGGATGAGCCCACCGCAAATCTGGATTATGGCAATATCTTGCGGGTCACTGGCAAAATACGCGAGCTTAGGGATAAAAACCTCGCCGTCATCATGACCACCCATCTGCCCGATCAGGCTTTTATGGTTGATGCCAATGTAGTGCTGCTTCAGCAGGATAGACCCATGTTGTTCGGCCGGGCGGCGGAAATAGTGACGGAACGGAATCTGCAGGATGCTTATGGTGTGCAAGTAAAGGTGGTCGAATATTTGGCCGGGGAGCAGCCGATGCATTTGTGCGCTCCGGTGTTCAAATCAAATGCCCCCTCAGGCGTGGTCAATACAGTTAAGTAAACAGTGGGAGGATCGGTGATTAATATGGAAAACCAAATTGCAGCGGAGGGTGCAAGGATCTCACCCCAAGCGACAGCGGCGGCCCGGGAGATGCTAACCGCCATAATCGACAATATAGAGACTATCATTGTGGGCAAGCGGCCGGCGGTGGAGCTGGTGGTGTTCACTCTGGTCAGCGGGGGACATGTGCTGATCGAAGATGTGCCAGGCGTTGGCAAGACCAGCCTGGTATCTGCGCTGGCTTTGTCTATTTCCTGTGGGTTTAAGCGCATTCAGTTCACCCCCGATATTATGCCCTCTGATTTGACCGGCTTCTCGATTTACAACCAGAAGACCGGGGAATTTGAATTTCGGCCGGGTGCGGTAATGAGCAATATCATTCTCGCGGACGAGATCAACCGGGCTTCAGCCAAGACCCAGTCCAGCCTTTTGGAAGCCATGCAGGAAAAACAGGTCACCGTGGATTCACACACTTATGTACTACAGGAGCCTTTTATGGTGCTGGCAACCCAGAATCCGGTGGAATCCTTCGGCACTTACCCGCTGCCGGAGGCTCAGATCGACCGATTTTTAATTAAGCTGTCCATAGGCTATCCAGTCTTTGCGGACGAGTTGCAGGTGATAGCACAGAGCAATCAGGGCATGAAAGAACTGCAGCCGGTGGTCGATGGGGAGGATGTCATGGCTCTCCAGGAACTGGCCCGACAAATCTATGTGTCGCCATCCATGATCCGTTATATCGCCGAGATTGTGACTGCCACCCGCACCCACCCCGACATAATGCTGGGCAGCAGCCCCCGAGGGGGAATTGCTCTGCACAGTCTGTGCCGGTCATACGCATTATACCAAGGCCGCAATTATGTCACTCCGGATGACGTGAAATACCTGGCGCCTTATGTATTATCCCATCGCTTGATCCTTACTCATGATGCCAAGAGCGGCCAACGTACCGGCCGGCAAATCATCGGTGAGATATTGGAGGGTATTATCGTGCCCAAGGTGCGGACGTAATGATGATGCCGAAAATCCACTTGACCAGAATAGTGTCGCAAGGAAGAGGTATTTATGAAAAAAAGGCCCTGCTGATACTGGCCGGGGGGGCCTTGCTCATGGCAGCTATTCCTGCCTTGTACATGAACAGCATATTCGGTTATCTCCCGGCCCTCATGCTAATTCTTTCAGCACCTGCCTCGCTGCTCTACCGGGAACTCTTAAGGCGGAACATTTACTGTCTGGAGCAAAATGCCGCCGGTATTTGTCAACGGGGTGAAAGCCGGCAATTTACCGTAAAGATTCAGAATCGCTCGTGGCTGATATGTTCCCGGGCCCAGGCTCTATTCTTCCGCTCTGACCTTTTTGGGGGCACAGACTCGGTTACGGTTGTGCCCTTGGCCCTGGCGCCCTTTGAAACGCGGGAGTTTGGTTTCACAATCCCCTTTGCCCATGTGGGGCGGTATAAAGTGGGGTTGCAGGAATTGCGGGTATTTGGCCTGTTTGGGGTATCCTCCGTGGCAATACCGGCGGCCGGCAGCCACCTTGTCGATGTGGTTCCCCAAAGCTGCGACATGTCATCACTGGTGGTGTCCAAACTGGTCCATTTCGAAAGTGAGCGGGCCATGATCCGTTCCGCCGCCGAAGAGATGGATTATGCGGGGGTGCGGGAATATGCTTTCGGTGATCCCATCAAGACCATCCATTGGAAACTATCCGCCCATGCTACCGGCTATCTCACCAAACAGATGGAAAGTTACGGCGCCAATGGCATCTCCATCCTCATGGACTTGCAGCTGTCGGGGTACTCAACTGAGCTGCAGATGAACGCTCTGGACTGTATAGCGGAGGCCGGGGCCTCACTATGCCGCTACGCTAAAGGCAACGGCCTGGATTATGAACTGCTTTACTTTGACCGGTTCTCGGAGAAGCGCCGCTATATTCCTGTGAATACAACCGACTTTGCCCAGCTCTGGGGTGACGTGACCGTGATGAAGCCGGGCACTGATTGTAATACCAGCATGCTGCGATTATTGCGGGAAGAACTGATGTCACTTTACGGCCCAACCAATATTGCGGTGTGTACTGCCAACGTAACCAGGGAGTTGCTCCAGACCCTGATCGAAGCCAAGATACGGAAAAGACATACGGTTTTATTATATGCACTGCCTGCGCTCATGGATGATAGGCTGCGGGCGGATAAACGAAAATCGTTACGGGTGCTGGAGGGTGCCGGCGTTCCATATTACATCCTTGCTTCGCATGAGGACTTGAGAAAGGTAGCGGGATGAGCATATTTGGGCAATACTTGAAAAACAATATTTGGGATACAATCCTGGGTGCTATCATTTCCGCCCTTCTAGTGCAGGCTATCTGCCGAGGCTGCTATATATCCCGGGAGCTGACCGA
Organism: uncultured Syntrophomonas sp.; assembly: GCA_964580805.1. Lineage (GTDB taxonomy): Bacteria > Bacillota > Syntrophomonadia > Syntrophomonadales > Syntrophomonadaceae > PHAA01. The sequence goes on along the minus strand of CAZOMS010000029.1, from coordinate 4,366 downwards.
AAACATGCCCGCCATATTCCTGCCCGTTCTGCTGCTGCAGATTATCATGGTGCTGGGCAGTTACAACCGGCGATCAATCGTTTTTTCGCTGGTATTCTTTTTGACGGCTGCCTTGGGAATGGTTTATTACTTACGCGGGAACCTAAATGACACCGGCGGGGTGCTATACGCATTTATAGCCCTGGCTGTTGCAGCCAGTGTGTTCCTTCTCTCCCGCAGCCGGGCTGGGTCGGGACTGGTGTTTCTTATCGGGTCCATAGTGCTTGCCGGAGCGGCTTTTCTGCAGTATTCCCAGAGTATACCGGCATTTCTCTTGTTCCTGTGGGCAGCCGCCAGCCTGTTTTTCTATCTCAGTTATCGCTCCCAGCTGCTAAAGTTGGAGGCAGCCAAGCCTGCTTTTACATCCTATTTTTTGACAGTATCCATAATAAGTGCGCTTATTTTGATGGTTGGTCTGACGGTTCAGTTTTATGTCATCCGCCCTTTGGATCCGCCCACCCGGGAATTGAAGCTAATCACCCGGCTGATGTCTTTGGAAGTGGTAAAGAAGATAGGAGTATCATCGGAGATATATCTTATAGATGAGGAACGGGTATCGGCACGGATGGAGGACAGCGACCGGATATCCTCGGTGGAGGGGGAAATCGCAGACGACTCAACCGCAGCCCATTCACCGGATGAGGGTGCTGCGGTTCCCCAGCAGGGCCAGGGTTTGATGGAACGAATTTGGGGCAGCGGCCCGGATGGCGAAAATGCCTTGGCTATAAGTTATGAGCATAAGAGCTATTTTATATTGTTCACCGTGCTGGGACTCGTCCTGGTTATCGCCGGTGCGATCTGCTTGAAGCAGCTCCAGCGGAAAATGTGGTATCGGCAGCTCCTGAAAAAGGATCGTAAACAGCAGGTGAATGAGCTTTATCACTTCTTCTTAAAAAGGCTTCAGCAGGTGGGTTTTCCCGGCGCCGATACCGATACTCCGAAAGAATATGCCGAACACATGAAGGTACAGCTTGATAGCTTTTCCGGCGGAGAATGCGATTTTGGTATCATAAGCGATATCTTTACCAGCAGCTGTTATGGTGATCTTCAACCGGAAGAAAAGGAATACCAGCAATGCCTGCAGTTTTATAGCCAATTCTACAGCAATAGCCGGAAACAATTGGGCAACACACGTTATGCGCTCAAGTATTTTACCATATAATCTACAACAGGAAAGATTCTCATTGATATCAAGGAGGAGTTTGATTTGGAGATCAAGCCTAAGGGAGACAGCATAATCATCACCGGTTCAGGGAATGTGGCCAGAAATATTTACCGATTCGCCTCCATCCTGGGCTACGACATCACGGTCATAGATAACCGTGCCGAGACCCTCACCCCGGAGAGATTCCCGGAAGCCACCCGGTTGCTGGGGGACATGGTTGACCTGCTGAAGGAGTGTGAGATCACCCCCGCCACCAGTATAGTGGTGGTAACCTACAACCACGAATTCGATAAACCAGTCTTGCAGACGGTTTTCCAATCACCGGCCCGATACATAGGAGTCATGGGCAACAAGCGCAAGGTAACCAATTATCTGGCCAATCTGCGGGCACTGGGGGCAGAGGATGAGCATCTCGCCAAGATCCACCTGCCCATCGGTTTGGACCTGGGCGGCGAACGGTCCGCCGACATAGCCCTGGCGGTGGTGGCGGAGATCCAGGCGGTAAGATTCGGGCGCCCCGGCGGTTTCCTCACCGTTAAAGAGGTCACCCGCACCCGCCAGTTACACGATGATTTATACTAAGACGGTTTCCCCGATCGGTGACCTTGGTCCGACCGGAAGAACAATTCCGGACAGTTGCGTGTTAGCATATCTATTTGGCTATAATTATATTGGGGTGAAGGCAGCATCCGTTCCAATTATCCCAGCCAGATAATTATGAATGAGATAAATGCAAGCAAAAAAACATTTCAAGAAGAATCAATCAGACTGCAAAGGTGTTAAATGAAGGCAGCAGTCTTTAGTGGTATTATAGGAATAATAAGATTGAAAATCGCCATAATATGGTTATTAATATTCCGATAATGCGGTATGCTATAAAAGGCTCAGGTGGTGAAGATATGGAATACATTACGGTAAAACAGGCTTCGGAGCGGTGGGGCATATCCGATCGTCGTGTTCGCGTGCTTTGTGAAGAGGGGCGAATAAAAGGTATGATCAGAAAAGGACGTTCTTACCTTATTCCGGCGGATACCCTGAAGCCAATCGACGGACGCAGTCTCCGTGGCAAGGAGATTCCGGAACAATACGCGGCGCTCTTTGCGGCTGTCGATGAGATGAAGGCGGAGCTTGACCGTCGGCGTTCGTTGACAAGCGGTGAGTTAAAGCGTTTGCAGGACGAATTCCTCGTGGAATTCACGTACAACTCCAACGCTATAGAGGGTAACACGCTTACGCTTCAGGAAACTGCGCTTGCCTTGGAGGGCGTAACGATTGACCAAAAACCGCTTAAAGATCATCTGGAGGCGGTGGGACATCGCGATGCATTCCTTTATGTTGTTTCTCTTGTCAGTGAAAAGGTTCCTGTTTCGGAACAGATTATCCGTGAAATCCACACCTTCATTTTGATTGACAGACCACAAGACAAGGGTGTCTACAGGAGAATTCCGGTGAAGATTATGGGTGCGCACCATGAACCTCCGCAACCGTATCTTGTTCCTGTCCAAATGGAGCGATTGATTGCGGAGTTATCCAGCGATAACCGGCATATCATGGAAAAGGCAGCGTTGTGCCATCTGAACTTCGAGGGAATTCATCCTTTCATAGACGGGAACGGACGTACCGGCCGGTTAATATTGAACCTCATGCTCATGCAGGCGGGATATCCGCCAATCGATGTGAAATTCGTCGATAGGAAAAAATATTACGCTTGTTTTGACAGCTATTATCGGGATAATGATGCATCCCCGATGGTCAATATGGTGGGCGAATATGTAAAAGGGAGACTTTCCCAGTATTTGAACCTGTTGCAGAATTGATAGAGGTCCCGCGCCCGGTGACCGGTTGCAACAGGATAAGTGCCGGGTGCCAGTACTGTTATGCGGAGCGTTTGGCCAATTCTCTTAATACATTGCCATATTTGGTGTTGGTCTTACGGAATGCCTCCGCCCATTCGGTTTGCCCCGCTGTGTTTACAGGTGAGCATTTATCATGGTTTTCTCCCCACATGCCTGATCATGCGGTCGATATCTTCATTGGTGTTCAGGGGATGCAGGTGTGTATCCGGATGTTGGGTTTGAAAAACCCGGAACACCTCATCCGCAAAGGGCTGGCCTATGATGTTTACACCCTTGAAATCCAGAATAACCTCCCCAAACTGCTCGAACCTGGCTATAAGCCTTTTGGCTTGCGGCCGGGAGACTAACGATTCGCCCTCATATTGTAATAATTTGACCGGCACGATGGTCTTGCGAAATCCAAAATCCTCAGAATCCAATTCAGGGGTGAAACGGTCGAATACTTCTTTCATGGTGCGAGAAGACCCCCTTTCGATCTGCATATAAACGCTTGTTCCATTCACGTAACTCGGTCTGTCGATAAATAACCAGTCATCCTTGTCATGCCCCCAAAAGACTGTATCCTCAGACCAAATAGAGAATTCATCAAACATTCTGGAAGTAAAAAAAATGCCTTCCCCAGAATGACGTGTGGGGTCAGTTGTTAATTTGCCCTTGGTGAGTTCATTAACATAAGTCAACACATTTATTCACTTTCGGAACCTTGGCCGCAATCAGTATCAGTCATCACCCCATACACATAATTATGTTATTATTATGTCATAATTAATGTGAGGTGATTATAATGCCTCAAATAAGGCCAATAACGGACCTGCGCAATACAAATGAGATAGAGCAGTCTACTACTCCTCCTGTCGTGCTTTGTAGTATACCTTCTCCTTTGCCTATTCTACAGCATTAAAGATATTAAAAAGTTTTCATTACTATTTGTGCCGCCTGCAGGGCGGCGGAATGGGGGTTAATATGACCAATGCATATGTTATTGATAAAAATTCCATCAAGCTTCCAAAGGAAGTTTCAGAGAAGCTGAAACTGAAAGAAGGAATGGAACTTAAGGTTATATCAGACGAAGTCGATGGCGTTTTAATATTGAAAGTTGTGGAAGGGAAAAACAAAGATTTCTCCGGTATTAAAGGGATTGGCAAAGAGTTATGGAAAGATGTTGATGCTCAGGAATACGTTACCCAGGAGAGAAACGAATGGAATTGAAGAAGGGGTTAAAGCTTTTTATAGATACGGCACCAATCATATTGTTAGCGCCGACGTAAAACGGCCGAAAGCTGACATCATTGCCTGACCGAAAACT
>CAZOMS010000028.1:0-18800 GCA_964580805.1 uncultured Syntrophomonas sp. | reverse complement strand
AGCGCTACGTTGGGGACGTAGAGGCCGCTGGTTCAAGTCCAGTCACTCCGACCATCTACAAAGGCCGAAAAGGCGGGATCTTAGCTTCTCGTCTTTTTTGTATTTCTGACTGATTTTTTGCTTACTCAGAAGTTGCTTCAGAAGTTGTTCCCAAAGGCTTCAGGAATGCTTTCAGAAGACACAAAGGGAAAAACAGTCGATAAAAAACCGTAGTTGTGGCAGATGGTTTCTCGCGGCAATTTTGCAAGGCAAGCCAAACTATATTGCTCCTCAACTTCTGCTTCGCCCCTTTCCTGTGAAGATGGTTTTGCCTTTGGCCTAAATAACTGTCATAATATAAAAGTTGCGAGTAAATGTATAGAAGAAAGACGGTATAAAAAATGATTTCCACTAGTAATTTAACACTAAGCTATGGATTGCGTCCCCTTTTTGAGAAGGTGAATATCAAATTCACCCCCGGCAATTGCTATGGCCTTATTGGTGCAAACGGTGCCGGTAAATCCACATTTCTCAAGGTCCTGGCCGGAGAGATTGAAGCCAATTCGGGCGAAGTGATCGTACCTCCCGGTGTACGGCTTTCCGTTCTTAAACAAAACCATTTTGAATTTGATGAGTTTGAGGTAATCCAAACAGTGCTTAAGGGTCATGCTCGCCTGTACTCCATTATGGAGGAAAAGGATGCTATTTATGCTAAAGCTGATTTTTCTGAAGAGGACGGTATGAAGGCTGCAGAACTTGAGGGTGAATTCGCCGATCTTAATGGCTGGGAAGCTGAGGCAGAGGCTGCTTCGTTACTGAACGGTTTAGGCATTCCCGAATCATTGCATAATATGAGGATGCTGGAGTTGAAGGGTAGTGAAAAGGTAAAAGTGCTCCTAGTTCAAGCTTTGTTTGGGCATCCGGATATTCTACTGCTGGATGAGCCCACCAATCATCTGGACCTGGAATCCATATCCTGGTTAGAAGATTTTCTTTATGAACTTGACAGCACAATAATTGTGATTTCCCATGATCGGCATTTCTTGAATAGTGTCTGTACGCACATTGCGGACATCGATTACGGCAGAATTCAGATCTATGTGGGAAATTATGATTTCTGGATGGAATCCAGCCAGTTGGCCATGCAGCAAGCCAAGGATGCTAACAAAAAGGCCGAAGCTAAGGTCAAAGAGTTACAGGAGTTCATCCGCAGATTTAGTGCCAACGCCTCTAAGTCCAAACAAGCTACATCCCGTAAGCGGCAGTTGGAGAAGATCACTCCGGAAGACATAAGGCCTTCGTCACGCCGCTTACCCTGGATTCAATTTAAACCAGATCGTGAAGCAGGGGTCAACGTGTTAACTGTTCGCAACCTTAACAAAACCATTAATGGAGAAGTGCTTCTCAAAGATTTCAACCTGGTGGTAAATCGAGGTGACAAGATCGCCCTGGTAGGACCCCGTGAACAGGCTAAAACGGTCTTACTGCAGATATTAATGGGAGAAATTGAAGCCGACAGCGGCGAGTTTAGGTGGGGACTTAGCGCCAATAGGGGATACTTCCCCAGAGATCATTCCGCCTACTTTGACTCCGAATTAAATCTGGTCGACTGGCTGCGCCAATATTCCCCCGACCAGGAAGAAACCTTTGTTCGAGGTTTTCTTGGAAGAATGTTGTTTTCAGGCGAGGAATCTCAGAAACAAGCCCAGGTCCTTTCCGGAGGTGAGCGAGTCCGGTGTATGATGGCCCGTATGATGCTCTCAGGAGCTAATGTGCTGCTTATGGATGAACCCACCAACCACCTGGACTTAGAAGCGATTACTGCATTAAATAACGGTTTGACTGCGTTTGGCGGCACCATATTTCTCGTATCCCATGACCACCAACTACTGCAAACCGTGGCTAACCGGATTATTGAGATTACTCCCAACGGGGTAATAGACCGCTTGACGACCTATGATGAATATCTCGAGAGGCAGGATGCTGAAAGTCTGGCCCAGGTGGTATAAGAAGCCCGTTGAAAAGTATATTCAGGTTTACAAAACGTTGGCAGAGAGCTTATTGGATGAACATGATCAGTTGAAGGTTCGGAAATACTTTAGGATGACAGCCCGGACACGGGGAATCCGAATTTTCGAAGTGAGATCTTGAACTACCGGTGAGGAAGAAAATAGCGTTAAGCATTCGATGATTATGATCGCAGGGCACTCCTAATGGGAGTGCTTTTTTCATGAAAGGAGTTGTAGCTTTTTTCAGATAGTAAAATAATAAGAATACATTGGGGAGAGGTTACTTGGAGAAACCAGACACCGTGGTAACAGGTATTTAACCGGAGGGTAGTCTAGTACGGATTTGAACTTTAAGCCAACGGTCTGGCCGGAAGACAAATTGCCACAAGAAGCTGAGCTTTATCAGCAATGTGAAATATGCACGGAAAAATCGCGCCTTATCTGGGGGGAAGGAAATCCCCATGCGCCTGTTGTGGTCATTTTGGACAATCCGGGCGCGCGCGAAGACAAAGATGGCATTGAATATGTCTGCGGAACCAGGCAGACGCTGCAGAGGGCGTTAGCTCAAGCCAACATCGCGCCGGATGACATCTATGTAACCTATCTTTTGAAATGCAGGCCCCATCGCCGATATAACAAGGAGGGAGTCAGGGCTTTCAGCAAACCATTTCTGATTAGACAAATAAAAATGATGCACCCGAAATTCATCGTGTGCCTCGGTGACACCGTTACTCAGGTAATGTTTGATGATAAGGAGACTCATGTTAAGGACTTAAGAGGCGTGTGGCATGCGATACAGGGGATTCCCTGCGCGGTCTCTTATCATCCGCTGGCCGTAAGGAGGCGACCCAATCTGATGCGTCATATTATTGAGGATTGGAACATGCTGGCGCAACGGTTACATGGCGAATTAGATTGAATGAGGGACAAGAATGAAAGAAGATCTCATCGCTCCGTGTGGAATGAACTGCGGTTTATGTATTGCTTATCAATTCAAAGAGAAGGACTTGAATAAAAAGGGATTCCGCAGGAAATATTGCCCCGGTTGTATTCCCAGGGGTAAAAACTGTACCCATATGGGATACAGATGCGAGTTACTGGGAAAAGGTAAAGTCCAATTCTGCACTGAATGTGATGCTTATCCGTGTAAGATGCTAAAAGCCCTGGATAAGCGCTACCGTACGAAATATCATATGAGCATGATTGAAAACCTGAATTGCATTAAAGAAAATGGAGCAGCAAAATTCCTGGAGATGGAAAAGGAAAAGTGGCGCTGCCCGGAGTGCGGCGGAACCATCTGCTGCCATAACGGACTGTGCTTGCGTTGTAATCTTGATACGTTGATCCAGAACAAGAAATATCGCTGGAACGATTTGGAGGTAAGATGAGTATAAGATTTGATCCTAATAATGCCGTGCTTAGGCTCTATATGAAGCCGTGCAGTTCGGTTATGCCGTCGGCAAAATCTCGATGAAAGAGAAGACTGTGGTCTTCATGAAGCAAGAGACGGTACAAAAGCCAGACGGTGCAAATGGAATTGCTGGAGGATGATCGCATGATTGATTTCACCGTTGAGGAATTGAGTGAGGCGCGCCGTGCCCTATTATCTCTGCGAAATAAGTCTGAAAAGGCGTCGGGTAAACTCAAGGCGGGTACTTGGCAGAACAAGATGACGACCGGCATTGTGGAAGCCGCCGATGTTGCCCTAAATCTGATGCATGGAAACGCGATTGCTCTTTTTGATCGCAATAAACTGGACAAGTCTTCCGCCGTGCTTGAGGATGCTTTGCGCCGCGCCGAAGCGGTAATCGACAAATTTGCTGTGGGCACCCCTCAGCACACGATTCAAAAGAACAGAATCGCCGCGCTGAGGATCGCGCTGAAATTGATTGAGAAAGAACAAGGGAGGATATTACCATGATTATACCCAGTAACAAACAGCTTAACACGGAAGTGAGCAGGTTTTTGTCTATGTCGAGAGGCGAATGATACCATTTTGAGTAAAAATTTTTGGCCTTATAGTTCTATGGTTGTAAAACTATGAAAATGACAAACAAAATCGCTTCAAATAATTGTTCTAAAATTTGTGATTAGGGGTTGTTTTATGAAAGTTATTATCACCGGTACAACAGGCATGGTAGGTGAGGGCGTTTTGATTGAATGTCTGGCTCACCCCCAGGTTACGGAAGTGTTGAGTGTCAGTCGCAGACCGGCAGGGATCACACACCCTAAACTCAAGGAATATATTGTGGCGGAATTTCTGGCCCTGCAGGAAAATGACCCAAAGCTAACGGGTCATGATGCCTGCTTTTTCTGCGCAGGGGTAAGCAGCTTTGGAATGAAGGAACCGGAATATACTCGCATTACCTATGATACCACCATGACTTTTGCCAGAGCTTGCAATCCCAATCCGCAGATGTCATTTTTGTATGTTACCGGTGGGGGGACTGACAGCAGCGAAAAAGGCAGAATGATGTGGGCCCGGGTGAAGGGCAAAACTGAAAATGATTTGATGAAACTACCTTTCAAGCAAGCATTCGGATTTCGTCCCGGTTTTATGACAGCCACCGAAGGGCAAAAAAATGTACACAGATATTACCATTACATATCCTGGCTTTTCCCGGTTTTGAAAATCGTATTGCCCAATATTATGAACACCATGAGCCAGGTCGGACAAGCGATGATTTACGCTGCCCAAAACGGCTACGAAAAAAATGTGGTGGAAGTCAAAGACATCACCATTCTGGCCGAAAGGGCACGCCAATAAAAATGAGCAATAATGGCAAATTGATGAGGATTTCAACTTTAAAATGATTGTGAGGATACGTTAATGTGTTCAGAACGATGAGCAAAATCAAACAGTAACTTTCACCAGAAGACGCATCGCGCCTATCTTTCCTCGCTCCACAAGTACGAGAAGATCGATTCCACGAAACTGGGCAAGTCACAGCTTTAGCTGGTCGACTAAACTGTGCACAGATTGTCGGATGGATAAAGGCATCCTCGGATTATATTGATGGTGAAAGGAGGTTGTTTATGGATTCTTTAAGCAGTATGAATAATGCCTTGGCATACATTGAAGAGCACCTGGCAGAGGAAATCGATTATAGTGAAATAGCTAAAATTGCGTACTGTTCAGAATATCATTTCAAGCGGATGTTTTCTTTTTTAGCCGGCTTAAGCTTGTCGGAATACATTCGGAGAAGAAGGTTGACCCTGGCTGCACTTGATTTGAAAAACAGGAATTCAAGAATTATTGATGTTGCCGTTAAATATGGCTACAATTCAGCTGATTCATTCTCTCGTGCTTTTCACTCCCTGCATGGGATTCTCCCTTCTGAAGCCAGAAGTGAGAAAGTACAAATAAAAGCTTATCCTAAAATGACTTTCCAATTATCGATAAAAGGAGGATGCGAAATGAATTATCGCCTGGTGGACAAAGAGCCATTTAAGTTGGTCGGATTTAAGAAAAGAGTTCCCATAGTGTTTGAAGGTATCAATCCAGAGATTGCCGCAATGACCCAACTATTAACCCCGGAGGTCATCAAACAATTAAAAGCCCTCTCAAATACTGAGCCAACCGGAATTATCAGTGCATCTGCCAATTTTTCCGAAGGAAGAATGGAAGAAAAGGGGGGCCTGGATCATTACATCGGGGTAGCAACTTTAAATGATGAAACAGCAGAATTTGATGTTTTGAACATTGCTGCCAATACCTGGGCAGTATTTGAATCCATCGGTCCATTCCCGGAAACACTTCAAAATGTGTGGGGCAGAATATATTCAGAGTGGTTTCCGTCTTCAGGCTATGAGGCAGCCCCAGGTCCTGAAATACTGTGGAATGAGAGCCCGGACACGGGGAATCCGACGTATAGAAGCGAAATCTGGATTCCGGTGAAAAAGAGATAGCGTTAATTTGGAGGTAAGATGAGTATAAGATTTGATCCCAATAATGCCGTGGTTAGACTCTGTATGAGTGGGATGAGCTTGGAAGATAGCGGCAACATTGAAGATGCAATAACGATGTTTCGAAAAGCATGGCAAGAAGCAACCGATGACTATGAAAGATTTATTGCAGCTTATCATGTAGCTCGTCGACAAAACAGTGTTACAGACAAATTAAAATGGATGGAAATATCTTTACAGTGTGCACTAAATATAAATGATGATAATGTCAAGAGTGCATACCCAACTCTATATTTAAATATTGCCAAGTGCTATGAGGAGTTGGGCGATGCCGATAATGCCAAAAGAAATTATCAATTGTCAAACTCATATAAAGGTGCGCCTTCTGATGAAGGACCGTTTTATCATGGGACAAAGGCAGATCTGCAGGTAGGCGATCTACTGACAGCGGGCGGAATATCAAATTACAAACCTGAGCTTAAAATGAACCACATTTATTTCACTGCCAATGCTAATGGAGCAGGACTTGCAGCCGCATTAGCCCAAGGCGAAGGACGAGAACGCGTTTACATAGTAGAACCAACAGGTGAGTTTGAAAACGACCCCAATGTTACTGATAAGAAATTCCTTGGTAACTTAACACGTTCATACCGCTCACAAGATCCTTTAAGAATTATTGGTGAAGAAACCGAGTGGACTAAACTGACCCCTACGGAGCGACGCGAATGGCGCGAAAACTTAGCCAAGAACAAGGGCGAAATTATTAACTGAACATCGTCGTATACCGGACTTGATTTCTTCAATAAATCCAAATGGTTTTCGAAAGTGTAATACGAACCATATTTTCACGCTCGACATATTGTGACTGCATCGTCGACGGCCCATATTCCGACGGTTTGGAGTTCAGGGAGGCTGCTAGTGTGTTCATTATGCGGACAGCATCCTCTTTTCTGTCTACAAAGATATCGATAACAGATGAAGCGATAACACTGCGCTTCGGCTCCTTTCCGGAGATATGCTTTTCGTAACTGTCATTCTCCATGAAAGTACTGAGATCATGACCGTTGATACGCCAGCCCTTACCAATCTTTGATGCGCGCAATTTACCCCCCTCCCAATATATCGTTGGATAGTCTTTGGGTGAATGCTTAGCATATAAGGGTCAGTTTTTAAATACTGCTTTCTCTCGGTTCACTGATTCTTTATCTTGTGAATCAGGGTAAAATTGAAGGTGCAGCAATCAACCCAATAATCTTGCTGCGTTAGGAATAATACACGAACATTAAAAGACCATGATGATGACGATCGAAAGGTCAACAATCTGTCTATTGCTGGGGGGAGAGTGAATCATGCAAATTGCACTGACGAAAAAGTTATCGGATACCATAGGATTAAAGCTTCCTGCCATTGATGAATCCATCAATCCACTGTTTACATGGACAGCAAACTGGACAAGGGTATGGGAAAATCGAAGAACAGAGGACATGATCGTGTTGGTGAACAATGCTACACGCTTCACGGTAGCCATCTACCAAGTCAAACGGAAAGACCTCAAAAATCTGGAAGTGATGATGAAAACTGCCATTTCCAACACGTTATTGACCATGAATGTTAATCCGCAGATTGTAAATGAATATATGCGATTAGCTGGTGAAATTGAGGTAACCCAAAATCGCGGCAGACAGACAGCAGCCTGGGTGACAAAAGCGGGACTGGAATGCGCCTTTCATGTTGGACGAGAATATAGTGGCATTGCGAAAATGTACTGTGACACAGTCGGCGTTCCTGCAAATTACCTACATGTCAATGTTTCCACGAACAGAGACGAGGGGCTCGTCCCTTACCGGGCGATGGTTAATGCGCTGACTGAGCTTACAGGAATGCCAGCTTATAAATACCGTGCCTTTGAATTGCTGATTTCACTTGATTTGGAAGTATACAAGGCAGTACGGAGGATTATTGTACCTGCCGACTTGGAATTTGAACGGTTACACAAAGTCCTGCAATCAGTGTTTGGCTGGAAAAACTACCACCTATATGACTTCACTATCTTTCACGGCAACAAGCGTTTACCGGTTACCCGAATGGTTCCCTTTGAGGATGACCTGGAGCACGATGAGCATGCTGTTTTAATGAGAGGACATGTATTAGCGGAGTTTTTGCCTGAGTACAAGCATATGCTCTATACATATGATCTGGGCGATAACTGGGAACATGAAATTGAGCTGGTGCAAGTGATTGAGGAGCATGACAAGGAATCACCCTGTTTACTGGAGGCAATTGGTCGAACACCACCTGAGGATGTGGGCGGAGTAGGAGGATATGTGAGTTTCCGCGAAATTATGCTGGATCCAAATAATCCGGAATATAAGGAAATGAAGAAATGGGCAGGGTATTGGACACCAGAGCTTAGTGATTGGGAAAAACGGCCAAGGGTTATTCATCTCTAAAATTGTAATTATCGGAGGGGGGGTAAAATGAACGAAACGATCAAGATTCGGAATGAAGAAGAAAAAGATTATGAGAGAGTAGAAGAAATCACAAGGAAGGCTTTTTGGATTTTATACGTTCCGGGGTGCATTGAACACTATTTGGTTCATGTTATGCGGGTGCACAAAGATTTTCTGCCGGAGTTGGATCTGGTGATCGAAGTTGATAATCAGATCATTGGGAATATCATGTATACGAAAACCAAACTGATTGATGAGTCGGGGGAGGAAAAAGACATCCTTACTTTCGGTCCGGTTTGCATTTTGCCAGAATATCAGAGAAAGGGTTATGGGAAAGCCCTAATGGAGTATTCCTTTGAACAGGCAGCCGCTCTTGGTTATGATGTGATTGTGATCTTCGGGAATCCGAACAATTATGTGGGCCGCGGCTTTAAGAGCTGCAAAAAGTACAATGTCTGTCTAGAAAATGATACATATCCGGCGGCAATGATGGTAAAAGAACTCAAACCTGATGTCTTGGACGGAAGGAAATGGGTTTATCATCAGAGTCCTGTCTTTGAGATAGATGAACAAGAAGCTGAGCGCTTTGACGAGGGCTTGGAAAGATGGGAGAAAAAATACCAGCCAAGCCAGGAAGAATTCTATATTCACAGCCATTCTATTATTCAGTGAGTTTCCTTTAGTGTAAGGTAAGCTAAGTCAGATAGATTTCGACGGCTCCGATCTGCTTACAATGCCCCCTGAATTACTCAAGGCGCATAATAACCTTGATAGGGCTGTCCTTTCAGCTTATGGATTAAAGGGTTGGCCGGCCGAAGCAGAAATAGTAGCCCACTTGTTTCAGATGTATCAGCAATCGATATTTGGATGAATCGTTCAAGCTAAATATTCAAGGAAAACCCCCCACGCCTTTGAAGTGGGGGTTCGACGTTGGAGGCCTTGCAGCCCATTTTCCACCGGGGGATAATAGTAGAGAATACAGCCATATATAGCTCTTCTAAGCCGACAATGAAGGTATTGGGAGAATAGGCGCATCTCGATTTGAAAGGATGTGTATGAAATAAAAATACCTATTAAAATCGTGCTTCTTATCACCTTGTTTCTTTTGCCGGGCTGCGCGAATAGCAGGGATGCCGAGAGGCCAGCAGAACCTCAGACGCCGGTGGAGCAGAACACCCATGCGCAATTAATAACGCTGACGCCGTCAGAGGACGCTGCGGCCATCGGCATTACCGCGGAAAACTATCCGCGCATCGACGGCTCAACCTCCACACTGCCACTGGTGCAGAGGATCTATCAAAGGATGTTTGTGCCCGCAGACGACCCAGAAGACAATTGGCCGGGCATGCCTGATGAGGCGTCCAAGACCATCAAGTCCTATGAACTGCTCATCGCCGGTGACGTGGATTTGATAGTTGTCCCGGACCCTTCCCGAGAGGTCCGGGAGATGGCGCGCAGCGCCGGAATGGAGCTTGAATATATCCCTGTGGGGGCTGAAGGGCTGGTTTTTATCACCCACGAGGACAATCCCGTCAACGATATAGATGGCTCTCAAGTGCAGAAGATCTATACGGACATGTCTATCACCGACTGGTCAACTATTGGGGGTAAAAACGGGCGTATCGTGCCAATCTGCCGCAATTCAGATTCCGGTTCCCAGGCGCAAATGGAGAATCTGGTGCTGGGGGGCAAGCGGATAAATCCGACCGTCGAGGAGAATTACATGGAACGGGACATGAACGGGATGGTTCAAATGGTGGAAGAATACCGGTATTTTGCGAAGGACGGAGAAGAAAACGCATATGCGTTGGGCTATACTCTTTATTACTACATACAGATCACACAAAGCGTGGCAGGGGAAATGGCCATCAAAACATTGGCATTTGACGGAGTTGTCCCGACGCCGGAAACCATCCTGTCAAAGGAGTATCCGCTTGCTATCAATTACTACGCGGTCATGCGGAAAGACCTGCCCGGAGAACATTCGGCGCGGAAGATAGCTGAATGGCTCACAACGACGGAGGGCCAATGGGAGGTGGCTTTTTCAGGTCTTGGCGCCTTACAGACGTTGTACCGGCCGCCCCAATAATATTAGGAGGGGATCAAATGGAGAAGGTTTATCAGTATACAGTAACGGACCAAGAGACTTTTGAGAATGTTTTCAAGGATGAGAAGCTTCTGATGAATCACGTTATTGTTCCGCCCGGCAAAGTGTTTCCGAAGCACCCAACCGATGCAATTGTATATGCACTGGTTATTCGAGGAGAGTTAAGCGCAGCAGTTGAAAATAATGCGGTTAAAACCTTTAGAGCAGGACAGTTGGTCAATATTCCCAAAGGCGCTATGACGGAATTGGGCAATAGAGGGGATGAACCGTTGGAGTTGTTCGTTGTCAAACATGAATATGACATCTAAAGGGAATGATGTTGGTTGACGTCAAACAAACCATGCTTTAAAAGCGAGCAGTCTTGTTGGGAACGGAACGCCTGCATTTTGAAAGGGCACTCCTGATTGGAGTGCTCTTTTCATAAAAGGAGTTGTGACTTTTTCCAGATAGTCAATAATAAGATTATGCTCCTGAGAGGTTACTTGGAAAAAATATTGTTCATCATCACCGACATGTTGCGGTGAAGAGTAAAATGAGAAGCGAAAGGAAGTGACGCTTCATGACCAACGATCGCGTGTTCAAGATGGCGTTTTCCAAAGTCTACCCGCTGCTGGTCCAAAAAGCGGAGCGCAAAGGACGCAGCAAATCCGAGGTTGATACTGTGATCTGTTGGCTGACGGGGTATGTCAATTCGGGCTTGCAAGCCCAAATTGAGAAGAATATCGATTATGAAACCTTCTTTAGCGAAGCCCCGCAGATAAATCCAAACGCCGTCAAAATTTCAGGAGTGATTTGCGGGCATCGGGTAGAGGAAATCGAAGACCCGCTTATGCAGAAGATCCGTTGGCTTGATAAACTGGTTGACGAATTGGCAAAGGGTAAGGCGATGGAGAAGGTTTTGCGGAGTTAGAAAATCCATGGTGTGGCGAGGAGAAAATGATCGATGAAAAAAATCAAAATCACCGTGATGAAAATGGCTCACTATCAGGACTTGATAGATGAATACGAAAACCCTATCAGCCATGCCTGCGATATGCAGGTTGGGCAAATATTCATCGCCAACGGCTGGGAAAAACCGGAGGGGATGTGCGATAGTGCCTGGGAAAGCATGTCCGCTTTTGTAATGACCCTGGCCCACGGGGGCGAGGACTTTTATGCCGGTTGGATGAAAAACAAAAAGTCGGCCATGATCTCCTGCAATGACGGTTTCCGCCCGGTGAGCTTTCTGATTGAGACGTTGGACGAAGATGTGAATTAGGAGATGAAAGGGGTATTGCCATGAGAAAATCAGGGGAGGACAAAATGTACTACTCGACCCATACAATGACCCGCAGTTGGCCGCCAAAGTCAGCCGGATCTTAAAGGATTCATTTGCGCCAGGCATGGTAACCGATGTTATACCATCGGAAATGGGCTGCGAAGAATTTGCCCTTTTTCAGCAGGAGATTTCGGGACTGTTTATATTTTTAGGCAAAGACAAAGCAGGCGAACCGGTTGTTCCCATCCATGACCCTAAATACATCTTCAACGATGAGACGTTGGCGATAGGGGTGAAGGCTCTCTGCGAGATAGCCCTGAAATATGATGACTAGCGAAGATCAGCATATCGGTCTGATTTATTTGGGTCGTTTTTATTTCTTTGCAGCTAGACAATAATTTACGTTATCAAATGCCGACATGATATGCTGTGGATTTCCCCGGTTATATTCAGCAAAGTATTGCTCGGTTATCTCTTGGGGCTCCAGGTGTTCACAAATTGAAAAGCCGCAATTCGAAAGCATGGTTTCCATATCTGAATACGAGTAACTGGCCAGCATTGCTTCTCCAGCGTGACTTGCCAGCATCACCTGTTTTTTCGCACGTTCGCCCGCTTTATCGGTATAAGTATCCTGGTCAGGATAATCGAACACAATAGTGCTTCCTATGCAGACCATTTTGCAGATGCCCCCAATCAGGTCTATAAAACTTTCCTTGGAGAGATAATATGAGATTCCCAGCAGGCTGCAAAATGAGGACTGCGATCTATCATACAGAGTGCCTGCAAACAGGCTTTGGTCAATTCTTGTAACGGCCAGGTCAACCGGCAGGTAGGTTAAATTATCCGGCTCTTTTTCGAAAACACGGTTCACACGGTTTTGCTTCTCCGTGCTCATCAGCGGATGATCAAGCTCAAATATTTGGAGAGGGGAAGCCCATTCGGGCTGTCTGTATGCAAAGCTGTCATATCCGGCGGCAAAGATAAGATATTGTTTGGTTCCATGATTAACCGCATTTTTAAGTGCTTGCTCGGTAAAAGCGGATCTTCCCAGCGGCGACGGCGACAATTGATTGTCAACGATCCACTTTAAAGCATCAGTATCGTTTCCCGTAAATCCTGGATTAAAAAACTGAATACCTTGTGCCATGCTTTTTCCAACTTGATTGTACTCCTGTTCGGATAAGAGTAACCTGGCAAAGTTGTCATCAAAGATTTTCACATCGTTGTTTTCAGAATGATAGGCCCTGGAAAAGGCACTAACGAGAGCAGTCATGCTTGCCTGTTGCATATAAATATCACCTCTTATATTTAATACACCCTTACATTGATCACTTCAAGACTTGTATTTTGTGGATTGCACAATTGCAATAGGTATTATCGTGTGTAATTACAAATAGGGATGAGTATGCCTAAAGCACGCGACGATGAGTGACCGGGACTCACTGGATATTCAGGCACTTGTGCGACTAAATTTGATGCAGAGCAAGGCCAAACTGGCGATATGGGCAGTCGATTATTCAGAGCTGGTTATATTTTTAACAGGATTTCATGCTGCGGAATTTAAACCGATTTGCTATTGCCTTTTCAAGTGCAATTGATTATAGTTGTATGTAATGATTACAACTTTATAATTATTACATTAATCAAACATATTTGGCGGTGAGTCGATGCGACCCTCATTTGAAGATTTAAAGCAAGAGTTGAAGAAAAAAAACATAAATCTATCGCATCAAAGACTGATGGTTTTGGAATATCTTGCCCAAAATCAGTGCCATCCAACTGTAGATCAGATTTTTGTCGGTCTTAAAGAGGATATACCAACACTATCCAAGACAACCGTATACAACACGTTGCATGTTTTAACTGAAGCGGGTTTAGTCAGGGTAATTACGATTGAAGATAAAGAGACCAGATATGATCTTAGGGTTGTAAACCATGGGCATTTTAAATGTGAGTCCTGCGGGATGATAGATGATTTCCATATTGACATAGATTCTTATACCCCTAGTGAATTGAACAACTACAAAATAAATAATAAGAACGTATATTTCAGAGGTGTTTGCCCCAACTGCCTTGGAAGTATAGACAACAAAAAAAACAAATGAAGGAGGATATGCAATGGGAACATACGTGTGTTCTGTATGTGGCTACACTTATGAAGAAGCCAAGGGCAGTTCCGAGTCAGGCATTGCTCCGGGCACCAGGTGGGAAGACCTGCCGGATGATTGGGTCTGCCCGATTTGCGGAGCCACCAAAGATGAATTTGAGAAACAGGGTGAATCTGCCGCACCCGCTGAGAAAAAAATTGTGCCTGTAGCCGAGGCGCCGACGGATATGCAGGAGTTATCCCCGGCGGAGATCAGTGCACTCTGCACGAATCTTGCGCGTGGCTGCGAAAAACAGTATAAGCCAGATGAAGCGGAACTTTTTAGGGAACTAGCCAGTTATTACAAAGCGATCTCATCGCCGGCCCAATCTCCGAATTTTGACCAGTTGCTTGAGCTCATCGAAAAAGACATTGAGGAAGGTCTTCCCAACGCTAATGCTATGGCGTCCGATGCCGAGGATAGAGGAGCACTTCGTGCGCTGGTCTGGAGTGAGAAGGTTACCCGCATCTTGAAGTCCCTTTTGACCCGATATCAGAAAGATGGCGACGCCATGTTTGAAAACACTGGCGTTTATGTTTGTACGATTTGTGGTTTTGTCTACATAGGAGATAGCCTGCCCGAAGTCTGCCCTGTTTGTAAGGTGCCAAATCGGAAATTCGAAAAGGTTGAAGGGAGATAGTAGGGAATGTCTGATGAAAAATATGCAGTAAGAAATATACTCTTGTGTTCCAAAGACTGCTTGTGCCTCTATGTCTGTCCTACCGGGGCATCAGACACCGAGAACAGCATCATTGATGTTGTGAAGTGCATCGGATGCGGCGATTGCGCGGATGCCTGCCCATCCGGTGCAATTTCCATGGTACCTAAAGAGTATCCGCCGCAGCAACCTAAAGCTGAAACGGTCGTCAATGCTCTAAAATCCCTTATGCGCAGCAAATCGCAACAGGAGATGATTGCAGCCGGATTACCGGGAAGGCTTGCTGCTGCTATGCGGAAATCCAACCACATTATGGCGGAGGACCTTATCCGTGAAGCAGGATATATGCTTCCCCAAAGCGACAATGCCCTGGACTTTTTACGGTCGCTTATGGAACAGAAGCAACCGGAAGGTTTTCCAAAAGAGGATGTGAAGAAACTGTTGGAATCATTAAATAAAAAAGAGGAGGATAAAAACATGAGCGAAAACAAAACAATTAACAACTTGATGGCAGCGTTTACTGGAGAATCTGAGGCCAATAGAAAATACCTGGCCTACGCCAAGAAAGCCGAGAAAGAAGGGAAAATGAACGCGGCCAAACTATTTAGAGCTGCATCTGATGCCGAGACCCTGCACGCTTTAAGGCATTTTGAAGTAGCCGGGAAAATTGGCTCCACCGCCGATAACCTGAAAGATGGCGTGGCCGGAGAAACCTACGAATATAAGTCAATGTATCCGCCCTTCGTTAAGGAAGCAGAAGCAGAAGGAAACAAAGCTGCGGTCATGTCATTTACCTTTGCGATGAAAGCAGAAGAGGTTCATGCGGGGCTGTATCAGGAAGCCTTAGAAAACCTCGACCAGACCGAAGAAGTCTTCTATTATCTGTGCCCGGTGTGTGGAAATATAGAGAAATTCCAGCCTGAAAAATGCAGTATCTGCGGTGTTTCGGGGGATAAATTTATCAAATACTAATGGTAGCTTCTTGTTGAATCAAGATTATACTTGGATTCAGGAATCCTGTACCGATCTTTAAGCGACGGTCGGCGAATTGAAGCTGATATAATAGCAAGGCACCCTGCGTCAAATCTCGTAGAGTGCCTTGCTCGTTTTATATGACATCAAGTGTATACAAGCGAAGGACCGCAGATAGATCCGAACGCCGCCAAAATTGCATGGGTGATTGTGGCAACGTAATAGCGACTGCTTCAAGACTTGTAATTCGTGAAATGTATGACTACGATGGGCTATATCGTGTGATTAATTCATTCGGCCCGCAACTGTATCGGGCTGGCCTTATATGGAGCCATAGCAGTTGCCTATGACACGATTGGACCAACTGCGGCCTGGCAGCAGGTCGAGCAGTGCGCCGCCGACGAGTGCGGACGTATGCGGCGTGTCATTTAACGTTGCAATCGGAGATTTGATATATTTTAATGACTATTGCCTTTAAAAATATAGCCATAGTAATATATATTGGAAATCCATAATAGTATTTCCACGTAAGGGTTTGGTAGATGCCCCCCCAAACAAAGAGAGGCTCCAGAATGCAGCAAAATATGGCTGCCATTAAAACTGTAGCAACTATGAATTTCTTCCAGCTAATAAAATGCTGGTAAATCAATGAATACACCATAGGCAAGCTGGCCAGATCAATAGCAGTTAGCGGTGGGAAAAGGGGAAATAAATCGGTAGGATAGTCCCATAGGCTTAACTCCTGCCCCAATTCATCAAGTATCAGTGTTACTATGGTTACCAGGGCAGCATACAAGACTATTTCAACAAGCCGGGATCTGTCGACCATTTTCCACCAAACATATGCTGAGAAAATGAATATTCCCAGTAAAAACCACCATCGAAAATGAAACACATCATTTTGCATCCACTCGTAGAAACGGGTACAAGTTAAGTACCATTGAACTTCCACCGCAGACTGGGGATCTGAGACTGGTAATTGCATTCGCTGGCTCCTTCGAATCGTCTCACGGTTCGACCCTGCTCCTTATTAGGATCAATTCATGCTCATCCGGTTCTTGTTCTGGATATTAATGATCTTGATTTCTAAAGCCCTTACGACTATTGCTGCTGCAAGATACACCGGAAAGCTGAGATAGTATTTCCACCTAATTAATCTGTACAGACCTACCCATGCCAGGGCTGGCTCAACAACGAAACAAATAACAGCGGTCACAATCACAGATGCAAAAAGAAAATCCTTCCAAGTGTTGGAACACTGATAGGTAAGCGAATAGGCCAAAGGTAAAATGATTAGATTTACTGATGATAATGGCGGAAATATAGGAATAGTATCGGTGGGAAAATCCCAGAGGATCAGCTCCTCTCCCCACTCAAATATTCCCAATGCCATTATGGTTGTCAAAGCAGCGTATAGGCACGTTTCACGCAATTTCAATTTGTCGAGCTTATTCCACCAAATAAAAAAGGCTGTAAGAATCAGGCCGAGCAACAGCCACCATTTGAGGCGAAATAAATCATGGGACAACCATTCGTCAATGTGCAGGGCAGTTAAGTACCTCTGGATTTCTACATCGGGAGAAATTGCCTGAATGACCAGAAACATGTGTCATCCTTTTACATAATTCTAATTACATTATTGTTATATTTATTGCGCACTTTTATACAAGGTACAGTCTGCCGGCCCCGTGCTTCCCCTTAAACCCGAGCGAAGCTCCAGCCCTGCCTGTGCCAGACACTGAGACCTCTATCCCCCTTCGCAGTGCTATTTAACGCCTGTTCATACATAAACGGAGTGGCGTTGAATGTATACAAAACGGTTGATTTTCGTTTATCCTTAAGAAGGGAATAACGGTCGGGATGTGTTGCGATGGCAATCATCATTAAATTTATTGCCAAGAGTATCTGGGGAAAGAAACTCCGGACTTTTTTGATCCTCTTCTCTATCTGCCTTTCCACCGCGTTGCTATTCTCGTCACTGGGTATATCCCAAAATATAGCTCAGGTATACCTCAAACAAATCCGCAGCCAGATCGGTGATGCCGAAATTATCGTTTATGCTGATAAGGATAGTCCCTCCCGCTATTTCCGGACCAACCAGGCTGAAATATACCGGGACAAGCTTGACTATATCATAGGAACCCTAAGTGAAACCGGAGTATACCAGGTGGCAGCCAATGAAAAGATTGCGGTGAATCTGCTGGGATACAAGCTCGAAGACCTGCAGAGAATGAATCCCCTGGTTTTACAGCAGCAATACAGCCTGAACCCCTTCCAAGGCAGCAAGATTATTATCAACCGGGTCACCGCCGATAAGTATCAACTCCAGGTCGGTGATAATCTGGATCTAAAAATCAATGACCAGCTCCACCGTTTTACCATCGCCGCCATTGCTGCGCCGGAAGGGCTCCTGACTCCGGGAACCACCGGGTTCAGCGCGGTAGTACCGAGGGAAGCCCTGGCCACGATGATAGGGGAAAAAGGCCGGGTATCCCAAATATACATAAAAACCAGCAACCCTGCTGACATCGAACCCACCCTAGCCGCTTTGTCCCATCAGTACAGCCGATATGAAGTTGAAAAGACGATTACCGAAAGTGAATTAAGAGAATTTACCGATACCATTCGCATGCCCTTTATGCTGATGCTGATTCTGGTATGTTTGATCAGCATATTCGTCATCTACACTGCTTTCAAGGTTATTATTGTGGAGCGGATGCCGGTGATGGGAACCTTTCGAAGTGTGGGCGCCACCCGCGCGATCACCAACCGGATCCTGCTGGCGGAAAGCACCATATACGGGGTGATTGGAGGAATCCTGGGGTGTGCCTTGGGAATAGGAATTCTCTATATCATGACTTACTCCCTGTCCAACAATCCCTGGAACGTGGCTCCCCCCGAGGTCCAGCTCACCTATAATCCTCTTTACCTGGGGATTTCTTTGGCCGGC
This sequence comes from uncultured Syntrophomonas sp., assembly GCA_964580805.1. GTDB lineage: Bacteria > Bacillota > Syntrophomonadia > Syntrophomonadales > Syntrophomonadaceae > PHAA01. Next base: position 364 of record CAZOMS010000028.1, on the reverse strand, counting down.
GCAGTAATTTTATCAGTTCTCAGTTCCCTTATACCTGTAACCAAAGTCTTCCGGACACCACTGCGGGATATTATTCTGAATACATACGACAACCAGGGGGGCAGTCAAAAGAATAAAACCATTCCTGCCCTGATCCTTTTTGTACTGATCTTCACAATTCCTCCCTTAGTGCCGGGCCATATAGCCGGCATCTTCAGTATAGGGGGGCTCATCATCGGCACTTTGGCCATTGTGTGGCTGATCCCCCCGGTAACGGGAATATTTGTCCGCGGCTATGAGAAAATCGTTCCTTACTTGTTTGGCAATGAAGGAATACTGGCCATCAAAAATATCCGCAATAACCGGGAGATGCTCAATAACATAA
>CAZOMS010000027.1:0-18807 GCA_964580805.1 uncultured Syntrophomonas sp. | reverse complement strand
TGGATGCATTCGAACAATTGGTGCTTGGTTATCAGGACCGGGTATATTCTCATTGCCTGCATCTTACCGGAAATCCAGACGATGCCCAGGACCTGGCTCAGGATGTATTTGTGCTAGCCTTCAAGGGGCTGCGCTCCTTCCGGAAGGAATCAGATTTTGGTACCTGGCTGCATAGAATAGCAGTGAACCAGTGGATCAATCATTGCCGCCGCACCAGGAAGGTGGTTACCTTTTCCATAGATGAACCTCTTCCCGGCCATGACAGCGATATGATCCGCGAGTTGGCAGCTACCGAAGACGGTCCACTGGAGAACGTAGAACGCCAGGAGTTGAAGGCCCAGTTGCAGCAGGCCTTGCAGAAGATACCGGATGAATACCGCCTGGCACTGGTTTTAAGAGAGATCGAAGGTTACAACTATGACGAGATAGCCTCGCTGTTGGAATGTTCTTTGGGGACAGTGAAGTCCAGGATAAACCGGGGACGCAAAGCCCTGAAGAAAGAACTCGATAAATCTGGAATGAAAGCGTGACGGAGATGGACTGCAGAAAGATCGAACAACTTATATCACCCTATGTAGACGGTGAACTCACCCGCGCCGAGATGGATATGGTGAAGGCGCATCTTTCTGCCTGCACCGATTGTCAGCAGGAGTATGAGGGCTTGATGCAGCTATCCTCGGTCATGAAAAGTATTAACCGGGAAGAGGTACCTGCTCCGAAGGGATTCTCAGCTGCAGTCATGCAGCGGATCCGGGAAGAGGAGAAGGTTGTGCCGCTTACCAGGAAGACCCACTGGTGGGGCCGCCACTGGAAGCAGACGGTTGCCGGTATTGCAGCCGCAACAGTGCTGATGGTGAGCACGACGCTTATGAACGGCATCGGCCCGCTGGTGCAGATTGCCGACAATCCTCCCTCCATCTTACAGCCTGCCAATCTCCCTGGGGGAGACACTCAGATGAACGCTCCTGGCACAGACCCCGGGAATATCTCTAATAATGATTCTGGTAATGATCCTGGTGGGGATCCAACCACAGGCCCGAATTCGGAACCCGGGAACGGCAGTCAGACTGATCCTGATAATGGCCCGGTACAGATAGCCCAGAATCCAGATCCTGTTCAATATTCGCCCGTGGTCTTTCTAAGTAAGGAACGCTTCCTGGTCTCTACCCTGCTGGAGATCAAGGCCGGCGGTGCGGATCGGGCCCAGCAACAGGCACTCAGCCTGGCCGGGCAATATCAGGCGCAGGTGCAGAATCTGGGACAGCAGGTCAATGACAATGGCCGGCATACGGTATTGAAGGTCACAGTCGGTAAATCACAAGCCGGGAAATTGACGGCAGGCCTGGAACAGCTGGGTCAGATTATGGATAAAGAAGTATCCCGGACCGATATCAACTCGCAGTTTGGCAGCAAACTGTCCCAATACCAAAAACTGGTGGCGCAGCGTAATGCCCAACCTGATCCGGATGATATCACCGCCCTGGATGCGCGCATCGCTGCCCTGGAAAATGAGCTAAATAACTGGGATAAGCAAGCGGACCAGGAAACTATAATCCTCTGGCTGCTCAAGTAGACCGGATAATCCTTAATAGACTTATTTTTTAGAAGCGCCGATTCGGGCGCTTCTTTATTCTTCTGCCCTGGTCAGCGCATCATCGTAAATCTTCACTGTATCCTCCACCATCTTATCGGCTGTGAATCTCGTCATAAACCGTTCCTGCCCGGCCAACCCTATCTGGCAGCGCAATTCCGTGTCCTCAATCAATTGACTCAAGTGCCGGGTCAACGTCTGTACATCTCCAGGTTCAAACAGGAACCCGGTCTGACCATCCACCACAGCTTCCGGGCAACCACCCACATCGGAAGCTACGACTGGCAGACCTGCTCGCATCGCCTCGAGAATAGTAATCGGAAAGCCCTCCCACCAGGAGGAGAGGACGAAAATATCCGAGTCACTCAGCAGTTGGCCGACATCCTCCCGGTTGCCCAGGAAATGGACCTTGCCGGCGATGGGCAGCCGGGCGGCTTGCTCCCTGACGGATAGCAACAGGGGACCATCACCAACCAAAATAATCTCAAAAGGTTGGTGGGCTGGCAACCGATTGGCGGCCTCCAACAGCAGGAGTTGGTTCTTTTGACGAGCAAAACGGGCCACCATGATTATTCTAACCGGCCGCGGCCTCTCATGGGGTGTTGGAGACGGGATTGGCTCGGCGGCCATACCATTGTGTACCACGGCCAGGCAGTCGGGCTGGGCTACATTATATCGTCGGGCCAGGCGGTAATCATAATCGGATACACAGATGATCCGCTGACAATAGCGCCCCGCCCATCTTTCCATTTGTCGATAGAAAAAGCGCTGCAGCGGGGGGACGCCCTCGGCAAAAGCCCATCCATGCGCGGTGAAAACGGCGGGGATGCCGAGTCGGCGGGCGGCCAGACGGCCCAAAATGCCAGCCTTGCTGGAATGCAGACACAACAGGTCCGGCTGCAGGGAACGAACCATGGCGCAAAGCCGCCGATAAGCTTCAACATCTTTTTGCAGACTGATCTCTCTCTGTAAGGAAGGAATTATATGGACTGACACTCCGGCCCGGACCAGTCTATCCTTCAATGTCCCTGGATGTCCCATTATCACTGACGGCGAGAAGCGTTTCGGCAGGCGGGTACACAGTTCATACAGATGGGACTGGGCTCCCCCCGAATGACCGGTGGTAATCACATATAGAATTTTTATGGCCTGCACAACTTTTCATCTCCCCCCGAGATAGTATCTGAATTACGATCTGTCCGGGGCTGATAATTTCGTATTGATATACTTCTTTAACGGCTTGAGTTTCCTATATAGCTGGGGAAAAAATTTGTTGAGATAAATCAAGCCCACTACGTAAATCCCCAGATGGTCCTGAAATTTCCTGAACCTCTCCTCCTTCAAGGCCGCTGCCTCACCTCGGGCAATCAACAGCAAGAGTTCGTTCTCATACTGACGGCGGGCTACACAGTCAGAATATTTATAATCGGTAAAACGGTTAAAACCGTCGGTCATCTCGATAAGCCTGGTCCTGGTATCGATCTCTTTAGCCCTGGAGCGGTTGATCCGGTCGGTCCAAGACCCGGATACTCCCGTCCGGTAAGCTGACATCACTTCGTCAAAATAATGAACTGTACCTTGGGTAGCCAGGTATAAGAGCATCGGGATGTCCCCAACCGGGGCCTGCAGATAAAAATCCGGCGGGGAATCCATCAACTCCCGACGATATATTATGGAATTAATACTGACGAAAGTGCCTCCACCCATGATAAGATCCTCTATAGGTACCAGACGGTTCTGATGGTAAGGCCTTATTAAACGGCCCACCGGCCTCCCTTGCCTGTTTACCAGTTTCACCGCATGACAACACATACTGCAGTCCGGATGGCCTTCCATGTAATCCACCTGCTTTTGCAGTTTCCCCGGATCAGTCCAATAATCATCCCCTTCACAGAAGGCAACATATTTTCCCTTGGCTCTGGGCAGGTTAAATACGGTACCAACCTTGATTCCCTTGGAATATTGGTTCTCAGTCTGGTACAGCGGCTTGATCAGGCCCGGATACTGACGGGCGTAATCTTCAATAATATCAGCAGTCCGATCGGTAGAAGCATCATCGTGGATCAGGATCTCATACTCGAAATCGGTCTGCTGTCTCAGAAAACCTTCGATAGCATCGCTGATATATCTCTCCTGGTTATATGCGATACAATTGATGCTTACCATAGTGTTCATTATCAGTTCACCTATTGAAGCGGCCACAACACCGGCAAATAATATTGGGCGCTTGCCCTACCTCTCCCGTTCATCCAGCAACTGCCGGAAGAATTCCGAAAAGAGGCTCTTGGTATGAATTGGGTCAAAATAACTCAATGTATCCAAGGCCGGCCGCGAATTGATCTCAATTACCTTAAAACCTGTATCGCTGATCATGATGTCAAAACCCATCAGTTTCAGATGAGGTACATAATGGCTAATTTTTAGAACCGTCGCCTTTATTTCTTGCCAAAATGGCACTGTGCCCTCCACCGGCATTTTGCTGTCCGGGTGATTGGTTATCGTAACATAGTATTGCCCATCGTACATAAGACCGCACGAAAACTTCCCGCTGTCGATATCCACCCATACCGCGATCCCGCCTGCACTGATGTTGTCGACATAGCCTGATGCCTCCGTACCCAATTTCAAGTAAGCGCCGGCTATACTGTCGTCACCGCCCAGGTTCACGGTAACTATTCTAAGCGAACATGGACGGATGCCGCTGATCGCGGTTAAGGCATGATGGGAAGAGGTGTATTCTGTTATAAGGTAACCAGACAATTCTATAAGAAAAGCCATCATGTCTGTACGATTCATGCTGACAGCATCAACATAATAATCGTTGTTGTGGCAAGTTAACCTGTGAAATCCCTTCCCCCGGGACCCCGCCATAAGTTTCGCAGCCAGGCATCCCTTCATCTCCAGCAGGCTAACAATACATTCGTCGTCGACCTCCGCCAAGGGACAGTCCATTAAACGGGTGACATGCCCATGGTCCAATAAATAGTAGTATTCCGGCAGATTCTGATTAAAAGGCTGCAAGAGATACTTAAGGCTTAGTTTGTCGTCCAGCCATTTACTGAATTCACCGTTAATGGGCTGCATCTGATAATATGTAAAGTCGGTCAGATATCGGTGGTAATTGTCGGGTGTCAGTCCATAGAGTTTGATTCGATCGGAAAAAAAAGAATGCCTGTAGGCCCATAATTTCCAACGGATAGGCTCTTTAGAATTTCGCAAATCTTCACCCAGCGCCCGCAGGAAAGCTTTGTTGAATACGCGCTGCCAGCTCAATGGCAAGAATACTCCCTTCTTCTAAATCATGATGCTCTTTATTTCCAACATGTTATTCAAGGACAACAAAGCAACTATTGCCTATCCCATAAACGTTCGTACACAATAATTGCCTGTTCTGTATGATATCTATAGAAAGGACTCGGTAATATACTCCTCGTATTTACGGGCCATGATCATTCTATTTAAACCCGGAAGTGCTTGTATACCCAGCCCTTGAAAACAGCGCAGGTGATTGGAGACCACATCATAACCGGCCAGGTGGCTAAACTCCACTCCCCCAGACAGGCGCGGGTTTACTTCCAGAAGGGAAAGGCCGCCGCCGGAAGACTCAATGAATTCCAGGTTGACTGCGCCGATAACGTCAAGTGCCCGGGCTATCCAGCAACAGGTTGAGGTCAATTGGTTATTGTCAATTATCTCTACTGTCAGTCCAGCCCCGGAGGGATTACGCAACAGCTCGCGCCGCGCCACACATACTACCCTATCCTTGCCATCCCGGATAACATCCACGGTGCAAATCGTGCCCTCTATATAGGGCTGGACGACATATTCGCAATGATTGCTCAAATCCTTCAGATAGGTCGCTTGCTCCGCGCTGCTGATCTTGACTAATCCCTGGCTGCTACGTCCGAACCGGGGCTTGGCTTGCCATGGGAAAGGCCAGGCCGGCAGTGAACTGGGATCAAACCGATCAGTGGCAATGGTATTGTCGAACCCCAAGCTGACAAGGAATCGGGGTAAACGATACTTATCCCGGCACAAGCCGACTGAATCCGGCTCCATGACACATGTTAAAGTGCCCTTGGATAGTAATCGGTCTTTAACCGAACTGATAACCTGAACTTCCGGATCGGTCAAAGGGATTATAGCTTCTATCCCCATATCCGCACAAATATTCATTACGAAATCCCGGTAATTATTCTCATCCCGGGCGGGGGGCGCCTGAACGAAATGATCTACATTATAGGCATCAGCTATCCACTCCCGAGGATAGATATCACTACCTACCACCAGGTGGCCGTCCCTATGCAGGGTCTTGATCACTATATCCGCGGCCATTGAGCCTATGGCAGTCACAAGAATCTTTATACCGGTCTCACCACTCTTCTTCGATGGGGTTGATCATTCCTTAAGATAGTTGTTCAGCGCTCCCAGCACCACACTGCAGATCATGTCTATCTGCGGCTCATCCAATTCCTCATAGAGGGGCAGGCATAGAATACGAGCAGAAATATCTTCAGCCAAAGGCACTGAGTAATGGCCAACATATTCCAACCGGCTCAGGGGGGGATAAAAATAACGACGGGGATATACATTGGCTTCGTTAAGAGCTTTCTGAACGTGTCGGAGTTCATCCTGACTGGCAAAGACAACCGGGTAATAGGCATAATTATATTCTGTGCCCTCGCGCAGGACAGGTCTGACCAAGCGTCCGGCAAGGGCAGAATCATAGCGCGAACATATAGCTTTACGCCTGGCGATGGCTTCGCTTACCCCCGGCAGAACACAAAGGCCGAGGGCGGCATGTAATTCTGACATTTTGGCGTTGATACCGATTTCAGGGTAATATGCCTCTGGACCATTTATACCGAAATCCCGCATCCGTCTGATCCTTTCGGCCAGACCATCATCGTTACAGACGACTGCACCACCCTCACCAGTGTAAAAGAGTTTGGTTGCATGAAAACTCAAGGTGGAGATGTCACCGAAATTCAACAATGATTGACCCTGATATTTTACTCCAAAAGCATGAGCGGCATCATAAACAACTTTCAAGCGATGCTTGGCGGCTAAGTCCTGGATGGCATCCACTGCACATGGTTGACCATAAATATGCGCAGCTAATATGGCCTGGGTATGCTCGGTGAGGACGATCTCGATTCGGTCGGGATCTATGCACAAAGACTCGCTCTCTATATCAGCAAATACCGGTCGGCATCCTTCCCAGGCAATGGCCGAGCTTGTAGCCACAAATGAGAACGGCGTTGTGATGACATCGCCGTCCAACTCCAGCGCTTTGAGGGCCAACTGCAAGGCTATGGTCCCGCTGCTGACCACCAGACAGTGCTTGAGCCCCAGGTAGTCTTTGATTCTGATTTCAAGTTCTTTCACCAACGGCCCGTTGTTGGTCAGTTGCCCTCTCTCCCAGATCCCGCTTAGGTAGCTGACATACGAATCAATATCTGGAAGGGTGGGTTTGGTAACGAGGATTCGAGGCTGTTTAGGTGAGTGCATCCCTACATCAACACGCTCCCACTAATTCCTGTTGCATCTGCATACTTTTCTGATCTGGGCCCTATTATACTATATATTGAACCTGGCAGCCTGTTTTCAGCATTTCCGGGCATCATCGCCCGAGAGTGCCACGGTCAATACGGTTGGCTGGGGCAGGCAGGATTACGAACTGCCAAGCGCGAATTGGAAGTTAGACCTTGTATCGAAGGATGGTTGGGCTTAAATGAAAAAAGTGATTGTGTACGGCAGTGTTACCTTGAGCACCATGTTGTTTTATGACGCTATCGGCAATTCCAATTTTGAGATAGCTTGCTTTGCTATGGACCGGGAGTACCTGCCCGGGACTGAGTTACTGGGTCTCCCCCTAGTGGCTGTCCAGGATCTGCCCGCCCTGTATCCCCCGGGAGAATACGATCTGCTCGCTTTATTCAATGGCTATAGCCGCATGCGGAACCGGAGTCGGATGTATCTGAAAGCCACGCAGGCGGGATACACTCTCCGCAACTATATCAGTGACCGGGCAGATGTGGCGCCAGATATCATGATGGGGGACAACAATGTCATAATGGGGACTACCCATCTTGGCTTCGGCGGCATCATGGGCTGCAACAATCTAATCAGACAGCATGTTTATCTCGGGCACCAATTCAATCTAGGCAGCCATAATATCATTACAGCAGGTTGTAATATCGGCGGACATGGGGTAATTAAGGACAGTTGCTATATCGGACTGGGAGTTACCATCATAGATCACGTGAGGATAGAGGATGAAACCCTTATCGGGGCTGGCAGTGTAGTGGTCAAGAATACCGACCCGCTGGCCAAATACGTAGGCAATCCCGCCCGCATAATCGGTTATCACCATGATGAAGGTATCAGGATGGACATAAGCAACCGCTGAGAAGAGAGCAGTAATTGGGGATAAGCCCCCGTAAGTTAATTACAATTTATAAGCGGGCCAGCATAGCTGCGACTTCCGCCCGGGTGACTAACCGCTCCGGCTGCAGGGTTTCTCCAGGGAAGAGATTGACCAGCCCTTCCGCCTGCAGGTGTGAGCTGACCATCGACAATTCCCGGCGGGTCACCGGCTGGTAGGGCCTGAAGGTACCATCCGCATAGCCATTGGTCCAACCTGCTTTGGCAGCGGCAGCTACCGCTGAACGAGCCCACCACGGAATATCCCGGTCATCGGCAAAATCCGTCGTTTGATTGGCCGCGGTGGCAATGCCTTGTTGTTGGGCCAGCAATACCATCAGTTCGGCCCGGGTGATATTGTGGTTGGGCCGGAAGGTGCCGTCCTCATATCCCTTAACAATGCGATTGGCGGCCAGTTTGGTGATAAATGTCTCCGCCCAGTGTCCATAGATATCCGTGAATACCGGGACCTGACTGCCAGACTGATATGGGGTTATATCGACAGCAACGTCCCGCATGGCGCCGGTATCTGTATCCAGGGCTACCACGGTGATACTTTTTTCTTTGTCCAGGAGATTGAATATCCTCTCGAAGTTGCCGTTGACTGCATCTATCCTTTCCCGGCTGCCGTCCTGGCGGTAGATATACACCCGCTCGGCAATGGTGAAACCTCTGATCACCAGTACCCCATCAAAGTTCTGGGCGCTGATATTTATTTCGGGTGCAGCAACAGAAGTAGGTACCGTGGCCTCCACTCCCCCCAAAACCTGCGTCCAGGGCGCCGGGGCGGTCAGGGTGGCGATCTGTACCGGTTCACCGGGTATCAGGTCTTCGATACCCATGATGTAACCACCTCGGCTGACCCGGGTGGAGGGACCATACTTATAAATACTGCCGTCTGCCATGTGGATCGTATTCCGTGTTTGATCGACTGTCATCAGGGTCTTGGTTTGGTCTTCGCCTATTTCGGCCACATCTATCCGCCAGGCCTCCTTACTATTGGGATCACCGATGATCCGGACCCAATCCCCCGGTACCAGCCCCGAAGGCTCCAAGGTGAAATCCATCCCGAACACTTTGGTTTGAGCCGTTAAGGTGAAGGAGCGGGAAAGGCCGCGGGAGTCTATCTGATAGAGTGTTTTATGCTTGGCACTTAGGTATGATACACGTCCATAGGTTACCTGGCTGGAAGCGTTTATCTGTATGATAGTGAGAGCATCAGCCATAAGCTGAGCCTTTATCAGGTCCCCGGCTTGCAGGTCACCCAGTTTTACGTCTTCCTTATTACGATATATCGCGCTGCCCGGGAAAACACTGTAACTGCGTCCACTATCCAACCTGATCAGATTGGAACTCTCGTCAACGTAAATGACCCGGCCCACGATAAGTGAACGCTGCAGGAAAAGCGCATTCACATTCCCTGTACCGGGTGTAACATGAAGGGTGACCGCAGTCCCCGGCAGCAGGTAATCCAGCACACTCTGATCCACCGTACTATAGGGTGCGTCCTGAAGTGTACCGTCTATAGTCTTATCACGATAAGAAATAGCCGAATAACGGGACAGGGTATAGGTCTGATCGTTATTGAGCAGCTTTATTTCCAGGTCGTCGGCATCTACTTCGGAAATGTAACCGGTTACCTCCTGGCTTTGGGCCTGGAGTTTCCACAAAGTCTGCAAGGCGGGGTTTACGGAGGCCCTTAGACCAATCCCTGTGGGCAGGCTGGCAATTCCCCGGGATGGCACTCCATTGACCATTATGCTGCCGGTCTGGTCTTGGATGCGGCTGTCGATGTAGTACCCACCCTCCCGGACCGAGTCGTTCATCTCCAGGATCATGCTTCCCTCAGCGGTATCCAGGGCCTGCACCCCGGTCGCTTCCCAAGTGTCAGCGAATATGAAAGCCCGAGATGAATTGTAGTATATGTCGCTGCCTACTTCAACCGTATCACCGGTGGCAACCGCCTTGCCATTCTGTACCTGCTGCACCACCCGATTGCTCAGGTCCAGGTGGCTGTCTCCTTCCAAGGTCAGGTGCTTTCCATCCACTGCCTGCACTATCCCGGTGCACAAAACCTGACCATAAACCAGGGCATAATCCTGACCTGAGCCGGAATTGATATCGGCGGCATCGACTACGATAGTGTATTCCCCTCGCTCTGGCACCGTGATGCTCACCTGCTCCACATTATTGACAGTGTCGGCAACCTGGCGGTGGTCGCTATCATTGCCATGATAGACACGCCCGTGGGCATCCTGGACCGACAGGTTCAGGTCATTGATCAGACTGGCGCCGCCCCCGGCCTTGCCGGTTGGGTCAGTCCATGCCAGGGTGATCCTGACCGGCATGGTGGGGTCGGTGACGATCAGTTTGTATTGGTTACGCTCACCCTGTTTCATCCTGGTACTATGATCAACGAGTTTGAACGTATCCTCTTTCAATGCCAGGGAGGTGGTAGCCAGATCCAGCACTCCAAATCCTTCCTGAGCGGATTCGCCGCTGCGTTTTCGGGCCCCATTTATCAGCAACGCCTTCATCAAGGCTGCCGAAGGCTCAGCCATACCCTTCTGAAAGTGCAGCTGCTCTCTTAACAAAGTCAATGCTCCGCCAGTCACTGCTGCGGCCATGGAACTGCCTCCCATTCTGGTATAGAGGGGATTAGCAGCAAAATTGCTTTCGGTTAAACTGGAACAGGCTGAGATCAGAGCTGAACCGGGTGCCAACAGGTCGGGCTTGATTCGGCCGTCCGGAGTTGGACCGCGGCTGGAGGATGCCGCCACCTGGTCAGCAAAGCGGGCTTCAGGGTCGAAAGCAGGCCTGGGTACCTGGCTGGAACCGATCACCAGAGCGTTCTTGCTGTTGGCCTGGGATGTCAGAGTACCTCGATCCGGTCCACTGTTGCCGGCACTGAAGATCGGCAAAAAGGTTGGATGCTGGTACACGAACTTATCGATCTGAGCAGCGCCAGCACTGTACCCGCCGCCGTTTCCCCACCCGTTCACGTGCACCCTTACTCCGGCCTGGTAAGCGGGCAGGAAAAGATCAGCCGCGTCTTCCGGTATATCTATATTGCCGTTACGGTCCAACAAGGCCTGAAAATAGAGGCTGGCCCCCGGGGCTATGCCACGATATTTCCCTTGTGAGGCAGCTCCCGTCCCGGCGATGGTGGCCGCCATAAAAGTTCCATGACCATTGGGATCGTCGGCCAGGGCTCGATTAGTATAGGACTGCAGCATAATCTTGGGGATCGCCTGGGATCCGGTGGGGTTGGCCAGGTCAGGATGGATATCAGACATACTGCCGTCGTCCAAACCGCTGTCCGCCAGCCCCACTATCTGACCGCGTCCGGTCAGACCGGCGGCGGTGATGATATCTTCGGCTGTTAAGGGACGGGAACCGATGATGTCAGCTGAGCGGTCGTTGGCCTGGACTGCTGGAGGCAACAACTGGCCAAATATAAGAAAACATAAGACAAGCGACAGAAATACCTGCCGCCGCTTTTTAACTGTGATCAACATGTGAATAGACTCCCCGGTCGATTTTTAAGACTTAACGTAATCTTCTATGTAATCGTTTATCCCTCTGGCTATGGCACGAGCAGCCTGTTTTTGAACACTTCCCTGAGCCAGCACGGCGGCGTCGCTGGAATTGCTAAGGAAAGCCATCTCTACCAGGGCGGAGGGCATATTGGTTTCCCGCAGCACTTGGAAGTTTGATTGTTTAACGCCCCGGTCGTTCAATCCCAGCGCGGCGATCATCTCCTGCTGTATTCGTAAGGCCAGATTGTAGCGTTCCTCCTTTTGCATATACAGGTTCGGATCGCTGAGCGGATAGTAAACGTGGGTCTCGGTGCCGGATGGGCTGGAACTGGTGTTGCTATTGCAGTGTATGGAGACGAATACGGCGGCATTGTACATGTTGGCGATGTTGGGCCGGTCGCCCAAGCCCACGAAACTGTCGCCGTTACGGGTATATGCGACCCGGATGCCATCGTCAGTGAGAATCCTGCCCACCTCCAGGGCTACCGCCAGATTGATATCTTTTTCCCTGAGGCCGTTGCCGGAAGCCCCGGGGTCGCTGCCCCCGTGTCCGGCATCCAGGATGACCAGCGGTTCCCGGGACTGAAGCTCGCTCTTGTCGATGAACAAGACATTGAGAGCGGAAGCGTCTTCGTTGAGTCCTACCGAAAACTTGGCTGCTTTAGTGGTGGTGATGGTCATCACCGTAGCCTCCTGGCCGTCAACCTTTTTGGAAGCGAAGGTCACACTGTCGATCAGGGGACTGCTGTAGCGGTAGCTGGACTGGGCCTCACCCTTGGCAGCGTTCTTTATTACCACTTCCAACTTTTTGTCTCTCGCCTCCGAGGTATAACCCAGGGCTGCGATCCCCTTGACGGTGATACTCTCGCCGCTGCTGCCGAAGGTGGTTCTGCTGACCGAACTTATGTAATTAGGTATAAACAATACTTCCCTTTTGCCGCTGTTTTCGGTGGTCGTCTCATATTCGACTCCGCTGGGCAGATTTATTACAACCTGGACATCAGAGCCCACATTGGTCCCCTGGACCGTAATCTTCTGGGCCCCCAACCACTTCTCAAGGGTCGATGTGCCCACCAGCTGACAGTCTTCAAATAAGTAGGTGAGCCGACCGCTGCTCTCCGTTAAATCCGAACCCAACCGGACCGTCGATTCCATGGAAATCTTCAAGCCCTCGGCAGACCGCTCCGAATTAAGGATCAGTTTCTCCGCATCGATGTCTTCACCGCGGCTGGGATTAATCACTGTAGGATCGTCCTTATCCTGCGGTTCGTTATCTTCCTGCGGGTTGCTGTCCGGTTTCTCTGCTGATGGCGGTATTTGTTCTCCTTCACGGATCAGCTCCACTACCCAGCCGGCCACCCAGGCATTTACCGCTCCTCGGCGGACCAGATACCAATCCCCTTGCTGGCCCAGCACAGTAAGGGTCTCGCCCGGATTAGCCTGAGTCACCACCGCATAGGTGGTGTCAGGTCCGCCGCGCAGGTTGACAGTGGTGACTATATTTATTGCCACCACCGGTTTGGTTTTGCTGGCGCCCCCGGCAATCGGCGGCGGGCTTGTCAATATGGCTTCAAAATTGGCCGCGTCCCAGGCCACCGTCCCCCCCAGGGCTTCCCCCACAAAACGGAGGGGCGCCAGAGTGCGATTGCCCACTATTCTGGCCGGTACATCCAGTTTCCACACCGTCTCGTTGACAGTGGGCGTATAGGAGTCAATAGGCAGTACCACATGGGTCGTGCCGCGTACAGCAGTAACTGTCCGGGTCTTCTGGTCCCATTCCACGGTCGCACCCATGGACCGGAAGATGGCCGCCATTGGTACCAGGATACGTCCATTCTCAATAATCGGGGGCACATCGAACGACATCTGTTTGCCATCCAAAGTAACGATGGGGGTTTTGTTCTGACTAGGTGGATTGGCGGCTGCGGCCACAGGGGTACCTGTGGAAATATAATCCTTGTGTACCCAGCCGGAAACCTGCCCGAACTGGATATTGTACCATTCCCCGGCCTGAGCCAGTATTTCCACCGCAGTTCCCTGGTAAATGACCCCGATCCGGTCGTTATTGGCACTGGGGTCGGGCCGTACATTGACCACGCTGCCCGTAACCGTCCCGGGAGCCGCTGAGGCCTGTCCGATACTGGAAATATAAAAAAATGATATGTATAGCGCGACCGTCCACAAAACGAGGGCAAGTAAATGATTGCGTGTCCATTTTTCGCTCATAAAACCATCCTTTAAGCCAATTTTCAACATGAAGCCATAAATATCAGATATATACAATTCTACACAAATAGCCTTTTTCCCTGCTCGGATCACAGGGAAATCCCACCAAGTCGGGCAAGTATAAACTATATACTAATAATACGACATCGATCTTACATTATGGGATTATTTTTTTCTGAAAAATGCAGGAAATTGGGGAGGAGTTTGACAGTTGAATAGAGTTATCTACGAAGCCTTCTTTTTTTGCAGCATGACCCGGGCGGTGCGCAGCAATATAACCAGATCCATGAAGAGTGACTTTTTCTGGGCATAATATAGATCGTAGCGGAGTTTGTTGACCGGATCGGTGGTATAATTGCCTTCCACCTGGGCCAGACCGGTGAGGCCGGCCTGGATCTGGTGACGGTAATCGAACTCCGGCAGGATCTCTGTGTATTCCTCGATGAAGTGCGGTCGTTCCGGGCGCGGGCCGACCAGACTCATATCACCTTTCAATATATTTATGAATTGGGGAAGTTCATCGAGGCGAGTCCGGCGCAGGAAGCCGCCCACTCTGGTTATTCTGTCATCCCGCTGCCCGGTCATGACAGGCCCTGAGAGTCGCTCTGCGTCTTGGACCATGGTGCGGAATTTATAAAGATCAAAGGTTTTGCCCTTCATTCCCGCCCGCTCCTGGGTGTAGAAAACCGGTCCGGGAGAATCCAGTTTGACGGCTAGAGAGATTCCCAGCATCAAAGGTGCGGTTAGCAACAAGGCCAGCAGGGATAGGAAAATGTCCATGGTTCGCTTGACCATCTGCAGTCTCCCCTCCCCCATGATTCCCTGCAGTTGGATTACGGGCATATCCCCGGCGCTGACCATTTTGGCCTGTTGCAGTAGTATTTCATAGATCCCCGGCACCAACATGACAAGTTTGCCCTCTTCCAGAGCATAGCTTATTATTTTTTCCCTTTCTCGCGGCCCAACCGAACCGCATATCAGAATAACCTCAATGCTGACGGCACTGGCGCTGCTCAGAAAGGCTTGCCAACCGGATTCAAAATTGTCTTTGGAATTAAGCCGCATTTCGCGGGTAATCCTTAGTCCTTTACCCAAGGACACGTTCACTGAACTGATCAGTTTTCTAATCTCCCCCGGGTATCCGATGATCAGAGTCGGGCGTGGATTTTTTATAAGGCATCCTTTACGCCACGCCTGATATCGCCACAGACTCAGCAGCAGCAACTGCAGTATGCTGGAGATAAGGAATATGGAACGAGGGACGGCAAACTGCCTCAGGGTAAAAGACAAGCTGGCATTGATCACTACGGCAATGAGGACCACACAAATCAGGGAGGCAAGGATATCGTCAAACTTGATGTAGATGGAGTAAAGGTCGTAGATGATCATCAGCATCAAGAATACTGCCACGAACCACGGCAACATGAAGGCGAAGGGTTCGATATTGCGCTGGGGCAAATCCCAACCATAGCGTACATAGAAGGAAATATAAAAAGCCAGCACATAGACGGCAACATCACCCAGGCCCAAGATTATTTTATTAAGCCGCACAGACTCCGTCATGGTTCCTCCTACATACTCACTAAATATCATGAATTCGACATTACAATTGTACCCTTGCCGCGTTATTAGTGTCTATAGATAGCAAATTCCACCCACATACACATTTTTCAGCAGCAGGAAATCCGCCAATCAATAGCGAAGCTGTAGGAAAAGCACCAAGATAAACTACCGGGATTTGATGGATCAACTTTGGTTGGCGTCGAATCAAGCCGGTAGCGGTGGAGTTGAAGTCTCCTCGCTGTCAACCGCTGGGAGACATGCTGATACTACGCAGACCTATAAGGGAGGTTACCATGGCCATATTTGTTACCGGCGGGGCCGGCTATATCGGCAGTCACACCTGTGTGGAGCTTTTGAATGCGGGCTATGAGATAGTCGTCTGCGACAACCTGTCCAACTCCAAACCGGAAGTAGTAGACAAGATTAAAACCATAACTGGACGGGATTTTCGCTTCTGTCAAGCGGATATTCTGGATAGCTCCGCCATGGATAAGATTTTTGCTGAAAATTCCATCGAAGCGGTGGTCCATTTTGCCGGTTTGAAAGCGGTGGGCGAATCGGTGCAGAAACCGCTGCTCTATTACCACAATAATGTAACCGGCTCCCTGGTGCTTTTCCAGACCATGGCTGAAGCCGGGGTGAAACGGCTGGTCTTCAGTTCGTCGGCCACGGTGTACGGGGATCCGGCTGAGGTCCCTATCCGAGAGGATTTTCCCCTCTCGACCACCAATCCCTATGGAGCCACCAAGCTGACTATCGAAAATATCCTCCGGGATCTCTGCAGCGCTGATCCTGACTGGAGTGTAGCCCTGCTGCGTTATTTCAACCCCATCGGAGCCCACTCGAGCGGCTTGCTGGGCGATGACCCCAGCGGCATTCCCAATAACCTGATGCCTTATCTGCTGCGGGTGGCGGCCGGTCAGCTGGAAGAGTTGAGCGTATACGGCAACGACTACCCGACCCGGGACGGCACCGGAGTGCGGGATTATATCCATGTGGTGGACCTCAGCCAAGGCCATCTTCAGGCTTTAAGTAAAGTCATGACCACTACCGGGATAGACGCCTTTAACTTGGGGACCGGGACCGGCTATAGCGTCCTAGAAGTGATCAGGGCCTTCGAACATGCCAGGGGGCAGAAGGTAAAGTGGAAGATCGCCTCCCGGCGGCCCGGAGACATCGCCGAATGCTATGCGGATGCCAGCAAAGCCAGGTCGGAACTGGGGTGGGAAGCCAGGAAAGGACTGGCGGAGATGTGCCTGGATGCCTGGCGGTTTGAAATAAGCACCTAGGTCATGTAGATTTCGTGTGATTTTCCATAAATGAATTACCCAATTACTGAAGATTACCGTATTTCAGAAACTTTCCTTTATACTTTTTTCTATAGAAAGATTATAAAAAAGGGTAATTTAGAGTAATTGGGTATACTGTCCCTGTGGTTTTTCATGCCTCAGGTTTTGGAAACCTTGACGATAGAGACTCTTTTTTCCTCCACTTCTTCGACTTTCATTATGAGACCTTCGTACTCAATGCTGGGTTTGTCTTTGCGGCCCGGTATCCTCCCCAGCTGACCGATAACAAATCCGCTCAGAGTCTCATAATCATCCACCGGCAGCTTGACCTGCAGTAATTCTTGAACCTCGTCCAAATCAGCGGTTCCCCTGATCAGGTAGGTATTGTCGTCGACTTTTTCGAAATCTTTCTCTTCCTCATCATATTCATCGAATATGTTGCCCACGATCTCTTCCAGAAGGTCTTCGATGGTGACCAATCCGGCGGTACCTCCGTATTCATCAATGATCACGGCGATATGGGTCTTCCTGCGCTGCATCTCCCGGAACAGCTGATCGGTGGGTTTGGATGAAGCCACGAAATAGGGCGGCCTGACAATCTTTAACAGGGAGAAGCCGTCCCGGTTGCTGCCGTCCGATAAGAATTGGAACAGGTCTTTGGCATAGAGTATACCCACGATATTGTCCAGATTGCCTTCATAAACAGGGATGCGGGAGAACTTCTCGGTATTGACCAACTGGAGCACCTCCTGTAGGTCGGCTTCGACTGGGAGAGCCACTATATCGGTACGGTGGGTCATAATATTGCCCACGGTTTTGTTGTCGAACTCAAAGATATTGTTGATCATCCGTTTTTCCAGCTCGTGGATGGCCCCGGTCTCTTCGCCGATGTCCACCATCAACCTTATCTCTTCTTCAGTGACCTCGTCATCTTCCTCATGAGGATCTATGCCAAAAAGACGTACCACGAAGTTGGTCGACAAAGAAAGTAAAGACACCACGGGCTTGGTGACGGCGGACAAGAACTGCAAAGGCCCAATTGAAAAATAGGCTATCGGCTGGGCTCTTTTCATGGCTACCCGTTTGGGCACTAATTCTCCCAGAACCAAGGTAAAATATGAAAGCAGGATGGTGATTACGATCATGGATATGGTCTTCAGCACCCCGGTCGGCCATCCCGCTCCAGCCTCCTGTAATACCCTCACCAATGGGTCGGCGAAGGTCTCGGAAGCAAACGCGCTGGCCAAAAAGCCGGCCAGGGTTATACCTATCTGAATGGTGGCCAGAAAACGACTGGGCTCATCCATCAGTTTCTCTATCCGGGCTGCCTTGGTGTCACCTTTGTCGGCCAGGGATCTTATGCGGGCATCGTTCAAGGATATCAGGGCGATCTCCGAGGCGGCGAAGAACGCATTCAGTAATATCAGGATACCCAGGAAGATTATCGCCGTTGTCATACCGGTCCCCCTAATAGAGATTTACAGATTTGCGCCGCAAACGCAAAAAGGCGCCGGAAACTCACGGGGAATTTCTGGCTGCCCTTTATTTTGTCCTTGCAGGTGCATATTTATTTGAGAACCCAGGCATTCGTAAATCCAGTGGCTCTTGCCGGACCACGGGTTTTCACCCATGCCACCATCACCTCAACCATATTATAGCACTTCATGCCGATAAGATTGATAAATCCTGTTTCGACATTGTTTTTATATCAAGGGAGGAATCCCCCCGCCATTTATAGAAACTTTTTCACCAACCGATTAAGGAGGTAAATTTCATGGCTCAGCAAACATGCCCCGTCTGCGGACAGGAAATAGACGATGCATCCCGTTTCTGTTCAGCCTGCGGCAGCGAACTTGATTCGGCCGGACGGGTATGCACCAAATGCCACCAGTCCAATCCCGGCCTCGCTCATTTCTGTATGACCTGCGGCGATGAGCTGACCGCACAGGAAATAGCCGCCATCGACGCCAGCGCAATCCATCACTTGGCCAATACCGCCGCAGTTCCCTTGAACCCAGTCATGGAAATACCAACACCTTCCGCACCTTCGGCCGGGCGGTCGGCAGCCAAAAAACTTATGGCAGTTATAGGAGTCGCGGTATTGCTGTTGGCGGCGCTTGGAGGAATCTATCAATATTACACCCAACAGATGACCCAGCGCTTTTTGTCCGCC
>CAZOMS010000026.1:0-19041 GCA_964580805.1 uncultured Syntrophomonas sp. | reverse complement strand
AGACTGGCGTCTCTTTTTTCAAAATCCGTTTTTATGGATTACAGGAATGCTCCCTACGGGCGCACGAGAGGGGCGTCTGCGGGGAGGGTTGGCCGTTTAAGCCGACCCGGGGAATTTGCAGGTGAGGAGGTCGAAGCCATTTTTGGCCTGGAAACGATTGAAGATGTTGGGGTTTTTCTGCGAGGGACTCTTGGTATTTCCAGAACAATGGGTTCTTTCCGAAGCCGTATTGAGCGAGAAATGTTTACTAGAAGAACTTGGGACAGGCCCCGCAGCGTTTTTCCGATAATCTGCCCATGTACCCTGGCCAGTTTCTTAAGCCCCTGCGTTTGCCTGGATTATCTTCTCTTCCATCCTTATAAACGGCTTGGTCCGGGACAGGGAGAAAAGCAGCAAACCGATCCAGATTATCCCGAATGACAGCAGGTGGCCCTGGGTAAATGGTTCATGGTAGACCAGGACTCCCAGGAGCAGGGCGATGGTGGGGCTCATATACTGCAGGAAGCCAAGCGCGAACAACGGCAGCCGTTTGGCCCCGGCAGCAAACAGCACCAGGGGGGTGGCGGTCACTGCTCCGGCTCCCATCAGTAACAAGCTGGTGGAGGAGAGATTGAACCCGAACTGGCTGCTGCCGATATTGGAGACGTAGAAAAGATAGGGCAAGGCAAAGGAGCAGGTCAAGAGGGTTTCCAGGGTCAGGCCGGTGACCGAACCGATATCGACCATCTTCTTAAACAGTCCATAGAGACCGAAAGTAAAGGCCAATATGATGGCTATCCAGGGAAAGGTCCCGAATTGCAGGGTCAGACTGAAGACCCCCGCCGCTGCCAGGACAAAGGCCGCCAGCTGCCACAGCGACAGGCGTTCTTTGAGGATCAGGATGCCCAGCAGGACGCTGACCAGGGGGTTGATGTAATATCCCAGGCTGGTTTGCACGATGTGATTGTTGTTGACCGCCCAGATGTAGGTGCCCCAATTAATGTTGAGGATTATGGCCGCAACGCCAACAGCCGCCAGTTTGCGGGGCTGCCGGGCGATTTGCCTGGTCTCGCTCCAGAATCCGGTGAATTTGCCGGTGATCAGCAGCAGACTCAATAGAAAAACAAAAGCCCAAAATATCCGGTGGGCCAGGATCTGCAGCGGGGGAACGTGCTGCAGCAGTTTCCAATAAACCGGCAGGACACCCCAGAGCAGATAGGCGCCCACCGCATATCCGACTCCCGCCCTGCGATCGTTTTGCAAAGACTTCATTTCAAATACCCTGCCACACTTCCAAGAATACAGCTAATTATAGACCGCTCCTGATTTTCTGACAATACTGTCCCGAAGTAACCAGGGGATGCCCCCCCGCCCAGCAGGAGTGGGGACGGGCTTGAACTGTACGGCGGCCGGCTGGTTTGGGATTCCGGCGAAATTTAAGGGGTCTGCCACCAGCATCCAGCCGCCGCCGGGTTATTTGCCATAAAGGGACTACAGCGCTATTTCATTTCGGTGGCCCGGATCAGCATTGCTAAAAGACATGAATTCAATTTATAATAATAGAGCATACAAAGTAATACATATTGTTATTTGGACATCTCTGCGCGTTTATTCAAATGAGCTGATAATAGCCGGCTCATCTGAGTAAGGCCGCAGAATGAGATTACAGAGGGGAGAAGATTGTTTGATGTTGGACGAATTTATGCAGGGATTTGCCAATGCCCGCGAAGTGAACCTGATGCGTATAAAAGAGGCCAAGGACCAGGGCGGCAAAGTGGTCGGCATTTATTGCACCTTCTGCCCTCAGGAACTGATTCTGGCGGCCGGAGCGATCCCGGTAGGGCTGTGCGGTATGAATGAGACCCCCATTGCCGCCGCGGAAGAAGTCTTGCCGCGCAATCTCTGCCCTTTGATCAAATCCTCATATGGATTTGCGGCCACTGAAACCTGCCCATTCTTCTATTTTTCCGACTTGATAATTGGGGAAACCACCTGCGACGGGAAAAAGAAGATGTTTGAATTAATGGAGGACTTGAAACCGGTGCATGTGATGCAGCTTCCTCATCTCAACAACCATAAGGCATCATTTGCGCTGTGGGTAGGGGAAGTACGGCGTTTGAAAGACCGCCTGGAAGAAGAATTGCAGGTCAACATAAGTGACCAGGATATCTGGGAGGCCATCGAGGTCATCAACCAGGAAAAGCGGGCCATCAAGGCCATGTTTGACCTGAACCGGGCCGACCCGCCCCTGCTGAGCGGGATGGAGATACTCACGGCGGCCTGGTCCCGCAGCTTCAGCAGCGATAAAGGGGAGATGATCAATAACCTGAATGGACTGGTCGAGGAGGTTATCCATAAGCCCAAAAACGGACGGGCCAAGGCGCCGCGGGTGCTTTTGACCGGCTGCCCGGTAGGCCTGGGTACGGAAAAGGTGGTCCGCCTGACCGAAGAACTGGGCGCTTATGTGGTGGCTATGGAAAACTGCTCCGGCTACAAGACCCTGGAACTGCAGACTGATACCAACGGTGACGATCCTATTGTGGCTCTGGCAGAAAAGTATCTGGCTATACCATGTTCCTGCATGAGCCCCAATCCTTGCCGGCTGGAGCTGCTGGAGAGTATGATCGATGATTTCCGGGCCGATGCGGTCATTGACCTGACCTGGCAGGCTTGTCATACCTATAATATCGAAGCCTATGAAGTGGGCAAACTGGTCAGGTCCAAGGAACTTCCTTACCTGCACCTGGAAAGCGACTACTCCAATTCGGACCTGGAGAGCCTCAAGGTGCGCATTGAAGCCATGCTGGAAATGGTAGATATGTGATCGCAGGCTTCAGGCGGGTAAAAAGACAAACATGTATGAAGCTTTGGAGCGTTTGCCCAGCACCAGCAATAGTATGATGTTTTAGATTAGTAAAAATTAAATTGGGGAACAGGACAGAAAGACGGTTGTTAAGCTTTCCGCAGGTTAGCCAAACAACCGTCTTATCGTGTTTTTTGGGAGTGCGGAAAATTCTCTTGACAGCAAACAAAGAACGAATATAATGGAGTTGCACACAGTGCAAATATATACACAGTGAAGAGATGGAATTATCAGGTTAGCGTGAAAGAAAGTAAATTAAGCCAAAATCGTGATATGGACACAAAAAGACGGCTCACATAGTGAACCTATTTAAGAGTATTCCCACCTTGGTAAAAGGCGCACCTGCACATCAACAACAATCGGGTAGGTGCATCTGATATTGATGCCGGGATGCCTTAATAATGACTTTATTGTAACACGAAAAATCTGGAGGTGTGATTCACTTTCATTACTATTTGTGCGGCCAGCGGCAGCGGCGGAATGGATGTTAGCATGAAAAGAAAACGGAGGATAGTGGCGTGGACCAGGTGAAGTTGAGCCGTACCGACCGAAAAAAAATCGAATTGCGGAACAGAATCATTGACACCACGGTTGATCTAATTCGAACCAGGGGCTTTGATGGAACTACCATGGAGCAGATCGCAGCGGACACCGATATTGCTAAAAGAACTCTGTACAATTACTACCCGGAAAAGGAAGCGATCATCAGCGATTATATCAGGCGAACCTTTGAGACCCAAAATAACATCCGGCTGCCACACCTAAAAGAACTTGAGGGCACCCGGGCCAGGGTGATTTACATCCTCAGCAGCCTGATGGATGGGGTTCAGAGGCAAAAAGAGATCTTCGAGAAGTATTTTGTATATGTCATGAAGCAGGTTGTTAGCTTCGAGCCTCATGAACGGAGAGATAGTGGATTAGCGGCCTTGATAGCAGCGGTAGTCGCTCTGGGAATAGAGGAAGGAGATATCCGGGCTGATTTACCACCGGGCATGGCGGAAGATTTCTTTACATTTATTTTTGTCGAGGTAGCCAAACAATTCTATGGGGACCCGGCTAATTTCAAACCGGACGAAACCATCGAGCAATGTGCCGACCTGTTCATCAACGGGGTCAAGCCGGCCTGCCAGTGAGGAGTGAAGCGAAGTGCCCAGCCTAAAAAGTAAAATGGTGATCAGCCTGGTCAGGAACCGGCACTTGTTCAAGTTCCAGCTGAAGCCGGAGGTAGTGGATACGGATTTTGACGTGAAGAAATTCCGCGATGGAATCGACCAAGCGTCCGCCCGGATGAATAAAATACCGGCCGACGTTACGGTGGAGGGATTCCAGATCGGTCCCATGTACGCGGAATGGATCATTCCGGAGGGAGCCCGGCCAAACCAGGCAGTCATGTATGTCCACGGGGGCGGATTTATATCCGGCACCTGCCATACCCATCGAATGCACGTGATCAAATTTGCCCGGCTGTGCGGGACAAAAATGTTATTGTTCGATTACCGGCTGGCGCCGGAGCATCCGTTCCCGGCAGCGGTGGAGGACTGCCTCGCGGCTTATAACCGGTTACTTCAAGAGGGTTATGAGCCGGCCAATATCATGGTGATGGGAGAATCGGCCGGAGGCGCCCTGACCCTGTCAACGCTTATCGCGCTAAAGGACCAGGGGAGCGAATTGCCTAAGGCGGCGGTCTCCATTTCGCCCATAACGGATCTGACCTGTCAGGCGGATTCCTTCCGGACCAACGCCAAAAAAGATATTGCACCGATGAATTCCTGGACGGTTTGGACCGATTTTTATATTGCCGGGCATGATCCCCATCACCCCTGGTTGTCGCCATTGATGGCTGATCTGACTGGACTGCCGCCTATTATGATCCACGTCGGTACTCATGAGATACATCTTGATGATGCTCGGAATTTCGCCATCAAAGCCCAGCAAAGCGGGGTCCAGATCACGTTGAGAGTGTGGGATGGCATGGTTCATGCATTTCCGCTCCTGGCGCCTCTTTTTCCCGAAGCTCGGCAGGCGATGGATGAGATCGGAACCTATGTAAAAGGCCACCTGAAGTACAGAGGGGCAGACCAGGCTTGGACTGAGGACCTGGATTCAATGAGGGGAAGATAAAAATGAAAAAGGTCACTGCATTCATTGGGAGTCCACGCAAGCGGGCAACCTATCAGGCAGTCCAGGAATTCGAGAAGAATCTTAAATCACGCGGGGAAATTGACTTCGAGTATGTTTTCTTGAAGGATTATCACATGGAGTATTGTACAGGTTGTTGTGCGTGCTTTGACAAAGGGGAGGAATATTGCCCCTTGCAGGATGATCGGGACATATTGTTTGAGAAGCTATACAATTCGGATGGGGTGGTTTTTGCCACGCCTAGTTACTCATTTCAGGTAACGGCTTCCATGAAGAATTTATTGGACCGGATGGCCGTTTTCCATCACCGACCGCGGTTTTTTGACCAAACCTTTACCGCCCTTGTCACCTATGGCATATATGGAGGAGATGAGATTGTAAAATACCTGGAGACAATGGGACAGAATTTTGGATTCAGGGTAGCCCGCGGATGCAGCCTGATGACATTGGAACCCAGGACTGAGCAGCAACAGAGAAAGATATCGGAGAAAATCAGCCAGGCTTCGATGCGATTTTGCAGTGAACTTGGGCGCCAAAATCCGAAGGTCCCTTCTTTCCTGCAATTATTTGTATTCCGGTTGAGCCGTACCGCTATTAGACTGCTCCTGGACGAGGGTTACCGGGATTATTCTTACTACAAGGAAAAGGGCTGGCTGGAATCGGATTATTACTACCATGTAAATTTAGGGCTGATTAAAAAATCCGCCGGGCATTTGTTTGATTGGTTAGGGCGATGGATGGTCAGGGATCGATTGTAGCAGAAGCAAGGGTCAATCGAGATCACTGAAAATGCAAAGAATTGCTCCGGGGTATGCATAATATACTGGCGGACGTTAAGCGATAGCGTGGCAGCCAGTATATTATGCATTCCGCATATGGGCAAAATGGAATTTCTCAGTGATCTCGGACAGCTCCAAAGAGGAATTAGGGAAGCTGAAAAATCCGTTTCCCAGCTTTCTCTGTTGCTAGCCTGCTTGGGGCAGGCCCCGGCAGCAATTACACTGCAATATGTCATCGGGGTTGTTGGTGGTGGATTTAAAGTAAATGTTCAGTACGTCGCGGTCCGCTATCTGCCGCCATTGAATCACCTGGAAAAAGAACTCCTGCCCCTTTGGAACGTAAAATTCCCGGTTATAACAGCGGTAGTCTGCCTCGGACATCGCCCATTGTTTCAGCATGAATTGGAAGGCGCCATCGCCCAATGCTTCGGCTCGGTATACCTGGCCGTATTTTTCCAGCTCGGGATAATTGTTGTCCAGGTCGAAAAAGGCGTGGGCAGCATGTTTGGCTAAATTTCTGTCGTAGAAGATTATGAATCCTGATTTGGCCGGCAGCACCTGTTTGCGCTCCTTGCAGAGGGCGTCGTATTGGGCATTAAACGACAGACTATCAGAGCTGGACGGGTTTTCTATCATTTCACGCTCAGTCTCACTAATGCGCAAGTGCATGGCCGCCAGGTAACCCCGCAAAGCAGTGAAGCGGTCCCCGAGCAAATAATTGGTCCCGGCCAGGCCGAAGTAAATGGGAGCATGATAAGGGTCTATTCTCAGGGCATCCAGGTATACAGAAAGGGCGTGTTGAAACTGGCCCGTTTGTCTCTTGCCAATCGCCGCTGTGATCAGTCGGTCCCGCTCATTCATATTCATGTGCTGCATCTCCATTTCGTTTTGTAACTGAAACCAAGCGGAAGTCCTTTTTCTAATTATACGAAAATGGGTAGTAAGCTGGGGGTTTTTTATCGCATGGCTCTTTTAGAATTTCCGCCCATTATTTTGGCATAAAAACAAGGGTGATTCCCCTGCAAAAAGTATATTCGAGGGAATTTTTGCCCCATGCAGGCAACTTAAAAGGCATTTTTGGCTGTTTGCGGAGCATATTTCTCCCATATTCAGACTACATTTCACCACTTTTGCAGATTCAGATGGGTTTTCGCAGTGGAATCAAGGGTTTATTCAACGGGGCCAAGAGATAGTTAAGGCCCACCCAAGTAAGGGTGGGCCTTGACCGTGGCATCAGGTTTGGATTCACATCAGTTGAGTAGGCGGCAGGGCCGTGCCATGCTAAACAAATTCTGCCCGCCAAAACCTTTAGACTGTCCTCGCGGTGCTACTCTTTCTCCTCGGTATAGTATATGCCGCCGGTAAAACCAGTCTCTGTCTTGCCGCTGAAGCTTTCCAGTATCGTCCGATTATCCTTTTCCGCTGAGACCATGTAACCGTCTTCGATTTTGGTGGTATTGGTTATCTTCCACCCGGCAGATTCCAGTTGCCCCTTATATTTCTCGATGTCGGCCAGCGAGGTCCCCTCTATCCCGACCATAACCTGGTAACCACCCTCGGTCGGAGTACTCTCTACAATAGAGGTAATCTTGCCGGCCGCGAATTTAGGTACGTCCGCAGGTATTTTGGCAGGCCATTCATTGGTGCCGCCCACCTTGGTAGTGCCCTCATCCGTCTTGACTGTAACCTGGTCTTTGTCCAGGTCAACCTGGGCTTTTCCGCCGGTGGCACTCTCGATAGCTTTCTCGGTGGCTTTTTCCGAGGCCTTCTCAGCGGCTTTGCCGCATCCCGATACGACAATCGATAAAACGAAAATCGATAAGACCACCAGAACCAGCCTAACCCACTTTTTGCTCATCCTATCTCCTCCTGCTTTATGTATTTCAATAAACAATACGATTTTCTGGCCTCGCTTTGACTATATCCCCTCCTCCCAACCTGAATCTTATGTCCAAGCATTTCCTGATTCAATAATACCGCATCAACGTAAAAATGTGCTGCTAAATGGACCTTTACCGTGATGGAGAGTATGCCGCCGCACCATTTCCAGACCGTATGAATTGGCTGGGGGGCGGTGACCGCCGGCCGCGTAAAAAGGAGAGATCGTGATCGACCTCTCCCTGCTGACGTTGTCGGTATTTATCTGTCGAGCCCGGCACAGGCTGTTGTGCCCTCTTTTTTTCGGATATGTAGATAGTCTGGACTAGTACATTCCCCGGGTCTTGATCAGGTATACCATGCTGGCTTCCTGTACTACCTCATCCAATTGGTTAATGCCGGTTATATTCACAAAAATCGTTCCCTTGGGGCCGCCCTTGGAAGACGGCTTCACCTGGGTGACCTCGCATAAGGCGTGGATGGTATCGCCAGGCCGGATGGGAAGGATATAACGCCATTTGGTTTCCAATAGGGCGATCCCGTTCAGGTCCATGAGACCCAGGCGTACCCAAAGTCCGAAGAGTATAGATGAACCCAGCATTCCCTGGGCGATGCGGCCGCCAAATTCGCTGCGCCGGGCCGCTTCGGTATTAATGGACAATGTGGTTATGTCGCCGGACAGGCCAGCGAACCATCCAATATCGGACTCGGTCACAGTGCGGCCGGCAGTCTTGAATATTTGTCCCACCTCAAAATCTTCCAGGTAATAGTTTCTCACTTCGTTCCCCCCCCTTGTGGTTCGCTCTGGTTCAGAGTTGGTCCGGACGCGTTTTGAAGCCAGCCACGGAGTGTGATCCATAGTCTCCGGAAAGGCCTCAGTAAATTGTGCTGTATATGGAATAGTGATCTTCCTTATACCTCCTCAGTCGTGCTTTACTCCAGACTTCTGACAATGTCCTTGAAAACGGCCTCCAGGCTCTGGTTGCCGTTGATGTTTATGAGCAAGCCGCGCCGGGCGTAAAAGTCCGTCAAAGGCTTGGTCTGCTCGGCATAGGTGGCCAATTTCTTGACTATTGTATCTTCCACGTCATCACTGCGCTGCTGCAGCTGCCCCTCGCATATGTCGCATTGGTTGGCCACCAGAGGGGGATTGAACTGGGTATGATAGTTGGCTGCGCATTGGGAACAGGTACGGCGCCCGCTGTTGCGTACGATGAGAACATCGGTTGGCACCTCGATATTGATTACCGCATCAAGCTTCTTGTTCCAATCCGCCAGTATACCATCCAGGGCTTCTGCTTGGGGGATGGTGCGGGGAAATCCATCCAAAAGAAAACCTTTGGCACAGTCTCTTTCCGCCAGGCGAGCCCGCATGATCCCGTTGGTTATCTCATCGGGTACCAATTGGCCGGCATCCATCAATTGCTTGGCTTGCAGGCCCAATTCGGTGCCGAAGCGGGCGGCGGCCCGAAACATTTCGCCGGTGGAAATGCGGGGGATCCAGTATTTTCTCTCAATATACTCAGCCTGGGTTCCTTTGCCCGCGCCGGGAGGCCCCATAAGAATAAGGTTCATCTTTTCAACTCCTTTTATAAGTGGCCGGGGTATGAAAAATTATAATAACTCCGGGTGAGGCATCCGCCCGCCTGGATGGCATGCGGATGGATTCCCCGGCTGGTGCACGTGAAGTTGCAATATTCCCGGATCGGCAGGAAAACCGGTTGGTGTTAGGATAACTAGTTGTCTTCTGTTTTCCGGTACATCTTCTGGATCTGCCCGGACATGTTGATCATCTTTTTGCTCAATTCCTCGACCTGATTGGTCAGGTTGTTTATAGAGTTGTACTGGTTCTTTTCGCTCTGCAGGTAGGTATTGAGAATTGTCTCTTTTAGCATGTGCTGGGTCTGGTCCTGGTTTTGTTTGATCTGTTTCATCATGGTGTCCACCTGCGCGGTCAGGGAGGCCACCATGTTCTGGTTGGCCTTATCGGCTTCTGCCACGGCCTTGTTGACGGCTTCCTCTACCATTTTCTGCAACTGCTCCCGGTTGCTGCGGAGCTGCTTTTGGACGTCATCTTCCATCTTGAAGAGTTCATCCCGGGCGGCTTTATTCTGGTCCAGCTGCTGCTTGGCCATGTTTTCGAACTGCTCCTGGACAGTGGCGAAACTAGCTAACCCCTTGTTCCACATCTCCCAAGCGTTCTCCATGGTTTTTTGCATCATATCGAAGCTTTTGGACAAGTTTTCACCGTTATTTAACATTGTCAGGCTCCCTTCGTTTTATAGATTATCCGTCTAATATATACCTTAACACTATCCGCTGTTTAACACCACGGACAGTGGATCAGCCAATCTGCCTTCGGGGCGGCCGCATCTCCGCCTCACCATCCATCACCAGTTCCCCGTGCTGGTTGGTGCAATAGGTGCGCAGCCAGACCCGGTTGCGGGATTCGTCTTTTCTAACCACCTCGACCGATGCCGTTATTGTGTCACCTACATACACCGGCCGTTTGAAGTCACACACCTGGCCTATGAAAATCACTCCCGGGCCGGGCAGCTGGGTGCCCAATACCCCTGATATCAAGCTGACTGCCAGCACGCCATGGGCGATCCGTTCCTTAAAAGGGGTATCCTCCGCATAGAGGGTATTGATGTGGGCGGGATTGAAATCACCGGTTATGCCGGCCATGGAATACACGTCATAGTCAGTCACGCTTTTGGTGAAAGAGGCTGAATCTCCGATATTCATCTCTTGAACTGTCTTGCCCATTGCTATAAGTACCTCCTTGCAGTGATGGGGTGGTATGTTTACTGCTTGTTTTTCGGGGGCGGCATCATGATGGCCTCGCCATCGGAAACCAGTTCGTTTACCTGGTTGACTGTCCAGGTGTGGAGCCAGACCCGGTTTTTGGCTTCATCCTTCTTGGTCACTTCCACCGTAGCGGTAATGGTATCATCTACAAAGATAGGTCTTTTATATTCGATTTTCTGCCGCACATAAATGACTCCCGGCCCGGGGAGTTGGGTCCCCAGCACATTGGATATGAACCCCATGTTCAACACCGCGTGACCGATGACCTTGCCGTAGGTACTGTTTTGGGCCCATTGCGCATCAGTATGCGACGGATTAAAATCGCCCGAGACCCCAGCGAAAGAGTAGATGTCATATTCAGTTACGGTCTTGGTGAAAGTAGCTTTGTCGCCAACATTCAATTCCTCAACGGATTTTCCCATATCGCCTCACCCCTCGTATACTTCTCTTTCTTATAGTGTGCCCGCCAGTATTCTTGACTGTTCCCGCCTGGATCATGTAGACCATGGTGCAAGAACTGATAAATGTAAGATGTCCCGTTGGGATCGCCGGCTGCGGGCCCTGTCTCCTGTTCCTGTCTCATTGACCCTGATCAGGCCCCTAATAGAGCAGAATACGGATACTGTCCTGTTCCCCAACATGGTGACTGTATCCGCGGTGATGATAAAACAACCTGCTCATGCTGGGACGCACCGCAGGTCGTTTCGTTTTTATGTACTGCCGCCCACCTGGCGGTCCTGACCCTGCCGGTTGACTCCCGCGACCCTCGCATCTCGGCTGCGGTGGAAATGGCGGCTTCCCATTTGAGTAAGTATAACCAAATTTTGTAGCCAAGTAAACTAATTTTAAACACGTGATTTCTGGAAAAAAGCACCCGCAATCGACAAAATGCGACCCATCACACTGGTCACAAGCCAAACAAACTTGAGCTCCCAAAATGGAATCGGCATGCATCGGAACAACCATATTTTCCCCGGCCGGTCACCCCTGGAAGGGGATTGTGGTTGTCTTCAGGCTCCATTCCCTCTGCAGGAATTTGGAAGAAATAATTGAATTTACACATTAGTGTTTTATATCCCGGCGATGAACAATTCCTGTTACCTCCCGGTCCTGTGGTCAATTATAACCAAGGCCCACCGGACCGGAAACTTAGGATTGGGGGGAGAAATATGAACATCCTGCTGCAGCAACTGGCTCAGGCCATCAAGAAGTACCCCTGTCAGGAAAAACTGCTGGTAGTGCCCTCGCACAACTACGGTTACCAATTGATGGCGGGATTGGCCAGCCGGGGACGCCCTGGCTTAATCTGCGCCCGGTCACCCCGCTGGGGCTGGCCCTGGAGATAGCCGGGGATGACCTGCGGCATTAAAGACGTAGAATCAAGTTTGGCGGGATAAGCTGCACCTGGATAATAATTGTTTACGGATTGAGCAGCGGCTGGAATTTTGGGAGGCAAACATAAATGGATTGGATAACATACTCAGTTCAATGGATGATCAGTTTTGTCAGGTGGTTTTGGAATTGGTCCGTGGTAGGGCAGTTCATAATAATCCTGGCGGCGTTGTTGCTGGGTTCGATATTGTTAAGGAACAAGAAAGCCTTTTTCGCCATTGTCCTGGTATTCTTAGTTATTGTCCTGGGCAGCTTTGCCATCAACGCCTGGTTTAAGATCGGCGTCCCTGGTTTATAAATCGCCGGGTCCAGTATTAATCAAAGGCCAGGCCCAGAAAGGCGGTATCCAGATCGGTCAGGTCCAGGTCTGTCTCCGCAATCAATTTGATCATGCCCAAGGGGCGGATTTCACCGCCGCAGCCCTCTCTATAAAAAGACGGCATCCGCACCGTAGCTGACTGACCCAAAGACAATTGCCGCAGATGCTCGATGGTCTCCGGTATCATTTCCTCCGCCATAAGCAGTTCTTTTATGAATAAATGGCGGCCCAGACCTTTTTCGACCACCGCACAGCCGTCGAATCCGCACAAGGATAGGCCGTAAATGTCCTGGCCGCTCAGCCGGGCCAGGTTTTGCTGAATGACTATGTCCTGGAGGGCGTAGGATACATGGGGATATCCCGCCAATAACCGTTCCCGGCGCTGGTTATACTCTGCCGGGCTGAGGGGTGTTATGAGGCAGGTGCTATCCGGCGCTGCCGGCATGACATATAGATCGTGGCGTTTTACGTGGATCTCGCGGAGGGGAAAAGCCTCCCGGTAGCCCAATGGGCGGTAGAACTCAAATAACTCTTCATAGGCCGGGACCAGCAGGGAGAAGGCCAGACCGAGGTCGTGCAGATGCTGGTGGGCAGATTCGACCAATTGCCGGCCCGCCCCCCGATTTTGGTGGTCAGGATGGGTAGCGATGGCATACAACATGGCCCCCTCCACACGGCGACCGGCGGCGGTTATGATACTGACCGGCAGCATGGTCAGCATGGCGATGATCTGGCCATCCTGCAGCAGCATGGTCTGGTCGGGATGGTAGCGGTTCAGGTAGAAATCGTCTATGTAGGGACCGCTATCCCCAAAACACCTTTTCCAGATCTCTTTTTGCCGCTCTATATCGCCGGCGGTCGCCAGTCTCACTTCACGCATAGCCCACTTCACCTGCCCACTATTGGTCTTATAAATGCTGTACCTGCCCCGGATACCGGGGCGGGGCCTTCGGTACTGCCGCAAAACACGCCCGGACAACCGCTGGAGCAAGATTTGCACCTCGCTCCCACGGTTCATTGGTATTGTACCACCATTCAGGAAAGCAGGAACATCCCCTAATGCGAGGAAAGAGAGAAACGCCCGTTGGCCCAGCCGCAAAGTGCTGACCTACGGACGTCCCTCCAGAATCCAGGTTAATGTCAGGAATGGTGGATTGATTTATAAAGCCAAGGGGTGAATCAATTTACAGAACCCGGATTTTGAATAGGATAGGGGCGGCCCAAGACCTGATCTTTCCCCCTTATTTGCTGCCGGTGTGGTTATTGTTCACCGAGTGGCTGCCCCTCACTCTCTCTGTCCATCTGTATCACGGCCTTGAACAAATCTCCGTCTATTTCGATATTGAGGCTGCCCTGCTGGATCTCCACCAGGCTTTTAGCGATGGATAAGCCCAGCCCGCTGCCTTGAGTGCTGCGGGATTCGTCGCCCCGTTTGAACCGCTCCATCAGATCATCGGCAGAGATATTGAGCTCATAAGCGGAGATGTTTTTGATGGTCAGGGTGGTGCGGGGACCGCCAGCAACGATGTCGATATAGACCCGGGAGCCTTCCAGGGCATACTTAAGGACATTCAGCAGCAGATTCTCGATGGCTCGCCATAGCAGGCGGCCGTCGGCCCGGACATACATTTTTTCCTCCGGGTGGCTGAACTTGAACTCCAGCCGCCGTTCCTGCAATTTGTCATCCAACTCGCCCAACCCCTGGTTGATCAAGGCCACCATGTCCACCGTTTCATAATGGACCGGGATATTGCCGCTGGAAGCCTTGGTGGCCTCGAACAGGTCGTCGGTCAAGACCTTCAGACGCTGTGACTTCTGCTCGATAATTTCTACATATTCGGCGGCTTGGGCCGGGTCCGTCTCCTGCTTCAGCAGGTCCACATAGGTGATGATCGAAGTCAAAGGGGTGCGTATATCATGGGAAACATTACTGATCAGTTCGCTCTTCAGGCGCTCGCTTTTGACCTCGTTGGCCACTGCCTGGTTCAGGCCATCGGTGATGCTGTTGATATCAGCTGCCAACCGGGCTAACTCCCCATTGCCGGGCAAATCGATGGTATGATGGATGTCGCCTCCCTTGACCCGCTGCACCCCTTCCTTGATGGCGTTGAGTTCCTTCACCTTCTTGAGGGCCAGCCAGGCCGCCACGCCCAAGGTTAGCGGGAACATGAACATGGTCAGGCCGACGATGACCGGATAGCCTATCACCAGCAGCACCACTTTGACCGCCACATTGCCGTTGTTATATACGTCACTGATAAAGACAAACAATTGGCGGAAGAGAGCATAGATCAGGCTGTGCTTGATAAGTGAGCGGTTTTTGAGGTGTTTTACCAGGGCCAGCACCAGCAGCAGACCGGGGATGGCGATTACCAGCGAGACCAGGAACACGAATTGCTGCGGGCCGTATATGCCCAGTACGGCCATGGTCCCGAACCAGAGCCCGATCAGCATGAAGCATAGCGACAGGTTGATATCGGTGTAGATACTGTCGATGGAATTCAAGTGGATCTGGTCATCCTCGGGCTTGCGGCCGATGGCCCACAGCAGGTAGATGAAGGCTGCACCCAGCGCCGCCAATAAGGCCACCATCTGATAAAGGCTGGCTGCGGCCAGGGCCTGGACTTCCTCCCACTGAGCCATCCGGGGAGCCAGGAATTCCTGGCTGAATCCCAGACTGACCGCATCCCGGGTCCCCAGGTTTTCTGCGTAACCGGGGAGCTGGAGCTGATGATAACGCTGGTTTTCCCTGATAAGAGTCGGGGAGACGGTCTGGCTGCCACCGTCAAAAATAATATAGGCAGGTAATGACTGCAGAAAGCTATAGCCGGCTGACTGGTCGGGAAGATTGGTAAAGACGAAATCGCCCGCCCGACCATAGTAGTAAACCCCTTGGTTTTCGCCCAATCTTTGCAGGGTGCGGCGGTATTCAGCCAGCTCCTCTTTGACCATCTGCTCTTTTATGGCGGCAATCCGGTCCTTATATTCCTGCTCGAATATGCTATAGTTTTCTGCCTTGGTGAGATTATGATTGTAGCGCCGTGATTCACGTTGGAATTCATCAAACAATTGATCTTCCCGCCCGGTCAGGTCGGCTTCGCTCAGGCTGCCGCCTTTTAAGATGTGGTCCTCACTCTGATAGCGGGTGGTGACGTCCGCAATGTCCCGCATCATCTGGGTGCTGTCGTTGATGAAATCCTGGCCCAGGTAATAGTCCTTTTCAAAAGCGATCTTGAAATTGCCGTCATTGGTAACCATCACATTTATAAACATGGTCAGCGCACCGCTGAAACAAACCACGGCGATAATAAAGGCTATGACCTTGGTCGTCAGTGATAAGCTAAAGTTTTTCCACCTTGTAGCCAATTCCCCACACCACCTTCAAATATTTCGGTTCTTTCGGGTTTATCTCGATCTTCTCGCGTATCCGGCGAATATGGACCGCCACCGTATTGTCGGCCCCGTACGCGTCTTCCTGCCACACCTTGGCATAGATCTGGTCGATGGAAAAGACCCGGCCGGCATTGGCCGTCAATAGCCGCAGGATCTTATATTGCACTGGGGTGAGGCGGACTTCCTCGCCGTCCACGGTCACCTGTTTGCTTTCGTCATCTATCACCAGGCCCCCGGTTTGGTAAACGCTGTCCCGGAACTCCAAACTGCCCAGGGTAGTGTAGCGGCGCAGCTGGGACTTGACCCGGGCAATCAGCTCGAGAGGGTTGAAGGGCTTGGTTATGTAATCGTCGGCGCCCATATTCAACCCCATGATCTTATCGGTGTCTTCCGCTTTGGCCGAGAGCATAATGACCGGGATGTTGGCCTCCTCCCGGATCTTGATGGTGGCCCGCAACCCGTCCATACGCGGCATCATAATGTCCATGATGATCAGGTGCACCGGCTGGGATTCCATTATCTGCAGGGCCTCCAGGCCGTCGTTGGCTTTAAGCACTGTATAGCCTTCGTTCTCCAGGTAGATCCTTATGGCCTCGACTATTTCCCGATCATCATCGCAAACCAGGATATTCATGGTGAACCCCCTCTGTCCGGTAAATTGTTCAAATTGTACCACACCCCCCTGGTCTTTATTTAAGGGTAATGATAGCAGCCAAATCTTAACGTAAACCGGTCCCAAATCTTAAGAAATTCTTAAAGTCCGGGGAATTAAAGAAAATTCTAACTTTCACAATTATTGACACCCGGTTGGGCGGCGCATATACTGTTCACAAGCTCCAAGGAACACCTAAGACAAAAATCCTTTTAACGAGCCGGAAACAGAAACAAAAAATTTTTAACCAAGTAAGGATACCAGTAAAGCCATTTACTATATCCGATGAAAAGTAAAAGAAATTAGTTTATGGAAGAAAAACCAAACCGAAATTCAAAATTTACTAAAATTCAGAAATGAACAGCAGTAAACGAAAAATGGAAGTACGGTCAATCAGAAATAAACTAAAAGTAAAAGAAATTCAGAGGACGAAGGTATAAAGAAAAGTTGAAGAATAGGAAACGAAGTAAGAAGGCAACGGATAGGAAAGTAGGTCGATAAAGGTTCGTTGGAGCTTAACTTCAAGGGACGGTCCGCCCGTGACCGTCCCTTTTACATGTATTTGGAGATGTCTCTTGGGGTTGCTGGTTTCCGTACCCGCTCAAATCCTGCCTATCCCACAGGATCCCTCTTGAGTGAGCTCAATCGACTTATGCCGGGTGCACCTCGATGGCGGGCTTTATGCCTGCCTTGCTCGTTACTGCGGATCCTTCGTATGGATCTCAATAAGGAGGTACTTCACATTGCTCTGCGCCCGATTGGAACCTATCTCTGGCATTCCGTGACGCGGGGGCGGGCCAGACGTTTCCTCGCATCAATCCCCGGATTTTTTCTTGGACCTTTTCCCGATGTATATAGCTATCGCGGTTAGAACTGCCAGGATGGCTGCCCATGGCAATATCACGAAGAAAGACACCACCAATTGACTGGTGAAACTAATAACCCCATTGATGCTGCCGATAAAACCTTGCCAGGCCTTGCCCCAAGTCCCCTGAGGCGCCTTGACCGTTCCCGGGATGCCTTGTTGGAGTCTTATAGTGATCTGGCTGAAGTCGGTTATATTGCTCAAATACTGCAGCCGTCCGGTCAGCACTTCGATTTCACTGCGGGTCTTGGTCAACTCGTTTTCCACGCTGATTATCTCGGTTATATTGGCCGCCTTGTCCATCAGACCCAGCAGGCGTTGTTCCTTGGCTTGCAGCACTTTCAGACGCGCCTGGGAATCATAGTACTCCTCGGTGACATCCTGAGTGGTGATGACCTTGTCGGTTACTTCCCCCAGGTTGACTATCGATTCCGTTACCGGCTGCAGATTGGCCTGGGGTACTTTGATCACCAGCTGGGCGGATACCCGTTCATCATCCCGGTAGACATGGCTGTTGACGGTATAACCGCCCTGCTGATTGCTGAGGGCTATGATTTGTTCGACCGCCGCGGCTACGTCCTGAACCTTCATTTCCAGGTCCGCATTTTGAGATGTCTTGCGTTTCACCCCGCTGGAATACCCCAGTGATCCGGGCTCCGGGCTTTCCGCGGGAGCTGAGTCATAAAGCACTTCATTGGGGCTTCGCCCTGATTGGTACAACTCCGAAGATGACCTGACGCCGCAGCCCGCGCCCAGAACAAGCAATACCAGGAGCAGACCTAACAATTTTGCTGACCTGTGATGCCGGCCCCGGTTGGCCTTTGATATGATCCCCCGCATACATCAAACCCCCTTTCTAATTAATCATACGCTTTCCAGGAAAATTCTTGCACCTGGAAGCAGGGCGATTGTTTTTTGCCGGTCTAAACAGACTGCAGCAAGGAGACAAGCAAGTCCCTATACCAGTGCAAAATTAAGGCAGCCCTATTGCTTCCCTGGGTAACCCCGAAAGAAAGCAATATGGCCGTCCGTGACCACTGAAAAATTTCATTGTGCCGATATGCGGCATGCATAAATATACTGGCTCCCACGCTATCGCTTAACGTCCGCCAGTATATTATGCATACCCTAGAGCAATTCTTTACCTTTTCAGTGGTCTCGACCGTCCCCCTGCTCCCGTGCGGCGGTTCTGTTATCAATATTCCAACGTTCTTGCGGCAAATCATAGACTTATGCTAACATATATGCGTAGATTATAAGGAATTGGAGAAAGGCAGTGCGCAAGCAACTTCTGGCCTAAATAAACGCCATACAGGCCTGTAGGGAGATTAATCTCTGGCAGTCCTGTTATGCCCGGAATGCTTGTTACTACCAATCTCAGATTCTTGTGCAGTACCGAAATCGCCATGGTTTGGTGACTGCCGGTGGGATTTATGCCTCAACAGGTTGTAAGTAACAGGTGTTGCTTACAACCTTTCGCACTTTCTGGAGGTGTTTAAATGCTGATAAGTTGCCGCCAGGTTAAAAAGAGCTTTGGAGATACCGTCATTTTGGCTGGCGCAGATCTGGATATTGGCCGGGGTGATCGGATCGGCCTGGTTGGCCGGAACGGGTCCGGCAAAACCACCCTGGCCAATATTCTGGCAGGTTGGCTGGAGTATGATGAAGGCAGTCTGCTCACCGCGCGCGAACCTATAAATATAGGTTACCTGCGCCAGACGGAATCAGAACCAGAGTCATATATTAATAAGTTAGATGGTCAGAGGGAACCGCTGGGTGAATTCCAGCGCCGGGTAAGCCAAATGGGCATTGACAAGGTGCAAGACTGGCCCCGGGAGCGATGGCAGAATCTTAGCGGCGGAGAAAAAACCAAGCTGGCGTTGGCCGGAGTCTGGGCGTCCCGGCCTGACCTGATAATCCTGGATGAGCCCACCAACCATATGGACTATCAGGGGACAAAGTATCTTATAT
>CAZOMS010000025.1:0-19294 GCA_964580805.1 uncultured Syntrophomonas sp. | reverse complement strand
AACGCCATGGACCAAGAATGACGTCGGTGAAATCGTCAACCCTAGCCTATGGTTGTCTCGGGAATCCTCTTATAATCTATTCAGATACAGGAATCTGCCGCTCTTATCGTTATTATTACCCACAATTCCGGTCAATAACAGAGTTATTCTAACATAGTAGTTATAAAAAGTAAACGTTGGCACCGGTATGTAGGTGTTACAAAGTCTCCGATCCATTTAGTGAATCCCGGCTCGCCAGTTTGGTAATCTCCAGGGAACGATCTTTGTCCCTGGCTATCTGCGCCGTCAGTTCATCTACCGAAGCAAATCGCTGTTCGTCTCGAATCTTGGCCCGCAGACTGATCCGCATATTTTGGCCGTAAAGATCGCCATTGAAATCCATGATATGGGCTTCGATGGCTAAGGGGTACTCGGGATGAAAGGTCGGTTTGCTGCCGATGTTGACCACACATTGATATATCTTGTTATCAACCTCGGCCAGGGCTGCATAAACCCCTTTGCCGGGGAGGTGGTAAACCGGTTCGACGCCCAGGTTGGCGGTAGGGAAGCCAATCGCCGCGCCCCGGTGCTCGCCCTCCACCACCACCCCCTCGATCAGGGGGTAATAACCGAGCATTTGGTAAGCCGTATCTATATCGCCGTCTTCCATGGCTTTCCGGATCAGGCTGCTGGATATGGGTTCACCATCATAAACCACCGGATCTATTATCCCCACTCCGAATCCCAGTTGTTCCCCGAACTGTTTAAGCATCTCCGGCGTTCCGGCTCCCCGGTGACCGAAGGTATAGTTGAAACCTACGCAAACCTCGCTCACCTGGAATCTGGCTATCAAAATCCGCCGGACAAAATCCAGCGGCGGCCAAACCGCGATCTCACGGGTAAAAGGTGCATAAATGAGAGTATCAAGGCCTAGTTTTTCCAGCAATTCCGCTTTGCGTCGAGGTGTGATGAGGAGGCGGGGGGCTTTATCCGGCGCCAGCACCTGAGTGGGGTGGGGATCAAAAATAAAAGCCACCGATTCGCCTCCCCGGGCCGCCGCCTTTTCTACCGTGGTCCTAATCAGCAATTGATGTCCTTTATGTACTCCATCGAAATTGCCAAGTGCTAAACAAACCGGCCGGGCTTTGGTTTGATAGTTTTCAATTCCTCGAATTACGTTCATTTCTACATCTCCCCGATATTGTATAAGGCTGCCAGATGGTGTTGATTCGTCAGCAATGATATTACCTTTGTAAAACCTTGAGCGGCTGCAGCCAATTACTGCCCTGGCGCTGTTCGCACTTGGCTATCGCTACCAGATTATGATCCCGATCATAAACCTTTATCACCCCGGTTGGAGTGCCCGACGCAACGGCAACCTGGTTTCCGTTCCTAATTCTGTTTTGCTGCCCCTCATCCAGCTCCACCTGGGGCAGGTGTTGAAGCGGGAAATCCACCGGGTACAGCCAGGTTGT
This sequence comes from uncultured Syntrophomonas sp., assembly GCA_964580805.1. Classification (GTDB taxonomy): domain Bacteria; phylum Bacillota; class Syntrophomonadia; order Syntrophomonadales; family Syntrophomonadaceae; genus PHAA01. Next base: position 17,840 of record CAZOMS010000025.1, on the reverse strand, counting down.
CCAATTATCTCGGTGGTCGTGCAGCTGCTCCAACGAAATGGCCTGATCAACGGCAAAGCTGCCGGCCCGAGTCCGGGTCAGGGCCGACATATATGCCCCGGTACCCAACTCTGCACCAATATCGTGGCATAAAGTTCTAATATATGATCCCTGGGAACAGCCGATTTCCAGGCTGACCACTGGCCGGCCCGCCTCGTCCTGGCTTATGTCCAGGAGATTCAGGTAGTGTACCTCGATTTGGCGAGCTTCTCTTTCCACCGTTATCCCTTGTCGGGCTAGCACATACAAACGCTCACCCTGGTGGTGGACCGCCGAGTACATGGGCGGGATCTGGGAAATGGCGCCCGTGTATTTGGCCAGCAGTCTCATCAAATGAGCCTGGTCAAAATTGATGACTGGCTGGTACTCTATGCGGCCCCAGGCATCCTGGGTGTCGGATACGCCCCCAAGAGTCATGGATGCCTGGTAAATCTTGTCCGTATCAGCCACATACTCGATCAACCGGGTAGCAAAACCCACCGCTACCGGCAGAACGCCTTCCGCCATGGGATCAAGGGTGCCCAGATGCCCCAGCTTGGTCTTGGGAATTATCTTCTTAAGCCTTCTTATGACATCGAAGGAAGTCAAGCCCGGCGCTTTGTTGATATTTAGAAATCCGTTCACCTAAGCGATCACACTTTCGACTGCCAGGATGACTTCCCTCTGTATGTCTTCCATGGTACCGGTCAGCTGAGCTCCGGCGGCGCGGGAATGTCCTCCCCCGCCAAATCGGCCGGCCAGGGCTGCTACATCAACCTCGCCCTTGGACCTGAATCCCACCTTAATAGTGCCGGGGCTTAATTCCCGGAACAGCATCCCTACCCGGGCGCCTTTAACCGCCAGGGTGTTGTTGATGATGCCCTCCGGACATATGTCCAGAGCTTTGATCTCAGCCACGTCGCTATAATTCAAAATCATCCACACTATCCTGCCCTCGCAGCAACTGCTGAGGCTGCGCAGGGCCAGGGACAACAGGAGCAATTCCTCCGCACTTTTGGACTCGAACAATTGACGTTTAATTAAATCCAGGTCAATGCCTTTTTCCAGCAAAGCTGCTGCAGTTCGAAAGGTGGAAGGGTTGGTGCTGCTGTGCTGGAAACCTCCCGTATCTTGAAAGACACCGATATACAAGGCATTGGCTATGGCCGAATCTATCTCCACCTGAAGATGCTCCAGCAAGGCGAAGACCAATTCGGCCGTAGACGACGACTTTTCGTCAACATGATTCATTTGTCCAAACCGGGTGTTGCTCTGATGATGATCGATGTTGATGATATAGTGTTCCCCGGCCAGGATAACCGCGGCGGTTTCTCCCACCCGCTCCTGATCCGAGCAGTCCAGGTAGATCAGGTTGGATTCCGGTTGACCCACCTGGTTGGGGCCCAGCACTTGATCCGCCCCCGGCAGGTAATGGTATATGGCCGGAACTGGATCCTGCATAAATACCCGAGCACGCTTTCCCATTGACACCAGGCCCAGGTAAAGCCCCAGCAGCGAGCCGACGCAATCACCATCCGGTATTGAGTGTGCTACCAGTAAAAATTCGTCTCGCTCCAAAATTACCTGGGCGATCTGCGCAAGACTATTCATTGCGGTTATCCTTGGCCTCCGCTTCCTGATGCAGGCTGTCCAGCAAAGACGAAATCCTGATCCCCTGTTCAATCGATTTATCCAGTCGGAATTCTATTTCCGGCGCATGCCTTATCTGCAGACCATGGGCCAATTCCGACCTGATATAACCCCTGGCCTTCTGCAGTACCTGCATAGTTTCGTTCTGCTTCTCCTCATCCCCCAGTACGCTGATATAGACGCGAGCATGGCTTATGTCCTGGGGCACGTCTACCCGGGTTATGGAGACGGTAGTGAAATCGATGCGCGGATCCTTGACATGATCCTTTATGATCGCGGACAGCATCCGCTTTATCTCTACAGACATTTTTTCCTGTCTGCGTTTACCCATTGTCAACACTCCTATCGGGGTGAATTCAGCTTTGGGACTACAATGACCGGGCAATTTCCTCCATGGTAAAGGCTTCGATGATGTCGCCCTCTTTGATGTCGTTGAAATCCTTTACCCCCATGCCGCATTCATAGCCTTCCACTACTTCCTTGACATCATCCTTGAAGCGCTTGAGGGAGTTAAGCTTGCCTTCATGAATGATCACCGAGTCGCGCAAGACCCTGATATCGGCGTTCCTTTGCATCTTGCCATCAATGATATAGGCGCCGGCCACGGTCCCCACCACGGGCACCTTAAACGTCTGCCGCACCTCGGCCCGCCCCAGGTATTTCTCCCGGTATTCCGGTTCGAGTAAACCTTCCATGGCCTTTTTGACATCGTCGATCGCTTCATAAATTACCCGGTACATGCGGATATCAATGTTTTCTTCCTCGCCATACTTGCGGGCCTTGATATCAGGCCGGACGTTGAACCCGATTATGATGGCGTTGGAAGCCGAAGCCAGCATGACATCGGTTTCGGTAACCGCTCCTACCGCCGAATGGATCACGTTCACCTTGACCTCATTGGTGCTCAGCCGAAGCAGGGACTGGGCCAGGGCTTCGATCGATCCCCCAACATCGCCCTTGATGATCAGGTTAAGCTCCTTTATACCGGTATTTTGCATCTGCTTGAAGAAATCATCCAGCGAAATTCTGCTGCTTTGTTTCTGGTCCTCCAGTTTCTTTTCGCTCAATCTCAACCCGGCAATTTCTTTGGCGATCTTTTCATCGGTCACTAGGACTTTTTCGCCCACCTCAGGTACATCCGACCATCCTGTTATCTCGATCGGCATGGATGGATAAGCCAGATCCACGCGGCGTCCCCGGAAGTCGGTCATGGCCCGGACCTTGCACCAGGTTAAACCGCAAACGATGAAGTCACCTATTTTCAAAGTCCCTTTTTGCACCAAGACCGTAGCCACGGCGCCCTTGCCTTTATCCAACTGGGCTTCAATAACCACACCTTCAACGGCCCGGTTGGGATTAGCCTTCAGTTCCTGCATTTCCGCCAATAGGGCGGTCATTTCCAGCAGGTTTTCGATACCCATACCGGTCTTGGCCGATACCGGGATAAACATGGTTTCTCCGCCCCATTCCTCGGGCACTATATTGTATTCGGTGAGCTGCTGCATCACTTTGTCCGGATTGACATCCGCTTTGTCCATTTTGTTCAAAGCCACCAGGAATGGTACTTTAGCAGCCTTGATATGGTTTATGGCTTCTATCGTCTGTGGCATTACCCCGTCATCGGCAGCCACCACCAGCACCACGATATCAGTGAGGTTGGCCCCCCGGGCCCGCATGGCGGTAAATGCCTCATGGCCAGGGGTGTCGATAAAGGTAATAGATTTACCATTGTCCATCTTGATCTGATAAGCACCGATATGCTGGGTTATTCCCCCGGCTTCACTGGATACCACATCGGCATGCCGTACTCTGTCCAACAAAGAGGTTTTGCCGTGGTCGACATGACCCATAACGGTGACAATCGGCGGCCTGGGTACCAGACTCTCCGGGGTATCGACTATTTCTTCAAGAATCTGCTGCTCCTCGCTTATTTCATGTTCTACCTCTATATCGAGGAGGGATCCCAGAATCTCAACGGTTTCAAAATCTATTTCCTGGTTGATGGTGGCCATGATGCCCAGTTCCATTAGCTTCTTCACTATCTCGCCGGTGCCTTTGCCCGTCATTTCAGCCAGTTCACGAACCTGGATGAAATCTCCCACCAGGATTTTATCTGGAGTCTGGAAAACCTGTTCTTCCTTCTTTTTCTTGTGTTTGCCTTTTCTCATGGGACGGCTGTAGTTCCTGGCGGCCGGTTGCTGTTTCTGGGCCAACGGTTTTTTCACGGCCTTGCCCTGGCCTGGTTTGCGGGCACCCTCTCCTTGTGGCCGGGCTGCTCCCTGAGGTCCTCTATTGTCAACGCTCTTTTTGACCTCGCCTCCGAACGGCTTCTTGCCGGGCATGCCCGCACCGGTTTGCGGCCGCCTATCCTGAGATCGCGGTGCTCCGCCACCAGCTGGGCGCGGCGCTCCGCCTCCGGCTGGACGAGGTGCTCCGCCTCCGGCTGGACGCGGTCCGGCTCCCTGCTGCGGGCCGGGCCGCCTATCCTGACCTCCGTATGGACGAGCTCCTGTCCCTTGTTGAGGGCCGGGCCGCCTATCCTGACCTCCTTGGGGACGGGCTCCCGTTCCTTGTTGCGGGGATGGGCGTCTATCCTGATTTCCGGATGGAGCTGGTCTCGTCTCCTGCGGCCCCGCCGGACGAGGCCGGTTCATGCCAGCAGGCGGAGCTTGCCCTGTTCTGGGAGCCTGACCGGGCCTGGGCGGGGCAGGACGATTTGCTTGACTGGTCGGTTGGACGGGGCGAGCAGAATCCTGCGACCGGGCCGGGGGTTCGGCTGGTCTGCCATTGCGAACGGAAGCAGACCTGTGGTCAGCTCCGCCTGAAATGTCTCTTCTCTCCGGCTGCCGGGCAGGGGAAACCGATGGCTGCTGTTTGGTCGGTTGGATTGATGGTCCCGCTTGGGCAGGCTGTACCGGTTTGGTTGGGGCCGGCGTCCCAGGACGTGTTTGCCCCTGTTCCCGAGCTGGTGGCCGCTCCGGTGGAGCGACAGCCTTGTCGGGACGCTTGGTTGGGGTCTTATCGGCTGCTGGTTCCGGCTCCCGACCCAACCGTTTCCTTACCCATGCTACCTGTGAATCTTCTATGGTGCTCATGTGATTTTTTACTTCCAACCCCAAATTAGAAAGGGTCTCAACCATCTGTTTGCTGGGCATACCCATTTCCTTGGCAAATTCGTGTACTCTTATTTTGGCCATTGAACCACCCCCGTTGTTTTTGCCTCTGTATCCACCGATTTGACAGCCTTTACAATTGCCTCCGCCAAACCTGAATCATCTATCGTCAAAGCCACCCGCACGGATTTCCCCATACTGTGGCCCAGTTCTTGGCTGTTTCCCAATATAATATAGGGTATGTCGTACTTTTGGCTAGCCCTTAACAATACCTCCCTGGTATTGAGAGAAACATCTTCACTGATTATCAAAAGGCGTGCCTGGCTTCTCTTGAGACTCCTCTGCACTGCCATCGTTCCAGAAGTTGCCTTACCGGCCCGTCTGGCAATGCCGATGAGATCATATACCTTTCTCATCCTATCGCCTGCCTTTTACGGGATCTGCAACTTTTCCCGAATCGTTTCTATTATGTCACTTCCCACTTCCTGGTCAAGGGCCTTCTGCAATCTTTTGCCCTTAACTGCCAGGGTCAAGCAGTTCGAATCCCGGCACAGGTAAGCACCCCGTCCCGATTTTTTTCCGGTTTCGTCCAGCTCAATGGCGCCCACCGGAGTCCTTACCACCCTGATCAATTCCTTCTTATTCTTCATGACTCGGCAGCCCACGCACATCCGCTGCGGGATCTTGCGAACCTTAGGCATCGTATTCGTACTCCTCTTCGGCCTGGCTTTCGCTCTTTATATCGATCTTCCAGCCGGTGAGCTTGGCGGCGAGGCGGGCGTTTTGCCCTTCCTTGCCAATCGCCAGGGACAGCTGGTAATCAGGTACGATGACCCGGGCTTTTTTGCCTTCGGCATCGATTTCTACCGACAGGACTTTGGAAGGGCTCAAGGCATTGGCGATGAACTTCTCCGGGTCTTTATGATACTTGATTATATCTATCTTTTCCCCGTTTAATTCATTTACTATATTTTGCACCCGTATCCCTCTCGGGCCTACACAGGCTCCTACCGAGTCTATTTTCTCATCCATTGAATAAACTGATATCTTGGAACGCGCCCCAGCTTCCCGGGCGATGGTCTTGATTTCGACCAAACCCTCGTATATTTCCGGGACCTCCAGCTCAAACAGCCTTTTCAGGAAAAACGGATGAGTGCGGGAAATGAAAACGCTGGGACCTTTGGAAGTATTCTTTACTTCATATATATATCCTTTTACCCTCTGCCCTACGTCGTATCGTTCAGAAAAGATCTGGTCGGCGGGCAGCATGATCCCTTCTGTCCGACCCAGGTTAATAATTATGGTTTTGGCCTCGATTCGTTGAATAAGGCCCGTAACGATCTCACCCTCACGTTCCGAGAACTCCTCGAAGATCAGGCTCCGTTCCGCTTCCCGCAGCTTCTGAACCACTACCTGTTTGGCGGTCTGGGCGGCAATGCGGCCAAAATCCGACGGTGTAACCTCGACGTTGATTACGTCATCAACGGCTACGGTAGGATCGATCTCCGCCGCTTCGTCCAATGATATCTCCAGACAGGTGTCGGTAACGTCATCGGTAACCCTTTTTTGGGCGAAAACCTGCACCTCGCCGGTGATCTGGTTCAATTCCACATTTACATTCTGGGAAGTACCGAAGTTTTTCTTGTAGGCAGTGTTAAGGGCTGACTTGATCGCTTCTATCAATGCCTTCTGGGGTATGCCCCGTTCTTTTTCCAGTTCACGCAGCGCCAGAATCAGTTCTTGCGACATTGTTCTTCCTCCTTATATCTCCGGATGCAGTCTAACCATGGCAATAATCTCCCGATTGAGACTCAATACCTGGCCCTCAGTGTCGATTTTCAAAATGTTGCCATCCACTTCCCCCAGAATGCCAACAAATTTTTTTCTCCCATCAACCGCTTGACTGGTCTTGACCAGCACCCGCGAGCCTTTGTATCTAATAAACTCCTTTTCTTGCTTTAAAACCCGATCGATGCCCGGAGATGACATTTCCAAATAATCATAGTCCAATTGGATCTCGTCATCCAGGTAGTCCTTCACTGCCCTGGTGGCGGCAACACAGGTATCGGTATCTACTCCGGCAGCTGAATCGATGTAAATCCTTAACACCAGGCCGGCTGATTCGCGCCGATACTCGATGTCGTATAGTTCTATGCCCTCTCTGCCCAACTTGGCATTGATTGCGGCAGTCACCTGAGCAGTGATGCGCCCCTTGTGTGACATTCCTCCAGCCTCCATTTTGCCCTGTTTCTGAGCAATTACAATAGAAAGAGTGGGCCGGTTACCCACTCTTTCTAATACAATATTAGCAAGATACAGTAGAAGTATAGCACAATGGTATTTTATTATTCAAGTTCAGGCTCAATATTGCTGCATTTCGATTCCTTACGCGAACAGGCTCATCTGGTTTTTCTCCGGCAGGCCAGCGAAGCAATTTTCCTTGCGCAGCACATCCATGCCGCTTTTATTGAGACGGGTGCGGGCCTGGAAGTTCTCGATGGACAGATACTCCCCTTCCTGGCGGCTGCTCATTATCCCCTGCGCCGCCGTCAAACCTATGTTGGGCAGCGCCGCAAACGGTAACCGCAAGCCGTTTCCGGATATAATGAATTTGCGGGCATCGGATTTGTATATGTCCACCGCCAGGAAGTGAAAGCCCCGAGCGTACATCTCCAAGGCCAATTCCAAAACCGTTTGCAGTCGTTTTTCCTTCTGGGTGGCGCTAAAGCCCAGTTTATTGATCTCTCGCAGCCTTTCCTGCACCCGGTCCAAACCGCCCAAAATGGTCTCTGCCTCGAAATCCTCGGCCCGTATCCCGAAAAAGCTGGAATAGAAGGCCAGGGGATAATTGATTTTGAACCAGGCGATGCGGAATGCCATGGTGACATAGGCAACTGCGTGGGCCTTGGGGAACATGTACTTTATCTTCTGGCAGGCGTTAATATACCAACCGGGCACCTGGCATCTTTCCATCAAGTCGATATCCTTCTCCTTGAGCCCCTTGCCCTTGCGCACCTTCTCCATGATTTCGAAGGCCTGGGTTTTATTCATGTCCTGGTGAATCAGGTAGGTCATGATATCATCCCGGGTACAGATGACTTCATTCAGGCTGGCGGTTTCACTCTCAATAAGATTTTGGGCATTATTCAGCCAAACATCCGTACCATGTGACAACCCGCTGATGCGGACCAATTCCGAGAAGGTGGTTGGCCTGGTGGTTTCAAGCATCTGGCGCACAAAAGGGGTGCCGAACTCAGGTATGCCAAATGTACCGACAGTACTGCCGATTTCCTCGGGCATGACTCCCAGCGGTTCAACCCCCGAGAAAAGCAACATGGTCTGGCGGTCCGACAAACTGAGCCGGGAAGCCCGGATCCCGGTCAGATCCTCCAATTCCTTTATTACGGTAGGATCGTCATGGCCCAGTATATCCAACTTGACTAGTTGATCGCCAATGGCGTGATATTCGAAATGAGTAGTGATAACCCCTGAATCCTTTTTGTCGGCCGGATGCTGAAGGGGCGTGAAGTCCATAATATCTTTGTCGGTGGGAACCACGATCAACCCTCCCGGGTGCTGCCCGGTGGTCCGGCGCACCCCGCTGATGCCAGCGGCCAGTCGGGTCATTTCGGAATTCTTTATCTGCATTCCTTGCTTTTCCGCGTACTTCTTAACAAAGCCGAAAGCTGTCTTGTCGGCAATGGTGGAGATGGTCCCGGCTCTGAACACATTCTGGCTGCCAAACAGTTCTTCCACGTATTGGTGGGCCTGGCTCTGATAGTCACCGGAAAAATTCAGGTCTATATCGGGGACTTTGTCACCCTCAAATCCCATGAAGGTCTCGAAGGGGATGTCGAAACCGTCCTTGGCCAATTCCCGGCCGCAGTCCGGACAGACCTTATCATCCAGGTCGGCGCCGCAGCCCATGGCGGCGCCGGTCACAAATTCGCAAAAATAACATTCTGTACATATGTAATGAGGCGGCAGGGCGTTTACCTCGGTTATACCGGTCAAGTAAGCCACCAGGGAAGACCCTACCGAGCCGCGTGATCCTACCATGTAGCCATCCTGGTTCGATTTCTTCACCAGTTTGTGGGCAATCAGATACAGCACGGAAAAACCGTGCCCAATTATGGATTGAAGCTCCCGCTTGATACGTTCTTCTATCATCGACGGTAATTGCGGCCCATACCGGGCATGAGCATTCTGCCAGGTCAGTTCTGTTATTTCTTGCTCCGCTCCCTCTATCTTGGGCGGATAAAAGCCATCCGGGACCGGTTGGATATCATCGATTCGGGCAGCTACGGCCGCCGGCCCGTCAATAACCACCCGGGCGGCTTCCTCCGGCCCCAAGTAGGCAAATTCAGCCAGCATTTCTTCAGTGGTCCTAAAATACAAGGGCAGATGCTCCTCGGCATCCTCATAATCCTGCCCGCCCTTGATTATGGTGCGGAATTTCTCGTGATGGGGGTCCAGAAAATGGACATCCCCGGTAGCTACCACAGGCATGTTCAAACGCCGGCCCAAACTGACAATCCGCCGGTTGAGGTCGAGCAGTTCGGCCTCACTTTTAACCAGCCCTTTGCGCAACATGAAGGAGTTGTTGGTCCGGGGTTGGATCTCCAGATAATCATAAAAACCGGCTATCGACTCCAATTCAGCGTCGCTGGCGCCACCCAGGAGGGCGCGGAACAATTCACCCGCTTCGCAGGCGGTACCCAGCAACAAGCCCTCCCGGTGCTTTATCAGTTCCTGTCTGGGTATACGGGGCTGGCGGTAGAAATTATCCAGATAACTAAGGCTTACCAGTTTATAAAGGTTCTTCAGGCCGGAATTGTTGCTGGCCAGCAGGATAATATGCCAGGGCCGCTCCTTTTTGTCATGTTCGACCAGATAACCTTCCACCCCGTAGATGATCTTTATCGGGTGGTCACTGCTGCGGTTGATCTCCTTTTGGGCAGCATAAGCGACCGGAAAAGCCTGGATACAAGCATGATCGGTGATGGCTATAGCCGGATGGCGCCATTGCGCTGCCCGTTTGACCAGTTCCTTGATCTCAGCCAAACCATCCAGGGAACTCATTTTGGTATGGGCATGCAGTTCTATCCTCTTGACGGTGCTGTTATCCTGACGCAGGTCTTTATCCAGTTGACTGTATTGCTCCATGAAAAGTGCGGTTTCTTTGATGCGGGCTTCAAAGCGAGTGCTGCCTTTGACCTTAATGCGGTCGCCGATATCGATCCGATCGTAGTCCGCCTGGCTCCAGTAAGCTTTTACAATAATGGTGTCATTGTGGTCGGTCAGGAAGTAGTAGGCGGCGGTCTGTCCGGCCTGCATGGGGACGACTTTCTTGTCCCATACCTCTCCTTCCGTTACCGCTGTTTTCAAACCTTCTTCCAGAGCCGCTATGGGGACCGACCTCTCCCGGATGGTGGTCACCAGTTTATTTTTATCACGGTTGTTTCCTCCGTTTTTACCGGAATGGACCGCCTCCATCCTGGGAGGGATTACTTCCAATTTACCTTCCGCCAGGTAATGCTGACTGGGCCGCGAGTTCCGCTCCCCTTTGGTAACCAGTACCGCCCGAACCAGTATTTGCAGGCAGTATTCATGCCAGAACCAGTCAGCGATTCGGGTGCATATTCCGTCGTTGATGATGCTCTCATAAATGAGGCGGTTTTTACATGCCAGGTCGATGCGGGTGTTTTTGAAGTGCCACGTTAAAGCGGGCGATTCGAAAAGATTCTCGCTGTCGGCAAATATACATGCAGATATATCACGGCGGCGGGAGTCTATCAGTTCATGGAGGGAATCGTAGGAATCGATCAATTCGGGGATCAACTCTATCCCCTGCAAGTATTCAAAATTTTGGAGCAACTGCTTTTCGGTTTCTCGATAGAATAAGTTGGCTACTGGCTCCTGAATGCACAGGTGCAGTGTCCAGGTCTGCTTATTCCGGTCCACCTCCACCTTCTTAATGAATGTATCCGCCCATGCAGGAATCAATTCCTCGTTTATCTTGCCGTTAATATATCTTTGGAAACTAAGAGTCAACTTGCTTCCCCCTGAATCCAGCACTAGTTCAACCTATCGATACTGTGGATCCCTTTGGCGTTGGTGAGTACATTGATAACCTCTTCTATTTCTATCTCCGGGGTCAAACGCAGCAGCAAAACCACTTCTAACAAGCCATCTTCCAGGCGTTCCAAGCTGATGTTTTTAATAAGGACCCCCATCTCACCCAATTGGGAGCCGATGATTCCCACCTGGCCCGGAACATCGTCCACTACTACCACAATGCCCTTGAACAACCGGGACCCGGTAACCTGTTCCTCAAATCTTACAAAGTAGACCAGGACGAACAGGATAAGGATGGAGGTGACTACCGCCGGTACATACATCCCGGCGCCCACCGCCAATCCGATACAGGCTACCCCCCACAACCCCGCCGCGGTGGTAAGGCCCCGCACTGTGGAACCTTCCTTCATAATGGTACCGGCGCCCAGGAATCCGATTCCGCTTACCACCTGAGCGGCAATTCGCCCGGGGTCGGCGGTTACTGTATGGTGAAACTGGTAATAAATATCCAGTGACACGATCATGGCCAGGGCTGAACCCACGCAAACCAGGGTGTAGGTCCTGAATCCTGCCGGGCGGTTCAGGCTCTCCCTCTCCAGGCCGATGATCCCGCCTAAAATGCAGGCCAGGGTCAATTTGAAAATTATTTCATAGGTAGACATGATCCACCGCCCCGGTGTTTACTTCTGGGCCATCCCCTCTTCTACAATGGTCTGTACATAGTCAGCCACGCGGGTGAGCCCCACTCTTTCGACGGTTGTTTCCCATCTTTTCTTCACTTCGACCTGGTTTTCCTGCAAAGACTTGGGTCCGATGGTTATTTTTACAGGAATCCCTATCAGGTCGGCATCTTTGAACTTGACCCCGGCTCTTTCGTCGCGGTCATCCAGTATTACCTCCAGGCCCATGTTCAACAACTGCTGATATATTTCCGCAGCAGCTTTCAGTTGGTCATCTTTCTGGACGTTGACCGGGATGATGATGACCTGATATGGGGCTATCGGCATCGGCCAGATAATGCCATCACCGTCATGATTCTGCTCCACTGCCGCAGCCATAGTGCGGGTGACCCCCATCCCATAGCATCCCATAACAAAAGGTTTCTCTTCACCCTCTTGATTGCGGTAGAACGCTTGCAGGGCATCGGAATATTTGGTGCCCAACTTGAAAATATGTCCGACTTCTATCCCTCGGAGCGCGCCCATCATACCACTGCAATCAGGACAGGGGTCGCCTGCGGCGGCGTTTTTAAAGTCACCTACCGCGGTGGGCACAAAGTCCCGCCCCACATTGCAGTTGATGTAATGGAATCCGTCCTGGTTGGCCCCGCAGCTGAAATTCTTCAGCCGAGCCGCCTCGCTGTCCACGTATATCCGGGCTTTCAATCCTATCGGGCCCAGTGATCCAAAACCAGCCCCGCATTGCTCCCGCACCGACTGCTCGTCGGCCATGAACAACTGTCCGCAATCCAAGTAGTTCTTCAGTTTGATCTCGTTAAGGTCACGATCGCCGCGCAGGATGACCGCCACCACCTCCCCGTCAGCATAATACATCAGCGTTTTCACCTGATGTTGCTCGGGTATGCCCAACTCCCGGACCAGGTCCTGAATAGTCTTCAGGCCAGGGGTGGCGATCTTCTCCAAAGGTTTCGTTTCTACCCCTGCGCCGGCGGTTTCATCTTCCCTGGAGATAGCCTTTTCTACGTTGGCGGCATAATCACAAGATTCGCAGTACAGGATGGTACACTCCCCGCTGTCCGCCAATACCATATATTCATGACTTTCATTGCCCCCAATGGCGCCGCTGTCAGCTTCCACTACCCGGTAGCGGAGAGCCATCCGGTCAAAGATGGCCTGGTAGGCAGCATACATCTTGCGATAGGAAATATCCAAGCCTTTATCGTCTTCGTCAAAGGAATACAGGTCTTTCATTATGAACTCGCGGCCTCGCATCAGTCCGAATCGGGGACGGATCTCATCGCGGTATTTATTCTGGATCTGATAAAGCAGCAGGGGCAGGTCCCGATAGGAGTGAACCTCGCCATCAACCAAAGTGGTAATGATCTCCTCGTGGGTGGGCCCCAAAGCAAATCCCCGGTCGTGACGGTCGGTCAAACGGAACATTTCATCCCCGTACACCGTCCAGCGGCCGGTCCTCTCCCACAGTTCCCGGGGCTGAATGATTGGCATCAGCACTTCCTGCCCCCCGGCCCGATCCATTTCTTCCCGGACAATGGCCTCTATCTTACTCAATACCCTATAGCCCAGCGGCAGGTAGCTATAAACCCCCGCACTGGATTTCCTTATAAAGCCGGCTCTTAGAAGGAGCTGGTGACTGATAACTTCAGCCTCACTGGGGACCTCTCTTAAAGTTGGGAAAAATAGTTGCGATGCCTTCAATTTATTTCCTCCCTTAATGTTTCATTTCATATTGCTGGACTATGATCGCCATCTTATCGATCGAATGGTCCATGCGTCTTACGAACTGGACCTTTGCTTAATGGCCTCAATTTCGTTCAATAATTCATCCAGCATTTCCGTTTCCGGAATCTTTTTGATTATTTCCCCTTTGCGAAACAACAAGCCGAATCCCCGGCCCCCGGCAATGCCTATGTCGGCCTCCCGGGCCTCACCCGGACCATTGACTACACATCCCATAACCGCCACCTTAAGCGGCTCCGGCCAGGAACGGATGGTCCCATCCACCTGCTCGGCCAGCTTGATAAGGTCGATCTCGCATCTTCCGCAGGTTGGGCATGATATCAGCTCCATCCCGCGCTGGCGGATCTCCAGAACCCGCAACAGTTCGTAGGCGGCCCACACTTCTTCGACCGGATCGGCGGTCAGCGAGAAGCGCACCGTATCGCCTATTCCTTCATAAAGGAGCATGCCGATCCCTAAAGACGACTTTATAAGGGCCCGGTCTTTGGTTCCCGCCTCGGTTATGCCGATATGCAACGGATAGTCCGTTTTCTCGGCTATCAAGCGGTAAGCATCCAGGCTCAGCAACACCGAGGATGACTTCAATGACAGCTTGATATCGCGAAAATCCATATCCTCCAGCAACTTTATGTTCTCCATGGCGCTCTCTGCCATCGCCTCTTTGCAAACCGATCCAAATCGCTCCAGCATCCTCTTATCCAGAGATCCCGAGTTCACCCCGATCCGGATGGGAATACGCCGGTCCTGGCAGGCTGCCACCACTTGGGCCACTTTATGCTTGTCTCCAATATTGCCAGGATTTATCCGCAATCCATCCGCTCCGGCCGCAATGCTCTTCAGGGCCAGCCGGTAATCGAAGTGAATATCGGCTATCAAAGGTATGGAAATAGACTGCTTTATCTTTTTTATGGCCGCGGCCGCTTCTTCATCCAGCACGGCCACCCGTATTATTTCGCAGCCAGCCTGCTCCAGCCTCTGTACCTGTTCCACCGTAGCCGACACATTGCGGGTATCGGTGTTGGTCATCGACTGCACCACCACCGGGTTATCGCCGCCTACCCCGACCTTTCCAACCCAAACGACCCGTGATTTTCTGCGCAATTATATCATCCCTTTATTAACCTTACTATATCATTATAGGTGGCAAAAATAATGAGCAACATCAGGAACATGAATCCCAACCAGTGGATAAAACCTTCCTTTTCCGGATCCATCGGTCGGCGGCGTACCATCTCTACAAAGGCAAATACTATCTTGCTCCCGTCCAGAGCCGGAATAGGCAACAGGTTGATAACACCCAGGTTGATACTGAGGAAAGCAGCAAAACTCAACAAGTAAACCATGCCGCCCCGGGCCGCTTCCCCGACCATGCTGGTGATTCCCACCGGCCCGGCCAAGTCGGATGAGGACGCTGCCCCGGTGAAAAGCATTCCGAGACCGCCCAGTAAGGCCACGGTCATCTGATAGGTTTGCACAAAGCCCAATCTAATCGATTCAATTATCCCCTGGCGGACAAATTCCAATTGTGGATAGACCCCGACGATAGGGTTGCCGCTGCTCTGGTCCAGGGTAGAGATCATAGTAACGGTTTGCCTGCTCCCATCCCGCTCCACCTCAGTAGTCAGTGATGTCCCAGCCGGGTAGGCCTGGATGTTCTGGACAAATTCATCCCAACTATTGATCTCCTGGCCGTTCATGCTAAGAACACGGTCGTTGCTCTGTAAACCAGCCGTATAAGCAGGTTTGTCTTTGATAACCTCGCCCACCACCGGCTCGTCACTTGGGAATCCTAATCCTATAAAAGCAAAAATATAGATGAAAACGATTACTCCCAACACAAAGTTCATGAAAGGTCCGGAGAAACAAACCGCCATCTTTTCCCACGGTTTTCGGTTATTGAATCCCTGCGGATCGTTCATGTCTCCCTGTTCTTCGCCAGCCATGCGCACAAACCCGCCCAAAGGGATCAGGCGCAGGGAGTATTCTACCCCATCCTTCTGGGTGGAATACAGTTTCTTGCCAAATCCCAGGCTGAACTCATAAACGGGTATCCCAATCCGGCGAGCTACCCAGAAGTGACCCCATTCATGCGCCAGGATAAGGATCGCTAGTATTATAATGGTGTTAATAATAGTCATTATTTTATAATCCTTTCTCGGCCAGTTCGCTGCAATAGGCCCGCGCCCAGCCATCTACCGCAAATATATCATCGAGTTGGGGCCGGGCTACTACAGAGTGAGCCTCCAATACTTTTTCCACCAGCCGGGCGATGTCCAAAAAGCCTATCTGGCCGGCCAGGAATTTGTGCACCGCCACCTCATTGGCGGCATTCATTACCGCCGGAAGGGTTCCCCCTATCCGGCCGGCTTCATAAGCCACTCCCAGCAAAGGAAATCTCTGCAAGTCAGGCTGCTGAAAATGGATTGCCCCGATTTGACCAAAATCCAATCCGGCAGCGGGTGATGGCAACCGGTCCGGGTACGACAATGCATACTGAATGGGGATCCTCATGTCAGCCACGCCAAGATGACCCAGAAAGGATCCGTCAACCAATTCTACCATGGAGTGAATCACGCTTTCCTTTTGAATCACAACCTTGATGCGATCATAAGCAACCCCAAATAGGTGGTGGGCCTCGATAACTTCCAGGCCCTTGTTCATTAAAGTAGCGGAATCGACCGTAATTTTAGGGCCCATCTTCCAATTGGGGTGCTGTAAGGCCATATCGACCGTAACCCCGGTCAATTCTTCTTGGGTAAAATCCCGAAAAGGACCTCCGGAGGCTGTCAGCCAAATGTTGCGCAAATGGGCGGCCTCACCGGCCAGGCACTGGAATATGGCCGAGTGCTCGCTATCTACCGGGATTATGGGCGCCTGGTGCTCCTGCGCCAGGCTCATCACTATGTCTCCGGCCGCCACCAGGGTCTCCTTGTTGGCCAGGGCAATACGGCGGGATTTCCTGATGGCTGCCAACGTAGGCAGGATCCCTATGGACCCGCTTACTGCCACCACGACAATATCTATGTCGTCCCGGCCGGCCAGTTCGCACATGCCATCCATCCCCGCCACCAACTGGCAGCCTGCCCCCAAACGGTTCTGCAGAGGCTGATAACAATCCGTTTCACCAATGGCCACCATGGCGGGACGATATTTTTCCACCTGGAGAGCCAATTCATCGATCTCATCCCGGGCTGCCAAACCGACCACTTTAACCCGGTCCGGATGCAGGTCTACAACTTCCAGAGCCTGCTTTCCGATGGACCCGGTCGACCCGAGTATAACCACGTTGCAGGGTGCTTTACCCATCTTTTTCCCTCCAATCAAACCGTTCGAACAGTCCGGCGCGGTAGCAGGCAATAAAAATGACCACCGACACCGGCCCCAGGATCATACCGAAAACTCCGCCCAGCCGTAATCCCACATACAGGGCGATCAGGGTCACCAGGGGATGCAAGCCGATACTGTCACCGACGATCTGGGGTTCCAGGAATTGCCTCACGGCCGTTATTATTATATACACAATTATCAGGCTGATTCCCATACCGACGTTACCTTTAATAAACTCCCAGATTATCCAGGGCACGAAAATCAGACCAGGTCCTAAAATAGGCAGGATGTCCGCGATACCGACCATGATTCCGATCAGTAAGGCGTACTTTACCGCCAAGATTTTCAGGGATACCAGGGTCAACACTGCCGTTATGGTGATCAAAATACTGTAAGCCTTTACAAAACCGCTTAAGGCTTTGAAGAGTTCATTGATGATATTGGTTCCATCAGCCCTAACTGAGGAAGGCATGATCCTGATTACAAAGGTGCGGATAAGAGCCCGATCCTTGATAGTCAAGTAAGTTGCCACGGTAGCGATACCGATAAAAATCAATATACTGGGCAGGGTGGCAAACCCCTGCACCAGCGCTTCAATAAGATTATTCATCAATTGTTGGATCAATTCCACGGCCTTTTGCAGGTTTAGCTGCACAGCGCTCTCTACCTGAGGAGGCAGGTTAAGCTGGAGGACAGATATGCGGTACTGGTCTATCCATGTCAATACCTGACTTATTACATCATCTGACCGGGTCAAAGCCAATTTGTACAACTCGGTAGTCTCCTTGATAAGAACCAGGGAGATCATAACCAGAAGTGCCACAAAACCGCCCATAACCAGAACCAGACTGAGCACCACCGCCAGATTGCGCTTCATTCCCGCCCGGGTTTCAAAAAAATTTACCACCGGTTCTACTATGATGGCGATGACCAAAGCCAGAATAAATGGCATCAAAACGACCGGGAAATATGAAGCTACCCTGCCCACCAGGGGCAGGATGTAATTGAATGTAAGATAGATAGCCAGCAGGACCATTACCAGGCTGGTTAAAGTAAGTAATTTTTTCAGGCTTTGCTTGAGTTCGGGATCCACCTGATCACCCCATTTATAGATAATTACTATCTTTCGTGAAAATCGGCTGCGTTACCTATACAGATTCATGTCTATATTTATTACAGGTACGGCGGCAATACCACCAGGAAATAATAGGCC
>CAZOMS010000024.1:0-19681 GCA_964580805.1 uncultured Syntrophomonas sp. | reverse complement strand
AATATATTGAGTACAACAATTTTGAGGTCATCGACAGCAATATTTATTCGGTGTTTGACCTGCTGTATCACAGTTATTCCGAGCAGTTGTTGGAGAGGATGAAGGACCGGAAACGGGTATCTGAAGTTGAATCGGAAAACCTAATGAATGCCGTAATAGAAAAGGTGTTGCGCCAGGATGAATTTCAGAATCTTGACTGGGTACTGCACCAACCCCTGAAAATGCTGATTCGCAATCCGGAGAAATTGAATGACAACGAGTGCAAGTTCGCCATGAATATCTTGACCCACACTGACTTTGTCATTTTTAATAAGCTGGACAAAATGCCGGTACTGGTGGTTGAGGTGGACGGGTACGCGTACCATGTCAATAATCCCAAGCAAGCTGCCCGGGACAAAATGAAGGACGCCATTTTGGAGAAGTATGGAATACCGATTTTGAGACTGAGAACCAATGAAAGCGGCGAAGAAGCCCGGCTGGATAGGAAGCTTAAGGAGATTCTGAAATTGGCGTGATGGGAGCGGCGTTATCTAGGATAGGCTGGTTTTCTGAGCCGTGCACTTGTGGGTGTGCGGTTTTCTCTATTAAAGGACGTATTAATAAATGGGAGCATTTTACAGGAAAAAGAGGTTGTTTGTCGAAGTAGGAGAGGAGCGGCTGGAATAGGGGAGTGGATTCGATGATTCTTATGAACATCTCCATAGAATTATCGTCCATCTGCTAAGAGGTTGTAAGAAAGGTTAATATTTATGTCTATTGAGCAAGAGCCTAATGAGAAATCCGCGCTTAAGGAGCAGGTAAACAAGATTGAACCTGAGATGCAATCGCGTCCGGGTTCATATTCTACGCCCATACCGTCCCCGAGCTTGCAGGCACTGCTAGAACCGGTACTAACTCAAGCGTTTGTTTCACAACCTATATTGGGAAATGTCAATCTATCGCCCCTCCAACGAAATAAAATACATACGATGGCAGAGGGGTATCTATCTAATGCACTTCGTACAATTTATCTGCCGAATCATGGGCTTGGCGATTTTCACTGTGATATCCTCGTACTTGAAACCATCTTGTTGTTGCGCAACTGGAATGACGGTGAGAAGGATGATACGGGTGTTGAGGATAAAAGCTTTTGGGAGTATATCTATAATCAGTACGCCTTGCCCTACGATGACAGTTTAAGCAACAGCCCCGTCTATAAAATTTTTAGACGTGCCATAGAACGTACTTTAAAAAGGCATAAACGATTTGTGGCGAAGTCCGGCCAAATATATTATACAACGATGCTCGCGCATGCCTTTGCCCCAAAAGCAAAGTTCCATGCTTTGTTCGAGCAGATATTTGCGTTCTATGCTAAGACGCTACAGTATCAATACATCAAGGATGACCCGGCCTTTCGGGCTTTTTCTTATGCTATGAAGGATCGGTTCACAAGCAACAGCTCGCGCCGAGATGATACCCTACATATCAAGAGTGTCCAGTCATCATCAGCTATCAAGGCACTGTTTTCATATTGTCCCGAGTATATGACTGATTTTGTCGGCTACATCGTTCACGCTATTGACACATTGGTTGCTATGGGCAGCATGGAAGAAACTTCTTATCTTGATACACTGCTTGTGAATTGGTATGACAGCAGGAGCAGAGAAGAACGATCTTCTGACAAGCGCGAACGGTCAAGGGCCAATGCCGAGAAAGTAGTGACGGAATTTTCAAGTATCAGGTCAACATATAGGTGCGAAGCAGGGCAGGTTAAATTGATAATACCTTCGATTCGCTTGGGCTCGGATTCTGACAAACGACCATGGGTCACAATATATCGTTATCCTGGCGATTTAGAGCCTTATTCAAACAGGCTACGATATTATGGCGATGACTTCTGCATAACCAGTTCCAGAACAACTATTCCGATAGACGAATTGATTTCAGAAGATGCCGAACGCATTGAGTTGCGCGTGGTTATTTCATATGACGGCAAAGACATTTATGATTCCGGTTCAAGGCTTTACCGTGATGCGATCTCATTCGGTCATGATGGCAGCGAGCTTTCCAAACGGCCAGATAGTGATTATGTTGATATCTTTATGGCCAAAGGCGGAAACATTGAAGGCGTGGAGACATCACGCGACTGTACCGTTGACCCCTGCGGAACTGGCTATCTCTATCGGATCCTCATGGATGACAACACATATATCGTTGTTAATGGGACAAACCTATTCCCTGTTGAACAGAGGGTAAGTGGACTCATTTTGAATAAGTCTGTCGCACCGGTAAGGTACTGTAGGTATTTATTAGATCAACAAGAATGTACCATCTTCACTAAGCCAGTTGTCTTCACAGTTGCATCAGAAAACCCAACATTGGTAAAACAATATCGCTTGATGGTTGATGATACATTGTACCCCCTTGGCAAACATGATGCTGATTCCTGCCATACTCATAGCATTGATTTGCCTGCTGGAGACGGGGTCCACGAAGTTCGGATCATCGAGAATGCCACACAACATCGGGTGTACACACTGCGTTATGTTGTCGTCGAAGACTTTTCACTGCGCTTTGATGGTTTCTATTATTTTGACAACTACGAAGAAAATGGAACTGTTCAGATTACTGACCACTCTGGAGTTAACTATTATCCATATAAAATTATACCTGGGGAAGGATTCATGCTTGTTCCATACAGAGAGGGCGACCTGTCGATCGACATTCCTATTCTGCGATGCCGTCTCAATGGCGAGATTATTCCAGTAGATGCAGCACCAACTCTGTGGCACCAGGACATACCGATGTCTGCGCTTCTGGAAGTGGATACCCCAAGGGGTTATAGCAGCACCATATTGATCGGCCAAAGGGCCTTCATGTCAGAAAGAGTGGAGATCGGCAACGAAATCAGGGCGACGCACGAGTCAAGTGTTGGTGCGGTGGGCATTATTATCCGCAAGGAGGGAACATGCCCATTGTCGATCAAATTGCTCGATATAGCTTTTGAGCCTTCGTTCAAATCCGCACCCTTCTTGGTGGAACGCAAAGCTCTGCTTTGGCATGTAAAAGATAACTTCGTCGGGGATAAAGAGAGCGAGTTCGAACTCGCCGTCCGCTATCAAGACGATGAAATTGGACGATATAGGGTTGGCTGCGTAGATGAGATCATTTCGCTGGATCATCAGCTTAAGGATGGTGTGTACGATTATACCGTTTTTATGAAACCTCCCGGATTTTTTGTCAAATACGAGGAATTTCGGCATGGCCAATTGGTAGTGGGCGATCCAGCCCTATTCAGGTTCGACGGGCGTGCGGTAATCGTAACCGAGGCGCTCATCGAGACCCAACACATAGAGCTTAAGTCGGCATCGGGCATTATCACACAGCTGCGGTATATCGGAGAGCAAGGCTTAAACGGCGAAACACAGCGTTACCCGTGCTATGAAGGGTGCCTCCAATACAAGTATAGTGGTTGCTTACGACCTTATGCGACCAAGGAATATGTTCGTGACGGGATCTATCGCGAACAAGTTAACCCGGTAAAGCTATGGATAATCAATGATTATACTATTTCTCTGCGCGGTCCTTATGATGATGGGCTATACGTGAATAAAAAATGGGGTTCCATCACTGACAGGGTGCCTATTAAAGGAATCAGTAAGCACGATTACTGTAATCCGGACTACTATGGTCTCGAAATCATACCGCAATCGGAGGTAAAAGATGTTTAATCCAATTAAAGCGTCAGATAATATCAAGCAAAGTTTTGTCGACTATATCAGTACTTCTTTTTCTATTGCAGACTCGCATTATCAATGGTCATTCCGCAATGCACTGCTAAAAGACGGCGTCATCGGAAAGGGTCCTTTTCTGGATATCGGCGGCTCGTACAAAAGTGGAAAGTGTCTTAAGGAGCTTGCTGAAAACGGTCAGGCTTCAAGACTTTTTTGTACATTGGAGAATGTGCCGGAGAAGGATAAAGAACTGAAATATGAGCGTTCGCTGTACTCGCACCAGGAAGAAGCGCTGGGCCGCGCGCGAGAAGGTGGCAACCTTGTTGTGACAACGGGTACCGGTTCCGGTAAGACCGAGTGCTTCTTACTTCCCATCCTGGAAGATCTGTTGGAACAAAAGGAATCTGGCACGCTGAAGCGTGCAGTCCGAGCGATTATCATATATCCCATGAATGCCCTTGCTAACGACCAAATGAAGCGCCTGCGCAGAATCCTTGCTACTTGCCCGGAGATCACATTTGGCCTCTACAATAGCAATACTAGACACAAGCAATCTAATGCCTATGCAGACTATCGTAGCCTATATGGAAGCGAACCCTTGGATAATGAGATCATTTCTCGCGAAGTCATGCAAAAGGAACCGCCGCATATTCTGATTACGAATTACTCCATGCTAGAGTACATGATGCTGCGTCCCAAGGACGATGCTGTGTTTTCTGGAGCAAACCTGCGCTATATTGTATTGGACGAAGCCCACATATATCGTGGAGCGACAGGTATGGAGACAGCCCTTCTCATGCGCCGTTTGCGCGCACGGATCAGTAGACCGAATAGCGTGCAGTACATATTAACAAGTGCCACTCTCGGCGACAAAGAAGCAGACGATCAAATCGTCGAGTTCGCCGAAAATCTGTGCAGCACACACTTCAGAGCAGAGAATATCATCCGCTCCATTGAGGTTCAACAACCAATGATCGAAAGACGCGAGTTCCCCGCCAGACTATTTGAGGAACTCTATAATAGGACCCGCCCCGTCGAAGAAATTCTCAAAGAATATGATGCTGATTTTGCACCAAATGGCGATGAAAATGAAAAGCTATTTGAGTTGATGCTGCGCAGCAGCTTATTCGGAAAGTTGAGACAAATCGCCAACAGAGCAAAGACTGTTTCACGAATGGCCGGCGAGATGGGTGTTTCCAGTGAAGTCTTCATTTATCTTATTGCGGCAAGCGCCAAGGCGGTCAAGGATGGCGTGAGCCTGATCAAGCCGCGGTATCATTTCTTCCTGCGGGCGCTGGAAGGCGTGTATATAACGTTGGCGGGCAACCGAGACTTATATCTAACCCGTAAACAGTATGACGAGAAAGGTAACCCCGTTTTCGAGTGCTCGATATGTGAAGATTGTGGCCGCATCGCAGTGGCGGGCAAGTTGGATAATGGGCGTCTGCTTCACCCTAAACAAGGTTTTGACGACAGCACTGACTTCTTCCTGGTTAAGCAAGATAGCGAAGCGGGTTTTTTCTCAGATGAGGATGAAGAGCAGCCCCGCGATGTGGACGACAGCGATAGCAGGGACGAGCATGATTACATACTATGTCCAATTTGCGGGAAAATCGAAATGGATAGTATGGTTAGGCATACCCCGTTGTGTGAACACGGCTCTTATTCATATGTCAGGCTTCGTAAGGCGAAAGAGCGTCAAAACGGGAATGCCTCCTGCCCCGCTTGTGAATTCGGAAATTTCCGCAGATTCTACCTCGGTTACGAGGCGGCTACTGCTGTTATCGGTACAGCTCTCTATGAGCAGCTCCCCGAATATGAGAGCATACCGGTCCTCACCTCAGAAGAGCCGAAGAAGAATAGTGGTTTCTTCGGAATCACGAGAGCGAGAGTCCCTAAGCGTATAATGCGGGCAAGGCAGTTTTTGACCTTTTCGGACAGCCGAGCCGATGCTGCGTTCTTTGCCAGCTACATGGAGAAATCCTATCAGGAGTTCCTGCGCAGGCGGGGACTATGGCAAGTCTGCGATAAAATGCTGGATGACGGAAGGCCGACACTCACTGTTCGAGAAGCCGTATCTGACCTTGCACGGCTTTTTGAGGACAATGGAACATTTGTTGAGATCGGAAAAGAAAGAGAATCGCAAACTGATATTTGCAGAAGCCAGGCGTATATCGCTGTCATGAACGAACTGGCTTCAAGTAGGAGAACCAGCGGGCTTGTCCAATTGGGCAAGCTGGCTTACCATTATGCCCCCAAAGATGATGAGAGACGATTGGCCTGGAATCAAGCCATAGAAGTTATTGCGAGCAATATGCCCTCGCCGGAATACGCAGAGCGGGACGCAAAGTCTCTACTAAATCTGCTGATGCTCGACGTTGTTTATGGGGGTACGCTTGATGCAGGAGACGAATTTACCCTAAATGCTGAGGAGCGCGAGTATCTGTTCTATGCGCCGATAGCGAAAAAGATTGTCAAGATGAAAAGAGAGGGCGGCCAGAATTATCTGACCGGTTGGGTCCCCCGCCAGCGTACGGGAAAGACAAAAAGCTTCTATCTCAGCACGAGGATGACGCGCGTGATGCGCTCTATGGACTTGGAACCTGAAAAGGCATGGTCGCTGTTGGCGGAACTGTGGGATGAAATTCTAGGATTCGAGGATGATACAGAATATGCTTTAGCCGTGCAGGATTTTAATATTGTCCTATATGATCATGATCCGGGTAAAAGGGCTAGGGGTTTAAGGCTTTATCGATGTGAGAAGTGCGGCCGGGTCACCGCGCATAATTGTCAGGACAGGTGCGTCAACGTTAAATGCGCGGGGATGTTGAAAGACTTTGATCCTATATCGGCAAACGTTTCCAACCACTATGCAAGTCTTTACAGCTCCACAAGCATGAACCCCTTATATATCAAAGAGCATACGGCGCAGTTGTCGCGCGAGCGGGGTGCAGAGTATCAGAAACTGTTCGTTGAGAAAAAAATCAACGCGCTCAGCAGTTCTACGACATTTGAGTTGGGTGTTGACGTGGGTAGTCTCGAAACCGTGTTTCTAAGGGATATACCACCGACTCCAGCAAATTATGTGCAGAGAGCCGGGCGTGCTGGCCGGAGTCTACAGTCTGCTGCCTATGCCCTCACCTACGCAAAGCTCAGTTCTCATGACTTTACCTATTTCGGGCATCCCGAGGATATGATCAGCGGGCGAATAAAAGCGCCACTGTTCCGTTTGGAAAATGAGAAAATCATTCGCCGGCATATCAACGCAGTCGCCCTCAGCGCTTTTTTGAAAGAGTATGACGAGGTGTACGACGGTGACAACCAATCCGAACTTCTCAACTCTGGCGGCTATGAGAAATTTAAGTACTTCCTCGCTTTAAAACCTTCGCATCTAAACAAATTGCTCAGAAACTCTATTCCTTCAGGTAATTATGGAATCGACGATTGGAGTTGGACTGAGCATCTAGTGGGCGAAAACGGTATATTGGAGACAGCCGTGCGTGATTTTCGTGGTACAGTAGAGTTTCTCGAAGGCGAGAGGGAACGCTGCCGCCAAGAAGGTGATGACATTGCTGCCGCAGCTGTCGCAAGCAAACTACGTAATTTCCGAGCTGATAAAAACAGGGATAAATCCAAGGGCGTTGGTCCGCGTAAGAGCCTGATAGACTTCCTCGTACGTAACAACGTACTGCCGAAATATGGGTTCCCGGTCGATACGGTTGAACTCTTGCCCGATCCTATTTCTGCAAGAGATGCAAATCGTCCTCAAATGCAACGCGATTTACAGCTTGCCGTCGCTGAGTATGCCCCTGGTTCTGAGATCGTGGCCGACGGGATGCTTTACACAAGCCGGTATATTCACAAATCTCCCAGCAAGAGCGCATATAATTGGGAATATGGTTGGTTTTCTAAGTGTACGAAGAGCGACTGCGAAGCCGAAAACTACTACAGAGACAGCGCTGTGCGCGATGATTTGAGCTGTCGATCCTGTGGAGAGAAGATTGGTAGATACCATTGGAAAAAGACCCTGGAGCCGCGTCGAGGTTTTCTCGCAGGCAACAGCGGCAATGACAAAGCAAAGCCCGTTAAAATGCGCAAACCGGAAAAGAATTATAAAACGGATGACTTTTACATCGGCGATCCAAGTAGACGAATTATAGACAAGCGTGTGTTTACAACGGATGGTAATACCATTCAGATAGAATCCACTGCCAATGACTCGTTGGTCGTTCGAACCCAAACTAGGTTCAGAGTGTGTACGTCTTGCGGCTATGCAACAGGTGAGGGCGAGGTTTATAGTAGAAAGCACAAAAACGCATTTGGCAACAACTGTCGTAATGAAGAAGCGGGAATTGAATTCTACCTTACCCATGAGTTTAAGACAGATGTAGCTCGTACCACTTTTGCGGCTGAAAAGGCGGCAGATTACGACTGCATGCTATCTGTGCTTTTTGCACTCCTCGAAGCCATGTCCAAGGAACTGGACATTGAACGCAACGACATCAAGGGATGTTTGTATAAGACAAAGCTTGAAAATGGCATGTTGGTATTCAACCTCATTATTTATGATTCGGTGGCAGGAGGTGCCGGCCACTCTCGCAGACTTGTGACGCCTGATGGTGCAGTGTTGTCAAAGGTGATTCGGCGTGCAGTGTACATAATGGATAATTGTGATTGTGAGCCATCCTGTTACAAGTGCTTACGCAATTATTACAATCAAAAACTCCACGACCATCTCAATAGAAAAAGCGCGGCGGATTTCCTACGGGATTTCGCTGGGGAAATAACGCCGGTCGAAGACTGAGTAGGACGCAAGAGTAAGTGGTGCAAGCTCGTAAGCGGCGAATCTGCTGCAACGGGTATTGGGGCATTTGATCAGCGCATAATCTACAGATATAAACTTAGAAAGTGATGGACTATGTTTAATAATTACTTGGGCAAGAGAATCCTTCATACCGGACCTGCCAACTATAAAAGCACAGGTACCGATGATTTCTTCGAAATTGGGCAGGTGTACACGATTGATGCAATTGTCTGGTTTGACGATCACTGCATTTATTTCACCAGGGAAGTCCCCGATGTACCTTATACCGGCCAGTTCAAGCAAATGGACAGCGATATGTTCAATTAAAGGAGCTCGGCACATGTTTTATCTTGTTTCCACAAAGGTGGGTGGTTTCATGGTTGAAACCGAGAGTGTGAATAAAGCCCGGCATTACGCGGAGCTTGTATTAAAGGTCCATAAAATAAATGACTACCGGTTGGCAGCCGGAGAATCGGATCGGGAGTTGCTGGATCATTTTTGGAGGTGCCCGGTATGCGGTGCCAATAGACCGGAAAGACAGGTTACGGTAAGTTGCTTCCAGGAACCGGGATTTCTGCAATATAAGATCTGCATCAAATGCAAGCTCAGATTTACCGGAATAGTGCTAGAAAATTAACAATCCACTTCTATTTCTTGATCAGGGAAGTAGCCAACACCGGGAGAGAGCACTCGGTCGATAATGGACTGGATGAGCTGCAGGTCTTGCTCGGTTATCTTCCCCGTTACTTCTTCAAACCAGTTTTCCTTCATATAACATGAAGGTTCGGACAATAAGAAAGACATATATCTATGGGCACTGATCTCGCCATGTTGGAGCTCGGCGGTGTACAGATCACAACTGTCATCATATAGGTTCCGATCCCGCAAGTATCCACCAACTGTCATAACAACGTAATCCACGATATCGGTATAAACCATTATTATTTGGTCGTGGTCGAGTTGGCTCAATTTCATGTTTTTCCTCCTGTTTCTTTAATCGAGCAAGACTTGCGCGTCAGGCAAATAACCGATATCCGAGCCTATAATCCGATCGACGATGGCCTGAATTGCGTCCAGATCCGAACCGGTCAGGCGCGTTAACACATCTTCGATCCCGTCGTTGGGGAGGTTTTCATATTGCAGAGCGGATCTTAGAGCCTGTAAAATATCTGGCCTGGGGACATATTCGCATGCTGTCCAAATTGAAAGTTTTTTTAGAGTCCGGAGTTTGTCCCGGCTGTCTTCAAACTGTTTTGCCGTCATGTATTCGCCATCATATAAATTGCCTTCATAATAGACTAGTAAATTCTTGTTGGGTTCCAATTGATTCAACCGTACAGTCGGCTTTTTCACTCGTTTAACCTCCGTTTAGGATATATCCGCTATGATCTATCCGCTTCCAATTCCTTCGTAACCAGATCGATGGCATCCTTGATGGCCAATCGGTTATCGGGCCGGGGATCAGTCAGTGATTTCACTAATTTAGCCATTCTTTGGCCGGGCAATTTGTCAAAATCTCCTGGTCGGAAGATTTCCGGTTTATCCCCGGTAAGGAACCAGTAGATAAATGCACCCAAAGAATAGAGGTCACTGGCCGGGGTGATATCTTCCGGCTTGGTTGCTGCCATAATTTCCGGGGCGACATAAGCGCCGGCTTTCTTTCTGATGATAAAAAACAGGGTGTGGTCATTCCGGATTCTGGCCAGGTCAAATCCGCCCACTTTGATTTTTTCCTGCTCAGTTACAAAAACATTATAGGGATTTATGCCCCGGTGGATGAGTTCATTTTGGTGAACGAAAGAGATGGTATCCAATAATTCACGGATCATGTGGAGCTTGGTTTTGTAATCTATATTGCTTATATCGGCTTCTGCCAGCGGCAGTAAATTCTCATCTCTGTACGCGAGATAAACATAGGTATCGTTCTCATTAATATGTAGCCCCATTTGCTGAACCAGACCGGGATGGTTTCCCAACACGGCCAAGGCTTTGTGAGCTCGGATGAGAAGCTGTTTTTCCTTCTCGATATCAGCATCGGGAATGAGAAGGTCAATGGGATATTCTCTGACGATAACCGGTATTTGGGTATTAACGGTTTTGCCGCGATATGTATTAATACCGGATGGATCCGAATCGGTCTTTTCAGCAAGTTCAAAATCACCGTGGCGTATCGGGAACTCCTTTTGCTCACCAGGCTTGTCTTTGACAAGAATAAGGTGCCAATTTTTCAGAGCTAAGTCGTTGTATGGTTCTTTGATCTTGACACCGCAATTGGCAGCTGTTTTTACAAGTAGATCGGTTATCTGATTTAATCTTCCGATACCCACTTCACCACTAACCAAATATTCCTGTTTGCGACCTTTATCGTCCTTCAATTCCATAGTCGAATTCTTGTGGGTAAACAGTACTAAACCCATAATAGGTGGTTTGATCTTGGCATCCTTGAAAGGATCTTGAAGACGGCGAACAGCATCCCTAACATTAAATAGCGGATTTTTTTGTTCTCGAGGTACTCCGCCCTGGATCTGATAGAGACTTCTGGCATTTACGTTTTCTAATTGAACCGTACCTTTATAATGTTTGTACTCTAATACAAAAACCCCATATGGGCAGACCAATAATGAATCCAATTCGAGTGCACGCCGATCCTTAGTAGTGGCATGGTAACCCACTATTATCTTGAAGTTTTTGAACAGGCGCTTTTCAAGTATCAGTCTACAGGTCTCTTTGATCGCGTGGATTTCCTGATCATATTTTACTCGGTCCAATGCCTCTATGTATTTGTCGTATATGCCTGCCATGTTTGACTCCTTCTATGATAATTTTTCTGCGGATTTGGGATTCGCCTCTAAAATTATAAATCTTGAGAGGGAAGATGTCGAAAGAATCTTCCATACTGATTCCACCAATCCTCACTCCACCCAAATCAAATCAGAAATTAGCTGAGATTTACAAGGAATTTATTGCAATTCGTCGAATATCTTCATATATCCGTACTGAAGTGTTATCACTTAAATATCAAAGACACAGCACTTCGTGGATGTATCGTGAATGATGGAGGTGAGATGATGGCGATATTCTGGACCAAGTATAGCCCATTGGAGAACACTATCAGCGCTACCGACCCGCTCGCCCTGGATTATATGGCCCAACAATTAGGTTATCTGCCGCTGCCCAATTTTACTACCCGGACGTCCCGAGCACGCTATTATTCGATGGTCTGTTATGGCCTGGCTATCTGTGAGGAGTATATCAACCGACATAGGCTGATATTCAATGACAAAACGGTTATGCGTCTGTTCGAGCTGTATGAGAAATACTGGGCTTACGCCGTGGTGGTCTCATACAAGGGAGAGATGAAGGAGCGGGATCCCCATGAATCGGGTCTCCGCGGCAAACGTGGCGCCTTGCGGGCTTACAACAGTACGGCCAAGACTCTGGGCGAAGGTTACAAACTCCTGTCGCGTCAGCTTGAATTGGGCGGGCTGGGGGCTTATCGCAGTTCACTGGAGCGATTTGGACTCATCAAAAACTATTCTCTCTCTTTGACCATGCAGGGACGCGAGTTGGCCGAAAGCTTCCTGCCCGTGGGTAAGAATATGGGCACTCAATATCAGGACATGATCGTCGACGGCATGGATAAAGAAAGGATATTGGACAAAAGCGGACGAGCAAGTATCGAGAAATTCGGCGAGTATTCCTGCCTTGACTACTACCAGCATGTCCATAACGATGATCGCGAACGGGAATTGCTGCGAAAAATCATCATCGAGTCTGACCCGGGCACCTACGCAACCGCCATGTTGGCGTTGCCATTGCAGGGCTTGTGGGGGGAGAGCATGCTGGACTTCTTTGAGGCTGTAGCCAACGCTCATCCATCTGGACAATCTCAGGTCTATGCCCGGGATTGCTTCCAGACTATTTACCATTTCGAACGACTTTCGATGGGATTGAATCAGGCTTTTTGTACTATGGTGAAATCTGCATTTGAGCAGGGTGGCAGGATCACTGTGAACGAATTGGAATCGCAACTTATGCCGATCTTGTCAATCATCATTGATGGGGCTTTAGCCCGTCAACTGATCGAATCACCCAAGTATCATGAGATTATAAACTACTATTATGGAACCGAATACCTGGCGTTGATTTCTGTGCTCAGTACTGATATCAGCTGCGGCCAGTTTATCCGCTCTCTGCTGAAACTCCATCAACAGGTGGAGACCAAGAGAGGATCTGGGTTCTGGGCCGAAATAGAGGGCGATTCCATTATGGTCTATTCCGGTTATGAGTATGCCCGAAACAATATGGACCGTCAGCATTCCTACAAGGTCGACAACCTGTTTTCATTAATTGCGGATGCGGGGTGGTCATGATGATGAAGAGTCTGTTTGACATACTGGAAGGGGACAGCGCCTATCCATTGAATGCTGCGTTGTTCATGACTTACGGTTTTGATGCTCAACTGTTCGAGCACCATGTTCTGCCGGCTATTTACAAGATCGATGTGGACTATGCAGAAAACGAGAGGCGTTTCCGGGCCCAAGTAACCGAGAACCTCTTGAAGCACCCGGTGACAGTCTTGGTCAACGGGCAGGGATATGAGGGTGGGAAGACCTTATTATATGACCTCTACAACGTTAAAGGATGTACCTTTCATCCTAAGTGCTATCTTCTTCTCTACGCTGAATATTTGCGGATCATCATTGGTTCCGCCAACCTAACTAAAACCGGCATGTGCTACAACGCGGAGGTATTCTGGCAGTACGATCTGTATGAAGGGGATAAAACGACAGTAGCGTCGGATCTGCGGGCGCTATTATCCAGACTAATAGACTTTGGAGGTTTAGCCGGCGGTTTAAGCGGGAATGCGGCTTACAAAGCCATAGATGAATTCCTGAACACATTCCCGGCACCCGATCGGCCAGGGGACGACATGATCCATTCGACCCTGGAACCGCAGTCATTTGCCGCCAAGTTGGTAGATCTGGCGAAAGAGAAGGGCAGTCCCATAAAAAGGATGAGGGTCTTGTCGCCATTCTTTGAATCAGACAAGAAAGGGTCATTGGAGAGCGCCATGATGGGTGAGTTGTTCGGCGGGCTAAAGGACCTGATGGCCCCGAAGACCACGGTGGAAGTGTGTTTCCCGGGATGGAAGGACAATGAAACGGGAAAATGGTCGGTCAGGGCCCCGGTCAATCTTCTGAAGGAGTTAGGCAGCCTGGTGCCGGGTCTATCCTTGCAGGTAGTTCCGGACATCTGGAGAGACGAGGATGAGGAGCACACCCGGACCCTGCATGCCAAAATCGTGGAGATAGGTTTCCAGGATGGCAGCTGGCTGTATCTGGTAGGTTCACCCAACTTCACCCGGGCAGCTATGAAGTCCAGAACAGACCGACTGCATAACTTGGAGATAGGGGTCTTCACGCAGCAAAATCGCAGGATCGATTTTCCCAAGATGGACAAAGTCAAGCTGGGACAACTGGTTATTATCCCCGATATGGTTGGTCAAACGGCGGAGCCGGTCATCTTTGTGGAAAAGGCGGAATATGTGGACAGCGATGGCCAGACCCCAAGATTGCAGCTGACCGTGGATCCCAAGAAAGCGGTATACCCGTTCGAAGTCGTCTATCAGCAGCAAGTCTGTTATTACGCAACTGATTCTACGGCGGTAATGGTGATTACGCCATTCAAACTGGGGCATTCCATGGATGTGACCATCCGTTACGAGGATAAGTCGTTCACGGTACCCATACAGGTTAGGGAAAAGTACCGGGTCGCCGGAGATGAACTGATCGGGCCGGAATTCGAGCCCACCTATCGGGACATCCTGGAATATCAGGCAGGCCGGTTCAGAAGCCTGGAGGAGATTAGAGTGGGGGGAGGGGGCACGCACAACGGGACTTCTGAAATGGAGTTGCTCATCGAGGGCTTCCGCACCAATCTCAATCTCTTGTTCAAAGCTTTGGGCGGGATCAAAACGAGCCTGGAACAGCCGGCCTGGAGCGAAGAGGGTTTCAAATATGAACTAAATGCGCCTTTGGGGATCGTGAAGCTCATCGATCTTATCGCAACGGAATACTTGGAACACAGGCTGCCAGGTCCGGAGGCCTTTTTCTATATGATAGAGTTTGCCACCTTGTTGAAGGACCTGGCGTTTGTATCGGGTGACAGGCTGGATAATGATGCCAAGCAAGCTCTGTTGTTCGGTGTGAAGGAAAAAACGGACCAACTGCGGGGAGCGATTTACGATGAGTCCAGCGGGGAGCTGAAGCGGCAGTATCGGACATTGGCTCAGGAATATGGCTTAGGGGGTGTGGGACAATGAAAACGGTTTATGAAGAACTGAGTCGGTTGGTGAACATGAAGGGCAGCAGTACCTTCATCGATGCTGATACAGCTGAGCAACAGAAGAAGACCGCAGCCACGATAGCAGCGACGTTGGACCAGAGACCGGGGATCATCCTGGGTGATGAAGTGGGCATGGGCAAAACCTACATGGCCATCGCCGTGATCTATCATTTTTTGGATAGATATCCCCACAAACCAGTATTGGTTGTGGCCCCCAGCTGGATGATGGCCGATAAGTGGGTTGGTGACATAAGGACCTTTATCGAAGTAAACGCTAAAAAAGATATCTTGCAGGAATCGGACATCCTTCACCTGGAGAAAAGGAGTAGTGCCCAGAACTTGAAGATCTTCGTGGAGGAGGTGCACCAGAAGAAGGTGATCGTGGTGCCAGTGGACGTATTTACCTCCGGAGGCTGGAAAAAAGAGAAATCCTTTTTCCTCAACTGCTGGTTCCGACATCGTGGCTTGCGAAACGACACCAGATATAGAATCATGAATGAGTTGGTGGGTGACCCTTATCTGACCGCCAGCCCTGTCAAAGACAGCTCCATGTGGACTAAATATCACCACGTCCCACCAGATTGCTATGAGGAATTGGACAAAGCTTATAATACCAGAGACATGAGTGCAGAGCGGGTTTCAAGCGCTATAGAACATTTGAGATATAGAGCAATGAATGAGCGGCTGCCGATGTTCTCACTTTTCGTCCTGGATGAAGCCCATAGGATTAAAAATCCTGATACCAAGAGGCACCAGGCTCTGCATAACATGCTCAAGGGCCGATATGAGAAAGCTTTGTTTCTGACGGCTACCCCTTTCCAGCTCTCCACTAGAGAGTTGTATACGGTTCTCAATTTGTTCACTGATACAGCTGGCGACCAGGGCGATAAGAGTCAATTCGACCACGAAGTACAGCAATTCAAGCAGGCGGTACAAGCATTTATCGCCTGTACCCATGATTTTGAACAGGCCTGGAAGGCATTACGACCTGATGAAGCCGATCTATTAACGAAGATGATCCAAGCTTGCCCCCCTTACGACATAAGTCCGGGAGACATTGAGTATGCCTTGAACCGTTATGAACTCGCCAAGGACAAGAGGGACGAACTGCAGTCGATCATGAGGAAATTCGTGATCCGTAATGTCAAAGACAAGCAGAGATATCGCCGGGAAATCATAGGCAAGATGGATGGTGAACAGCGGGGCGGCATTGAACTGGGCGATGAACACTATATACCCTTTGCCCTCTGGGAAAAGACCATCTACGAACTGTTCCGGAAGCAGGAACGTACATTTATCCCCACTGTCAAACAGTCGATGACCTCTTCCTACGAAGCCTTCAGAGCCAGCAGCTTGTACCAGCGGGACCAATTGAACGCGCTGACTACTCTCAAGCAAGTAATGAACCATGAGGCCAAACATCCGAAGCTGGAGGAGCTGGCTGCCAGCGTGGACGGCTCTATCCGGAGGAACGAAAAGACCTTGATATTCTGTAACCGACTGGAGACCGCTGAAGTACTGAAAGAGAGGCTCAGCGGTCGCCTCGACCAACAGTTGGAGAAAGATATGGAGGAGTTGTTTCCAGAAAATAGCGCAGTGGGCTTTAAAAACTTCCAAAAGAGATTCTACAACAAAGAGGACAGCGCTTGGTATTATCTGCAGGAAAATTATGTTCAAAGTGTTCTGGAAGTGGTCATGGCCGGCCAACCGTCCGGGATAACTGCCGAATCAGTGTTAGACGAGGTCAGGAACAAATACCGGCGCTACAATCGTACCGACAAGACCAATCTAATGTTCCTGAAAAGAATAGTGGAACAGACTGTCATCAAAGAGGCGCTTAGTCGCCATAAGGTTAACTTGAAGACCCTCCCGGCCAATTTGAAGGCGACTGTGGAGAGCATTCTGACGGATGACTTTATCGAGTGGGGACTGGATAGAAGTCCTGATGACTATGAACGCCAGGATGGTGAGGAAACAGAATTACGTATCCGGAATATTTCGATAGAAATGATAGAGCGGATTATGAACTACGACGGAATCTGGACCCAGTATCGGGATCTGCTCAACCAGCTCCCTCCTGGAGACAGAGATAATGTGGTTGACGCACTCATTTATTTCATGCGCCGGGACAAGACCTTTTTCATCACCCTCAAGAGGTTGGAGGTTGATAATCCTGATAAGAAGCGCTATCAATTGATTCCCGAGGCTTTTGCCCAGGGGGCCGAATTTAATTGGAGGGATGCTACCCAGAGATACTTGGAACAATTCGTCGATGCCGCCACGCCACAGAGAGAAGCCATGCTGTCTGGGCTGAAGGAGTCTCTAGTGGTGGACATAATATCCGGCGACGTCCAGTATGAAAGCCGCGAAAGGATAAAAGATGGGTTCAATACCCCCTTCTATCCTTTGGTTTTAATCTGTCTGCCATTGGCCCAGGAGGGGATTGACCTGCAGCGGGAATGCCGGCGGGTCATACACTACGACCTGGAATGGAATCCCGCTTCCCTTGAGCAAAGGGTGGGCAGGATCGATAGGATAAACAGCCTGATAAGCCGTTTGAATCCCGATGGCGAAGCAGATGTCAAACTGGAGATCTACTATCCCTATCTTAAGGACACTATCGACCAGGCGATTCTTCGGACCGTTAAGACCAGGGAAAGATGGTTCAGTTTTATACTGGGAGGCGCTCCTGATTGGGAGACCTTTTCACTCGACGAGGAAACCAGACCCTTGCCGCCGGAGATATGCAAGACCTTGCAGATAGACCTGTCGGTCGGTTAAGGATGAGACTGTCGAAAACACTGAAAGAGTACAACTTGTATTTTCACGGCCCATTTTCTATAAACAAAGCCAATTCCCTATTTGCGGATCACTTGCCAATGAACCCGGGATCTACCTTTGGGCCATCAATTCTAATAAAAAATACCTGGTTGAATACGTCGGTGAAACCAGGTATTCCTTCAAACAGAAAACCAATGAACATCTGATTCAGGTGTTGGGTGGCAATTACCGATCGCTCGATACTGACTACTATGAGAGCGGGGAAGTGAAGGTTCTCTGGAATGGCTTGTGGAGAAAAGAAACCCAAGACAAGTTGGATGATTTTGTTACGAGATATGTGGGGTTGGCGCCGAAGATCCTCAGATATGTTGAGTCGATAAATTTGTTCGTGGCTCCTTATCAGGCTGGCTGATATGAACGCAAGCTGATTGAAGGAGCCATTACCAGTCATATCAAGGCCCAAACCGATGAAGTGAGCCGGTTCTATCCCCGGGATAACCGGACCTACAACCCCAAGCCGAACGCAAAAGGCATTTTGGTAAAGATCGAATCATCGGCAAAGATCGAAGGCTTGCCATCGGAGCAAAGTTTATAGACATACAAGGCTGTCAAAGGGCGAATTTTGATACGTTAAAAGATTATGCTCATTTATCGGAGAACGGTCAGGGGTTTCAACCGATACTTAGATTTTCAATCCCCGACTTTGGTGTATAAACAGAAGGGTATTATCTCCGATTAGATAATAGTCATTTACAGGCCCATATTAAACGACTACTGGCAAGATGAATCATGATAGAAGTTGAACCGCATCCTGTATATGGATGAAGCCAATGGGAAGAAAAACGATGATTTCGACCGGATCAAAGAACTGATGCAGGAGTTTATCAGGGAGATTTGAAACTGGATACGTATTCCCAGGATAGGCTCCCAATTTCTTAAAGTAGTCATACTCAATCCGCACAGAAAGTTCGGAGCGATCATCCTCAATAAAGGGAATCTCGCCTGACCGTTCATGCTAACATTAGATTATAAGAGCTTTGACAGATCACGATGGTTATATAGGGTGCGGCGTACTTCCATAATGTCATCTTCTTTTCATCCATTGATACGCTTCCTTACTCTAGTCAAGACTTCTTTGCCGATATAGCGTTCATCAGTTAATTGGGTGGCTTTATCAGCTTCATCAAGCTTAATCTCAACATTATCATTATCAGTTAGAGCGGAGTATTGCTCAAGGCTTAATAGGACCATTGAACCGCAACCGTTTTTAGTTAAAAAAAACCGGTTCTCCGCTTTTGATTACTAGTTCTTCGATTTCAGGGAACTTATTTCTTAAATCCGAAACTGGTCTGATATTTATCATAAGGACTCCTTTTACAATCTTATTTATCATCCTTATATCATAACTTTATCATAAAGGATATTTCCTGTTTACTGGGGCGGTCAGATTGCTAAATCACTTGCTAGTGCAATTACACATGACCTACCCGGGACTGAATGGCGAAGCATTTTTCGATTGCCATGAACCGCCCGTTTGCCGGGACGTTCGTGCCGTCTAGGTATTACCGGCGGGACCAGCGGGTCAGCTCGATCGTGATAGAAGTGAACCGCGGTCTGTATATGAATGAAGCGAACGGCAACAAGAATGATGGTTTCGACCGGATCAAAGAGATGATGCAGGAGGTTGTCCGGGGATTGATACTGGGTCGGCATGAAGGGGGATTGGCATGCTCAAGATTTCTAAGGAATCTATACAGGATATCAGGAGGATTGTTACATTATTTTAACCAGTGCTTCAACTGCTTCTTATTATTTTGTCACATCAATGATTAGTTTTTTAAGGGTCGGCAAATCTTTTTCAATGACTTCCCAAACTATATCCAAATCCACGCCCATGTAGTCATGAATCAAAACATCCCGAAAACCCGTAATTTGTTTCCAGGGAATCGCAGGATACTCCCTTCTAAACTCCAGCGAAAGCCTTTTCGCAGCCTCGCCAATTATTTCTAAATTCCTTATCACGCCATCCTGTATT
>CAZOMS010000023.1:10512-21151 GCA_964580805.1 uncultured Syntrophomonas sp. | reverse complement strand
CAGATCCCCCACAAAGGAGACGATTAGAGCAAGGCAGATTTAATTTTAATCCATGGATTGGCGGTTGTCAAATCGAAAAGCAAACATGGTACCAGATAACAAGCCCAACTTGGCATCCTGGCTGCGGTTGCTGGTCAACAAAGGAATTTCGGGGACCGGAACGAGGTAGGTGGGTCCAACCGCCTAGGTTTCTGCCTTGCAGCCTTGCTGCTGTGGCCGGGGCCCGAACTTCTGTTTTAAGAAGGCGACCAAGGCAGGCAGTAGGGTAATAGCGATAATACCAAACACTATCAGGCTGAGGTTGCGCTCCACCACCGGGATATTGCCGAAGGCCCAGCCGGCCCATAGGAATAGGGACACCCAACTCACGCTGCCCAGCAAATTGAAAAGGAAGAAACGGGTCCGGTCCATCTTGCCGATTCCGGCCACAAATGGGGCAAAGGTCCGAATGATAGGAAGAAAGCGGGCAATGACAATGGTCTTGCCCCCATGTCTTTCATAAAAATCGTGTGTACGCATAAGATGTTCTTGATTGAGAAAGCGGATTTTGTCTCCCCTGAAGACCCGGGGTCCGACATAATAGCCGATTTGGTAATTGACCATATTGCCGACAACTGCTGCGGTCATGAGAACGGTCGCGATAGCCGGCAGGTTGATCTCACCGCCGGCGGCCAGGGCACCTATGAGGAACAAAAGGGAGTCACCGGGTAGGAAAGGGGTAACTACCAGGCCTGTCTCGCAGAATATCACCAGAAATAGAATGAAGTAGGTCCAGGTACCGTAGCTGGCAATAATCGCTATCAAATATTGGTCCAAATTTATAAAAATATCGACAAGATTTAGGGATAGAGCTAGCTCCATGGAGGTGTCCTTTCGCTTTTAGGCCGGTACAGCAAAGGGATAACAAAGAAAAAGCTGCTTGCGCAAGCTGAATAATATATATTTTTGTGAGATTTAGTCTAAATTAAATAAAAGGTTTAGTCAATAGCCGCCAACCCTTTAAACTATTGATTTTCTCAGGTTTTATGGGTATTATGGATGTCAAGCCAAAACCTGTAAAATTGAATAAACCAGCTTGAAGAGGGATGAGTTGACCTGACTCAGGTTAAATTAATCCTGAAAGATTTTGCTTAGAGCAGAGTATAAATGTTTAGGTAATTCGAAATCATCATTTTAGTAATTTGAGGTAAATAGATGTTCGAAGCGATTCTGTTTGACTTGGATGGCACTCTGTTGGACATCGACATGGATTTTTTCTTGACCCGGTATTTTCGGGAGATGGGCACAATGGCAGCCCGGCAGGGATTTAAGGAACCGGAGATTTTAGTGGAACAGATCCTTAAATCAACTGATGTCATGATTAAGGATAAAAATCCGTATATTTGTAACGAAGACGTTTTTATGCAGCATTTTTTCAGTTGTCTTACGGTCGATGAGGCCCGTACCAGGGCATTCTTCGCAGAATTTTATAAAACCGGGTTTCCCCGGTTGCAAAAATATTGCAGTGCCTTCAGCGGAGTCAGGCAAATGATGTCAGGTGTGTTCGCCAGCGGGGTCAAGGTGGTTGTGGCCACTAATCCGGTATTTCCGCGGGCGGCTATCCAGATGCGGTTGGACTGGGCAGGAGTAGGGCACTTTCCGTTTGAGCTGATAACTTCCTACGAGGTAATGCATTATTGTAAGCCCAGCCCTCAGTATTACCAGGAGATCGCCGACCATCTGGGAGTCGAACCTTCGCAATGTCTAATGGTGGGCAACGACCGGGATGAAGACCTGGTCGCGAGTTTGATCGGCATGAAGACATTCCTGTTGGAGGACCGGTTAATAGACCGGGGATTGGACGAGTTTACCCCTGACTGGCGGGGAAGATTGCCGGAATTGTACGGATTCATGGAGGAGATAGCCCGGAAACGAATTGCTTAGGGCAAGGCCAAGCGATTGGTTTTCGGCTGGCAGAGGCGAAAGATATTGAAACTATTGAGGTTTTTTGGTAGAGTTTATAAGGTTAAACATCCTATTCCAGCAAGCAGTAAACCCGTTAAGTTCCGGTGCCTAATAAAACTAGGGAAAGAGGTCGTGTAATGGACGGCTTGTTGTATGATGCATTATCGTGCATTGTAACCGTAGCGGAATCAATAGTTATCCTGTTCTTATTGTACTACTATTACGTTTCAGTCTCCGGGTGGCGTAAACAGAAGGAAGAAAAGTTTTTCACTCCGGAAAAAAGATTTGCCCTGATCACTGCGGCCCATAATGAAGAAGCGGTCATACGTTATCATCTGGACAGCCTCAAGAATTTGAATTACCCGGCAGAATTATTCGATATCTATGTCATCGCTGACAACTGTACTGACAGCACAGCGGCGATTGCCCGCCAGCAGGGAGCTCTGGTCTATGAAAGGTTCTCGCCCCAGAGGGGTAAAGGTTACGCGCTGGATTGGATGTTTAACAAACTTTTTGAGATGGAAGAACAGAAGTACGATGCCATCTGCCTCTTCGATGCTGATAACGTCGTATCCGCCAACTTCCTGCTGGAGATGAATTCTAAGCTGAAGAAGGGATATCGTTCCATCCAGGGTTATCTGGATACCAAGAATCCCAACGACTCTTGGGTTACCGCCTGTTACGCCACCGCTTACTGGTCGATGAACCGTATGTGGCAGCTGGCCCGTTTCAACAAGGGTCTTTCTAACGCTCTGGGAGGGACCGGGGTATGCCTGGAATATCAATTGCTTAAGGAGCATGGTTGGGGAGCCACCTGCTTGACCGAAGATCTGGAATTTACCATGAAGCTGCTCATGAACGGCATTAAGACTTCCTGGGCTCATGAGGCCAAGGTCTATGATGAGAAACCAGTTTATTTTTCCCAGACCTGGAGACAGCGCACTCGCTGGCTGCAGGGACACTGGGATGTGGCCTTCCGTTACATGGTCCCTCTCCTAAAGAAAGGGCTGCGGGATAAGAAATGGTACCCCATCGACGGGGCTATTTACTTGTTCCAGCCTTTCCTTATAACGATTATGTTTACGACTTTTCTGCTGGCCGGGGCGACCTACCTGTCACCGGTACCTTTGTATGAATCGATGCTGACTAACATGTTGCCAAAATGGTACTGGTGGGTTTTCGGGCTGGTCGGTTATTGCTATCCGATGCTGGGTCTGGTTTTGGAGGGTGCTCCGCGCCGTGCCTATTTTTACTATATTACTTATCCGTTCTACGGACTGACTTGGTTCCCGGTAACCATCTGGGGCTTGTTCCAACATAAGAATCAGGAAGACTGGGCTCATACCCGCCATGTCCGAGGGATATCCATTAACAGCCTGGAATCAGGACAACCGGCGGTAGAAGCCGAGATAGCAGCGACCAGCGCGCCCGCTCCGGCCTTGGCGGTAGTACCCAAGGCAGACAAGGTCAAGGTGGGCGGCGTCAGGCGCAGTTTGGTTCCCCAGGCAGTCGTAGCCAGCGAGGGGCCTGTGAACGAAGCTGAAGTGAGGCGCCGTCCCGGCAAACCGGTGTATCCCGCCCTGGTTGTGAATCGGCAGGCAGCCATACTTAAGCCGGTTGAAGTGGTGAAGGCTACCATCAGCCAGGACAGCCGCCACGTCACTGTGGCCGGCGGAGAAAGCCGTTAGCATTAACTCCATACAGTCAAACCAAACCTGCTGGATCTGGACTGCAGTTCAATCACCGGCAGGTTTAATTTTTTGAAAGCATAGGAGATCTGGCCAATTTTTGCTATATTAACCGTATAAATAAGAAAAGGAGGATGAGTGGAATGGGCAAAAAGAAGTGGCTGGCATTGCTGCTGGTCCTATTGTTGGGCGTCAGCCTTATAAGCGGCTGCAGTCCCGCCGAGAAGAGCTATTACGGTCTAATGAGTGAGGCCAATACCCGGCCAGTGTTTGAAGACATTGGCAGTTATACGGTTGACCTGACCGCCCTGCCAACCAGCATGTTCACCGGAGATGATGCCCTGAACGCCCAAATCTTAAGCAACGTCCTTGGGCAGATGAGGATCGAATACAAGGGCCAGGTAGATATGAGGCAGCAGGTTTTTCAATATGACTATGTTATTCTAAACAGCCATACGAGAACCCAGCACGGAGCCTTCTCTATTGCCTACAAGAATGGCGTCATGTATATAAAGATTGACCAGCTTATAGGCCTTATCAAGGATTTCTGCACCCCTGCCGAACGGGACAAACTGGACCGCATTTTCGCCGGGGTGGAATGGGTGAGCCTGAGCGACCAGGATATGACCAAATTGTCGCCGGGAAGCCAGGCGGGTATATCCAGGCAACTGCTCTACAATTCCTCCGGGCAGCAGCTGTTATTCAAGAA
This sequence comes from uncultured Syntrophomonas sp., assembly GCA_964580805.1. Lineage (GTDB taxonomy): Bacteria > Bacillota > Syntrophomonadia > Syntrophomonadales > Syntrophomonadaceae > PHAA01. Next base: position 16,810 of record CAZOMS010000023.1, on the reverse strand, counting down.
GCTTTTTGATGGCCTGATCAACGACGTTTATGATGATTATTCTACCAGCCTGGTCACCCAGAGCGGCAACAAATACACCATGACCCTGCGCGGCAGAGATCTGATGGATGTGTTTAAATCGGGGACGGTTTACACAATCAACAACATCGACAAGCTGAGCCAGTCCATGAAGAACTTCCTCAATGGCCTTACCCCGGCGGAAGCTGCCCAACTGGGCCTGACCTATGACGTCCGGCTCGAGGCCCTGCAGAGCCTGGATGAAATAGTGTCGGAGGTCAAACAAGACAGCCAGAGCGCTATCCGGGAAATAGAGAGTATGAGTGCGGTCTCGGAAACCGAATTGATTAAGATTATAAACGATTCAGAGATCGCATCCAGCATTCAAAAGGGCGGGAATAGCACATATGAAATTACCAACCGGGTGCATCTGAACATCAGCGATCCGGCCAAGCCCTGGGATCGGCTGGTGTGCACATTTACCGCCGAGCAGGCTATCACCGCCGGGGGCACGGTACAGGTCATTGCTCCAGCCGGGGCGGTCTCCCTGGCTGACCTGCAGAACAGAATACCGCGCCAGATGACCGTCAACATCGACACCGGGAATTATAGCAGCAGCAACGGCCTGTTCAGCAACAGCGGGCGTCTGAGTGTGCAGATGGTGGATGGCCGCACCTACCTGCCGCTGCGCATGGTCGGAGAATCGCTGGGCGAAACCGTCGGTTGGGACCAGGCTGCTCATCAGGCCTATGTGTTGCAGAACGGCCAGCGGATCAACATGACCGGGATCATTGTCAATAGCCGCACCTATGTCAAGATGCGGGATTTTGAGACGTTGGGTTTTACGGTAGGCTGGAACGATAGTACCCGCATTGTTACCGTAACCAAATAGAAGTACCTATCAATCAGTTCGGCAGGAACCTCCAGGAACAATAAATATTAACCCCCGCTCTATTTTGGACAGGGGTATTCTTCCCCGGGATCGATAAGACCGGTACTCCCGGCGCAGGTATTAACTGAGCGCAAAGCGGATTCCCTGTAATTGACAATAAGAATAAGGGCATTGGATACTGACATATTACGGCAATCATTCCGGTAAAAAGAGGATTTCGCCAATAATATGCAGAACACTCAATGCTCGAGGACATTTATCGGAGGTCGGCGGCAATTGGACAGGAGGACCTGGAATAAATTCTTATCAGGCCTTATCCTTTTATACAGCCTGGGCAGTCTGGCTGCGATGTTGCTATGGAGTCCGGACTGGCCAATCAGCCAGAACCTGATTACAGTGCTGCTAATCAGTTCGCTTGTCTGCCTGATACTCCTTTATATTTACAATAATTCCGTCATTCACAAGGAGAGACGGGATTGGCTCAACCGCACCCGTCAGTTGGAAGACGAAGTGGAAAAACGTTCCGAACAACTGCAGGAGAAAAACGAGCAGTTAAAAACGTTTATGGAAGATATCCATCACTTGGGATATTATGATGCTCTCACCGACCTGCCCAACCGCAGGTTGTTCTTGCGTTACCTGACCAAAGCCCTGGAGAACGCCCGTTACCAGGGCAAGATGTTCGCGGTCTTGTTTGTCGATTTGGATAATTTCAAGATTTTGAACGACAACCTGGGCCATAACCTGGGCGACCTGGTTCTCAAGAAAGTGGGCGATAAGATAAGCTCCGCCATCCGTCCGATAGACACCGTATCCAGACATGGCGGGGACGAATTCATGGTGTTGCTGAACGAAATCGCCAACCTGGAGGAAGCCAGACAACATATCGATAACATCCATCGCAGCATCCAGGAACCTTTTCTGATCAGTGAGGATATGGAGGTTTTTGTGGAAGCCAGTATTGGGGTAGCTCTGTACCCCCGCCATGGAGACAATATCGAAAAACTTATCAAGTATGCTGATATAGCCATGTACGAGGCTAAACATCAGGGCAAGAACCAAGCTATCGTTTATACGGTGGAGATGCACAATTACTACGCCCGCCGCATGGCGCTGGACAATGAACTGCGTTCTGCTTTGAAGAACGATGAATTCAGCCTTTACTATCAGCCCCAGGTCAGTATCAAGACCGGTGAGATCGTGGGGGTGGAGGCCTTGGTCCGGTGGCATAACCACATCCTGGGCGCGGTCAATCCTTCTGAACTGATCCCCATAGTGGAGGAAAACGGGCAGATAATTCCCCTGGGCGAATGGATCCTGACCACCGCCTGCCGGCAATTAAAGATGTGGCACGATGAAGGCTACCGCATTCCCAAGGTAGGAGTCAATGTGTCACCGGTGCAGTTCAACAGCGAGAAACTGGTAGGCAGCGTCCAGCGCGTGTTGAGAGAGACTGGCCTGGCGGCCCGGCATTTGGAACTGGAGATAACTGAAGGGGTGGCCATCTTCAATGAAAAGGCGGTTTCCCACAAACTGATGGCATTGAATGAACTAGGAGTAAGATTAGCCTTGGATGATTTTGGGACAGGCTATTCCTGCCTGGCTTACCTTTCCCAATATCCGGTGGATACGTTGAAAATCGACCAGCGGTTCATCAAGAACCTGCAGAATCCCGATAACCGAATACTGGTCGATACCATGATCACTATGGCCCACAATTTCGATTTGAAAGTGATTGCCGAGGGAGTCAGCACCATCGAGCAGTATAAATATGTACGTGATAAAGGCTGCGACGAGATGCAGGGTTACCTTATCAGTGAACCTCTCAGCAGTGACAATATGATCCGGCTGGTGGAGATGTACAACCAGAAGACCGCCTATATCCAGAGCATCAGCTGATGCCGATTGCTTTAATGTATTCCGCCCTTTCTTTTCTGAGCCTCGAACAACAGCTTCAGTCTGTCATACGCCGAGTCAGGCCGCGCACCGCCGTCACCTGACCATAGTATTTATGCAGATGGTGTATATGAATAGCTGGCTTGTCCGTTTCGCCTCCTTGAATATTCCATTCCCAGTGCGGCGCGATACTGGGGCCAAAAAAGCCTTACCTTTAGTATAAGGCAAGGCTTTATCTGGATCCGGATTAGAAATTCCAGGAGCCGTCAGGATTCCAGCGGCTCTGTTTAGGTTCGGCCAATCCCAGTTTGGTTTTCACTATGTGGGTGGCGGTGTCGTATTCCTTGAAATAACCCTGCTCCACACATACCGGGTCAGGTTTGATGTTCGACTGCCGGCAATCAGCTACCGACATGGCCTTAAGGGATTTAACGTCCAGGCTGCCGGGGTATCGGTTGTTGTCAATATAGGGGGGGGCATAATAAATGCCGTTGGCCTGGTCGGCATAGACCACGGCATTGTCGGGGACGTGGTAAGTGATGTCTACCGTAGTACCTATGAGTCCCATCAAGGTAAATGATCCCACGATCAGAGCGACCGTTAACCAGAATCTTTCCATGGGGGAATGTTCTCTTTGGAACGTCATATCCTGAAACCTCCCGGTTAAAAACTCCGTGCTTTTCCAACCACTCCAGCGTCCAGACAACAATTGAATACGGTTATTTTAAGCCTAATCGGCGGGCATGTAAAGAATTTGGCGTCCGTAACTACTTAACCCAATCCTTAAGTGGAATAATTATATATACTATCGCTTTGGCCCAATCATACCTGCACCAGGACCAACTGCTGTTCCCATAGCCCGAAGTAGTTGTCCCTCAGGTGGGGGTAGACTTTACCCCCGGCCTTTAATAAAATTATTAGCAGCAAATGAGACAAGGAGTAAGATAATGTCAGACATGCAATCGTCATCACGCACCCAACAACTGACGCCGTTCATAGTCATGGAGGTACTGGAAAAGGCCCAGACCATGATGGCGGATGGCCAGGATGTGATCCACCTGGAGGTGGGTGAACCCGATTTCGCCACCCCGGAACCGGTCAAGGAAGCAGCCATCAAGGCTATACGGGACGATGACACCCACTATACCCACAGCCTGGGTAAGATTACCCTTAGGGAGGAGATCGCCCGCTATTATCTGCGCAAGTACGGGGTGGAGATCTCCCCCGACCAGATCATCGTAACCTCAGGCACTTCTCCCGGTATGCTGATGGTTTTCTCGGTATTGCTGGAGCGGAGCGAAGAGGTGATTCTGCCCGATCCCTATTATGCCTGTTACCCTAATTTTATACGCTATGTGGACGGGCAGCCGAAAGTGATACCGGTTTATGAAGAGGATGGCTTCAAATACCGTCCCGATGACATCAGACAGCGGCTCTCTCCGCAGACCAAGGGGATCCTAATCAATTCTCCCAGCAATCCCACTGGGGTAGTGCTGAGCGGATCCGACCTGCAAGCTGTGGCCGGTCTGGGTCCGGTGATCATCTCCGATGAAATCTACAACGGTCTCAACTATGAAGATGAGGACCACACCATCCTGGAATACACTGACCGCGCCTTCGTCATCAACGGTTTCTCCAAGCTGTACGCCATGACCGGCTGGAGACTGGGATACGTGATTGCACCCCGCGAATACGTGCGCAGCATTCAGACCATGCAGCAAAACCTGTTTATTTGCGCTTCCTCTTTCGCCCAGGAGGGTGGGATAGTGGCCCTGCGGGATTGCGATGCCCATGTGGAGCAGATGCGCAACCTTTACAACCAGCGGCGCTTATACCTGTTGCAGCGGCTCAAAGAGATGGGCATAGCCACCCGTTTCGATCCCACGGGGGCCTTCTACGCTCTGGCCAATGTCAAGCGTTACAGCATGGATTCCTACCACCTGGCTTTCGAGATTCTGGAGAAAGCCAAGGTGGCGGTAACCCCAGGAATAGATTTCGGGGCCAACTGTGAAGGTTATGTGCGTTTCTCCTATGCCAATTCCCTGGAAAACATCGGGGAAGGCCTGGATCGCCTGGAGCGATTCCTGGGAGACTACAAGTAAAGGTTGGGGAATTCCGAATTCCCATTGCGGGGTTTATATCCGCCCCTTGTCACCCTCGCCGGGGTGCCAGTCGATGCCGATGGTCCCGGCCAAGGCTACCAGGGAGACATCATCGAGGCACATATGGCATCCCCCCGATGAATCACCCGTTGCAAAGCTGATCCGGGCGAAGTGAGTCCGGTGGGGCGAAGGCCAGCGGGTGATGTTGATATAAGCGGTGTAGAAGGTCGACAGACTGCTGGCCGGAATTAGAATGTCAACTGCTGGGGCTACCAGCAGTTGTTTATTTTTGTCCAGGAATTCCAGTGAGGCCTGCATGGGTGGATTGTTGCGGTTCTCAGCCGCGCACAGAAAAAAGGTCAGCTGGAAATAGCCGCCCGGGCACACCCCGGGTATAACCTGGCAAAGCAGGGCTTGTGGCCGTATCAGGCCCAGCTGGGCAGCCGCTTCCCCCTGGTGGGCTATGTCACCCCGGGCCGGATCGATCACGTCCACCCCGCCGTTGACGGCCCAGTTGTGGAGTGGATTGTATGGGTTTTCAAAGCCGCCGTTACGGACCATTTCCCCTTTGCGGGGCAGGCACTGACAATTCTCATGCTGCCAGGGATCGGTACAGCCGATCGAATTGGCGGTCAGGGTGCGGCTGGGCGTGCCGCTGGCTGAAGGCAAGCTTTTAATGCCATGATTGATCGTTTGCCGGTCCGGTTGGCGATATTGGGTGGTGTGGTAACGGGTTTGGTTGTACATGGCGGGTCCTCCTTTGCATGGGCTGAAGTAGTGACATTTTAGGCTGATTTATAATATGTTCGTGACGACTCAGAAGTTACCCCGCAGACGTTAATGACAAACCTGGCGGCATACAAATCTTCATCACCAAACAGCTGCAAGTTTAACCTGGTTGTATTTGCGGGACAATAAACAGCATATACGGTTATAGAGCAATGTCGGCATAGGCTGGCCGGCAACATTTTTCAGGAGGGATACGAAATGGAACGTACATTTGTTATGGTGAAACCGGATGGGGTACAAAGAGGATTGATTGGCGAGATAATTGCTCGTATGGAGAGGCGGGGCATCAAACTGGCGGGACTCAAACTGATGCAGATTTCACCCCAGCTGGCAGCCGAGCACTATCGGGAACATGAGGGCAAGCTGTTTTTTGATGGATTAATTGGTTTTATTACCTCGGGGCCGGCGGCGGCCATGGTCCTGGAGGGGGAAAACGTGGTGGCGATGGTACGGGCCATGATGGGGGCGACTAATCCTAAGGACTCTGCCCCCGGTACCATTAGAGGTGATTTCGGTGTCAGTATCGACAAAAACATAATCCATGGTTCGGATTCACCCCTTAGCGCAGCCCGCGAGATCGGCCTTTTTTTCGCCCCCGGGGAGATCATCGATTATACGCGGG
>CAZOMS010000023.1:0-10412 GCA_964580805.1 uncultured Syntrophomonas sp. | reverse complement strand
GCCCGCGAGATCGGCCTTTTTTTCGCCCCCGGGGAGATCATCGATTATACGCGGGCTTTGGATAAATGGGTTATCTAAAAGGCCAGGGTCAAATAATTAGGAATCGCGGCGCATCATTCCGATAATCAGCGGGGCAACGTCTATAAACGATCCGCCCTGGCGCAAGCGCCCCGATAAATAGATGAAGGCTGTCGAGGTCGCTAGGACCTGCGTCAGCCTTTATTCTTTAGCATTCCACCCGCGGCGCTGGGCGGTATCGGTTATTTATTGTTCGTCCGGCCACTAAACCGCGCTAAACAATTGCACGGCCAATTCGGTCAGTTCAGACAAGGGCCCGGGATAGACTCCCAGGAAGACGGTGCCCAGCAGGCATATCCATAATGCGGTCCGGACCGGTAAGGGCAGCGTGATCATGTCCTCCCGGCGGCTGGTCCCTATGTACATGGCCTTGGCCACGTTCAGATAATAATAGACTGAGATCATACTCATCAGGAGGCCGATAAAAGCCAACCACAGGTAACCGGCCTGGATGGCGCCGGAAAAAAGATAGAACTTGCCGGCAAACCCAGCCATGGGCGGTATGCCGGCCAATGACAGCATGCATATGGTCAGTACCGCCGCTGGCATGGGCGCCCGGCGGCCCAGCCCGTTGAACGCTTCCCGTTCGGTACTGCCCTCCTCGACTTCCACCAGCACGGTGACCGCGAACGCACCCACATTGGAAAAGACATAGAGCATAGCGTAGAAGAGCAGCCCTTTCAGACCATAGGTATTGGCTGCGATCAGGCCCACCAGGATGTAGCCGGCCTGGGCGATGCTTGAATAAGCCAGCATGCGCTTGACGTTGGTTTGAACCATGGCGGTAAGATTACCGATGACTATGGTCAGGGCTGCCAGCACCGCCAATGCCAGGCGCCAATCCCAACTGGCAGCGGGAAATGCGATTAGGAATATCCTCACCAGCACAGCGAACCCAGCTGCTTTGGAGGCCACCGACAAATAGGCGGTCACCGGGGTGGGCGAGCCCTGGTATATATCGGGGGTCCACATGTGAAAAGGCACCGCCGAGATCTTGAAGCCCAGACCGGCGATCATCATCACCATGCCGGCCAGCAGGGCCGGTCTTTCGGGCCCGGGCTGCAGAGCTTGATATATTTCGGTGAAGACGGTGGTGCCGCTGCAGGCATAGACCAGGCTCATGCCAAACAGCAAGACGGCTGAGGAAAAAGCCCCGATGATCAGATATTTCAAACCCGCTTCAGCCGAAAACCGGTCATTGAGGAGATAGGCGCTGAGGATGTAGAAACTGATGGTCATCAATTCCAAGCCCACATAGACCGTGATCAGGTCGCCAGCAGCCACCATGATCATCATTCCCGCCGTGGCGAACAGCATGAAGCTGAACCATTCACTCTGGCGCTCCCCGAACAAACTGGTGTAACGGCTGGACATCAGGATTATCAACAGAGCCGCTGTCAGGAACAGGATACGGAAGAAATTGGCGTAGCGGTCGATCTGGTAGACCCCGGCAAAGAAAACCGCTTCCTGGTTGAAATTGCCGATCACCGCTATCAGCACCGCTATCAGGCCGGCCGTAGCCAGGTATCCCGCGGCGGTTTTACCATGAGAGGGAAGCAGCAGGCCGATGGCCAGGACCAGCAATCCCAGAGCGGCCACAGCGATCTCCGGACCCAGCAGTTGGTAGTACATCAAAAGATCCCTCCAATCTGGCCAGGACCTATCTGCCCCAGCAGTTGCCCCATTCCGCTATTGATAAGATCCATGAGCGTGAATGGCAGGATACCGCCGATCAGGATGGCTGCTCCCAATACCAGCAGAGGCACCAGGTCCACACCGCGCAGGTCATGAAGGTGATCCCACTCCGGCCGGCGCGGCCCGAACAATACTCCCCCCAGGGTGCGGAGGATGTAAACCGCAGTTATAACGATGCCCGATATGGCCAGGATGGTCAGGGCATTATAAATCCCAAAGGCGCCTACAAAGATGGTAAACTCACCGATGAAATTAACGGTACCGGGCAAACCCAGGGAAGCCAGTCCGGCCAGCATGAAACCCACTGCCAGCCGGGGCATCTGGTGAGCCAAACCGCCGAAATCGGAGACGTTGCGGGTATGGCTCTGGTGGTATAGGTTGCCGATCATGGCAAAGAATAAGGCGGCCATGACCCCGTGGGCAAACATCATCATCACTGCTCCGTTGAGGCTGATTAGGTTGACCGAGGCAATACCCAGCAGGACATATCCCATATGGCTGACTGAGGAGTAACCGACTATATACTTCAGGTCTTTCTGGGTAAGGCAGATGATACCAGCGTAGACTACGTTGCCAAGGGCCAGAATCGCGATCAGGGGAGCTACGTAACGGGCTCCAGCCGGCAGCAGCAGCAAACCAATCCTGATCAGACCGTAACCACCGATCTTCTTCAACACCCCGGCATGGATCATGCTTACTGCGGTGGGGGCGCCAGCATAACCGTCAGGTGACCAGGCGTGGAACGGGAACATGGATAAAAGGGTGCCGAAGCCGAGGGCCATCAGACAGTAGACGAACACCTGGAAAGCAACCGGGAAATCCGCCCCGGCCAAGGCGCCTATATCCATGGTGGGAAAGCCCAACAAGGCTTGCCCCTTCACGAATAGAGCGATCAGTCCTACCAGCAGGAAGGCGCTGCCGATCAACAGGTAGATGGTCAGCTTCATGCCGGCATACTCCTTGGTGACCCGTTTGGAAGAACCGAACATAATCACCAAGAGGTAGATAGGAATAACTACCACCTCGTAGAAAAGGAAGAAAATAAACAGGTCAGTGGCTATGAAGGTACCCATGACCCCGCTGATCAAGAGGAGCAGCAGCACGAAAAATTCCTTGACCCGCTCCTGGGTGTGCCAACTGGCATATACGGCGCTGAAGCCGATCAGGTTGGTCAGCAGTAAAAGAGGGATGCTAATACCGTCTACCCCCAGGGCATAACTGACCCCCAAATCCCTGATCCAGGGTATGGACTCGGTCATTTGCATTCCCCCCAGTTTCTGGTCGTAACCAAAGAAAACCATTAGGGACAGGATCAGGCTGCCCAAGGTGCAAAGGGCGGCGATTGCCCGGATCATGCCCTCCTGGGTGCGGGGCGCCATGGTGATCAATAGGGTCCCGGCAATGGGAAGCAACCAAGTGATGGAGAGGATCGGGAAATCGTACATATCTTCATCCACCTCCTAAACCATGACCGTAAACACGGTCATGAGAGCAGCTGCCAGCAGCACGGCCACCCCGAAGATTACCCAGATGGCATAGGTTTGCACCTGGCCATTGACAGCGTAGCGCAGGGTACGTCCGGAAGACTCAGTGAGATAAGCCAATCCATTGACCGCCCCGTTGACTATCTTGAGGTCGATCCACTCCAGGGATCGGGCGCCGGATTCAACCAGTACCTTGCGCAGCCAGGCATAGAACTCATCTACATAGAACTTGTTAAGGAGCAGCTGATAGAGTGCTGGCCAGCGCTGGCGCAGCTTTTCGGCCGACACCGCTTGTTTTTGATAGATGAGCCAGGCCAGCCCGATGCCAGCCAGGGCCAGCAGGGATGAAACCACCATGATAGCCGGGGTGACCGGGTGGTGAACCGCACCAGGGGCGCTGATGTAGTGGCCGAAGACGTAGTTCATCCAAGGGGAACCGACGAACCCGGCCACAACCGATAAAGCGGCCAGAATAACCAGAGGACCGGTCATTACCGGGGGAGACTCATGGGCGTGTTCTCCCCCTTTATTGACGCCGAAGAAGGCTATAAATATTAGGCGGAACATATAAAAAGCGGTCATGAAGGCTACCAGCGAACCCAGCAGGTAGAGGCCGGTATAACCGCCGGCAAAGGCGCTCAGCAGGATCTCATCCTTGCTCCAGAAACCCGCCAGGGGGGGGATGCCAGCCAGGGCCAGGGCGCCGATAACAAAGGTCCAGGCGGTGACCGGCATCTTCTTGGCCAGCCCGCCCATTTTCCAGATATCCTGTTCCCCGTGCAGGGCATGGATTACGCTGCCCGCGGCCAGGAACAGCAGGCCCTTGAAGAAAGCGTGGGTCATCAGATGGAATATACCGGCGGTCATGGCCCCAATCCCCATGGCCATGACCATGTAACCCAACTGGCTGAGGGTGGAGTAGGCCAGGATACGTTTAATATCGTTCTGCACCAGGGCGATGGAGGCTGCGAACATGGCGGTAAACCCGCCCACCAGAGCGATCAAGAGCATCGCCTGGGGAACCTGGCTGAAGATAAAGAAGGCGCGGGCGATCAGGTACACTCCGGCCGCCACCATGGTAGCAGCATGGATCAGGGCGCTGACCGGGGTGGGGCCTTCCATAGCGTCGGGCAGCCAAACGTGCAGCGGAAACTGGGCTGATTTGCCCACCGGGCCGAAGAACAGCAGGACGGCAATGGGCAGCAGCACCGCCAGGTTATGGTACTCAGGGATGCGGGCGGCCAGATCGCCGAAATTCAAAGTGCCAAAGATGATGGCCAGGAAAAGTATGCCCAGCAGAAAGCCGAAATCACCGATACGGTTGGTGACAAAGGCTTTGATGGCGGCGTCCCGGGCGGACGGCTTGCCGAACCAGAACCCGATCAGGAGATAAGAGCACATGCCCACCAATTCCCAGAACACGAAGATCTGTCCGAAATTGTTGGCTACCACCAGCCCCAGCATGGAACCGGCGAAAATACTCTGGTAGGCAAAATAACTGGCCAGACCGGGGTCACCTTCCATGTAACCGAGTGAATAAATCTGAACCAGCAGGGCGACCGTGGTTACCACCAACAGCATGACTGCGGTGAGGGGATCGATTAGGATGCCCATGTCCACCTTGAGTCCGGGCATCTCCAGCCAGCGCGCTGACATCTCGTAGATCCGGCTGGGATCCCCGCTGAAGACCTTACTGGCTACCAGCAGGGATAGTAAGAATGATGCTCCGATAGCGGTGATAGAGACGGCGGCCGCCAATTTGGGCCAGCGGTGCAGGAGCAAGCCGATCAACCCGAAGGCCAGAAAGGGCAGAACCGGGATCAACCACGCATTTGACATAACGTCTCCCATTGTAATTCCCCCTTCCTTACCATTTCATCAGGTTGAAATCGTTCAAATCCACCGATTGGCGCTGCCGGTAGATGGATATAATCAGGGCCAGGCCTACTGCTACCTCGGCAGCCGCCACAACTATAACGAAGATGGCAAAGAGCTGGCCGATAGCGGCAGCCGGCTGCAAAAAACGGTTGATGGCGACGAAATTAATATTGACCGCATTGAGCATCAGTTCAATCGACATTAGTATTGCGATAGCGTTGCGTTTGGCAAAAACTCCGTAAAGACCGATCCCGAACAGGGCAGTGCCCAGGAGCAGGTAATGGTTCAGTCCGATCATGACTTTTCAGCTCCTCTCGCCAGGATTATAGCGCCTACTACCGCCAGCAGTAGCAGGACAGCGGCGGCCTCAAAGGCTACCACATAATTGCCCAGCAGCAGGGTGGCCACGTCGGCCACCGCATCGTAGCCGTCCGGCGCGTCGGGGAGGGAGGGCCATCGGCTCAAGCCTATTGCCACCCCTAGGCCCATTACCGCCAACCAGGCCAGCAGTCCGCCCACGAAATGAGTATCACGGCTGGGTGTAGGCGGGTTAGTGGAGTTAGGATCGGGTTTCATGACCAGCATGATAGCGAATATGATCAAGACCGAGACTGCCCCGGCATAGACCAGGATCTGGACTAGCCCCAGGAAACCGGCGTCGAGGTCAAAAAAGGCCATGGCCACCCCCAGAAAGGTGAGGATAAGGGCCAGGGCGCTGTGGATTATGTTACGACTCAAGACCACCACCAGGGCCGAAGCTATGGTGAATGAGGAGATGATCAGGAAAACCAGGTCACTCATATTCATGGCGTTTCTCCTCCTTCCCCAGGACGGTTTTTCTTCTCCCGGGCCACCCAGGCGGCGGCCACCTTGGCGGCCTTGTCGCGGTCCTCAACCAGCAGCTGGGCCAGCTTGTTAAGGATCTTTTCATCCTGACTGAGCAGGACGGCCATTATAGCCGCATCTTTTTCGGCCGGCAGGATCTTACCCAATACCTTGGCCGGATTTTTGGTCAGGGCAGTTTTCATAGCCTCCACTTGCTTCATGAGTTTGGCCTCGGCCTCACTCAGGTCGGCGGCAGCCGGAGGGCCGACTCCGCGGTCTTCCTCCCCTGGGACTGCAGCCGGGGAAAGCGGAACATCATCGGGTGAGGGGTGCTCAGCAGCTGTCCCGGTATCAACACCGGCGGCTGGGGACCACTCACCGGGCGGCGGGCTGGCCGCCCGGCCTTTCTTGACCCAGGCGGCGGCTACCTTGGCAGCCTTGTCGCGGTCCTCGACCAGAAGTTGAGCCAGCTTGGCCAGGATATTTTCGTCCGCTTTCATCAGGTCCGCCATGATTACCATATCTTCTTCGGCTGGCAGGATCTTACCCAGGGTTTTAACGGGGTTTTTGATCAGAGCGGTTTTCATCGCTTCTACTTGCCGCAAACGCTTATCGTCGGCTTGATCGGCCGGGGGAGCCGGTTGCGCTTCCTGCGGCTCGGCTGCTTCCGGGGGAGCCGGCATTGTATCCTGCGGCCCCGCTGCTTCTCTTTGGGCTGGGACCAGCTCCAGTTCCGACGGGCGGTGATAGACCTTCTTTATGCCCTCCCGGTTGTCGGTGGTCAGTTCAAATTCATGGGTGAAATAGAGGGTATCGGTGGGGCATATCTCCACACATAAATTACAGAAAAGGCAATATTGCAGGTCGATTACATAAGATGCCACCTTTTTCTTGCGGCTGCTTTCATCCTTATAAGTCTCCAGGGTAAGCACCTTGTTGGGGCAAGCCTTGACACACAGCCCGCAGGCGATACACTTGGGATAATCGTAGGCCAGCGAACCCCGGTAGCGGTCCTGCAGAAATGGCCGTTCCTCCGGGTATTGCTGAGTAATCTCCCGTTTGAAGGTATGTTTGGCGGTGATGCCCAGGCCTTTTAACAATCCTTTGCCAAACACGGTATCACCACCCCATTCCTTTAAAGATCTCAATGCCGACCCCGGTGACCACAATGTTGATCAGGCTGACCGGGATAAGCACCTTCCAGCTAAACGACATCAAGTGATCCATGCGGATGCGGGGGAAGGTCCATTTCAGCCACATGAATACCAGCATGATCAGGTAGGTCTTGACGATTATCCAAATCCAGGAGGGCAGGAAGGGGCCTTGCCAGCCCCCGAAAAACAGGGTAGCGGCCAGCGCCGAGACCGCGACCAGATTGGTGTATTCAGCCAAGAAAAACAAGGCCCAGCGCATGCCCGTATATTCAGTATAGGCGCCCGCGGTCAGTTCCTGCTCGGCTTCCGGCATATCGAAAGGTCCCCGGTTTAATTCCGCGGTAGCGGCAATAAAGTAGGTGACGAAGGCCACGGGCTGCAGGACAATGAACCAGATGTTGCTCTGGGCGGCGACAATGGCGGAGAGATTGAGAGAACCGGTGATCATCACCACGCCTAAGAGGGAAAAGGCCAGGGGGATCTCGTAACTGATCATCTGGGCCACCGAACGCATGGCCCCCAATAGGGACCATTTGTTGTTGGATGCCCAGCCGGCCATCAATATGGCGATGGTGGTCAGGGAACCGATCGAAATAAAATAAAACAGCCCCACGTTTAAATCTACTACCGCCATATCTTTGCCCATGGGGATGACGGCATAGAGCAGCACCGAAATGATGATGAAAAACATGGGGGCGGTCTTGAAAATCAGTTTATCGGTCTGGGATGGGATTATATCCTCTTTGGTCAGGAGTTTCAGGGTGTCGGCGATAGTCTGAAAGCAGCCAAACGGTCCCAGGCGGTTGGGGCCCAGCCGCTCCTGCATGAAGCCGGATACCTTGCGCTCTAGCCAGATCAGGATCAAGACGTTCAGGGTGATTATCAATATGATGGCCAGCCATTGCATAATGAGCAGGACCAGATCGGCCCAAAAGGGGCTTAGACCGATTTGCTGCAGCCAACCGGACAAAGTACGGGCCAGGTTGATGATAAGATTCTCCATTTATTTGAACCCCCTTTGCTGCCTAGCGGTCCGATTCGCCCAGAACAGGGTCGAGAGTAGCAATGTTGGTTATAATGTCCTGGAGCTTGCCGCCCCGGGAGATGATTGGCAGTACCATCAGGTTGACGAACGAGGGGGCGCGGACATGCAGACGGGCTGGCTTGTCGGTTCCGTCGGCGAGCAGGTAATAGCCCAGCTCTCCTTTGGCGGACTCAATCCGATGGTAAACCTCCCGGTCTTTTTCTGCCTTCAGGACCTTGGGAACCTTGCCGATTATATCCCCTTCGGGCATCTGCTCCAATGCCTGGCTGATTATCCTGGCGCTCTGTTCGATTTCCTCCAAGCGGACCATTAAACGGGCCATGCAATCGCCTTTTTGGGCCACCGCCACCTTGAAATCGAAGCGGTCGTAGAAACCGTAAGGATCATCCCGGCGCAGATCATAATCAACCCCGCTGGCGCGCAAGTTGGGACCGGTAACCCCGTAGGCGATGGCGGTTTCTGCGGGCAGTATCCCGATTCCGTTGCAGCGTGCCTGCAGAATCTCGTTGCCGATGATGAGACCGTTGTATTCCTCCAGCATGCGGGGCACATCGGCCAGGAAGCTATTGATGGCCGGGAAAAACTCCTCCGGGAGGTCGTGACTAACGCCCCCGATGCGCATGTAGGAAGCCAGCAGTCTTTGACCGCTGGTCATCTCGAACATGTCCATGATTCGCTCGCGATCCCGCAGACAATAGAGTAGCCCGGTGGTGGCGGCCAAGTCGATAGCCAAGCTGCCCACGAACATCATATGGGAGGCGATGCGGGACAATTCGCCCATGATTACTCTGATATACTGGGCTCTTTCCGGGACTGTCAGGCCCAGCAATTTTTCCGCTGCGGCCGCATAACCCCAGGCCGGCAGGTTGGTGGCCATATAGTCCAGACGGGCAGCGTAGGGGATAAACTGGGTGTAGGTCCGGCTTTCGGCAATCTTTTCCACCGAACGGTGCACGTAGCCGAGATGGACGATTACATCCACTATTTCTTCCCCGTCCATGACCGCCTCTACATGCATGCCCCCATGGGTACTGGGGTGTTGGGGGCCGATGTTGATTATATATGGCTCTGTTCTTAACAATCCGCTCACCCTTCCTTGCGGAAATCCTTGCGCAGTGGATGTCCTTCGAATTCGTCGGGCAGCAGTACCCGCACCAGGTTGGGGTGGCCGGAAAACCGAATCCCCATAAGATCGAATATCTCCCGTTCCTGCCAGTCGGAGGTGGGGTAAACAGTGAAAACGGAAGGCAGTTCAGCCGCATCGCGGGGAACCCTGGTTTTGATCACTATTTTCGTTTGGTTATCGGGTATAGCGTAGAGGTGGTAGGTTACCTCAAACTCCTCTTTCCTATCCGTGGCGGTTATATCAGCCAGGTAATTCATCCCGGCCTGATCCCGGAGAAGAAGCATCAGCTGGAGCAAGTCCGCCGGTTCCACCCTCAGCCCCCGGAAAAAGGGATCCTCATAAGGTTGGACCCGGTGCTCCATGGAGCTTAATATCTGGTTGATAGCCGCTTCATTACTATTAGGATTCAAAGTATATCCTCCCCGGTTTAGTAATTGCCCTGTTCAACCTTCTGCTTCAGTTCCAGCAGGCCATGGAAGAGGGCTTCGGGCCGCGGCGGGCATCCGGGTACATAGACGTCCACTTTAAAGAGAGCGTCCGCCCCAGGGTAGATGCTGTAGCCGTCACGAAAAGGGCCGCCGCTGGTGGCACAATTGCCCATGGCCAGAACCCATTTGGGGGAGGGCATCTGTTCATATACCCGCTGGACCACTGGAGCCATTTTTAAAGATATGGGACCAGCCACCAGAAGCAGGTCGGCTTGGCGCGGCGAAGCCCGGAATACCTCGTAGCCATACCGGGAAATGTCGAAACGGGCGCCGCTGGCTGCCAGCAGTTCGATAGGGCAGCAGTTGCAGCCATAATTCAGCGGCCAGAAGGAACGGGCCCGTCCCCAATTCCATAGTTTTTCCAGGGTGGTGACGATAATATTGTGCCGGGCCAGCTGTTCGACGTCCTCATCAGGACTGGCCGGCGGGACTGGTTTTTTCAATACCACTGCAGGGCACCCTCTTTCCACGCATACCACAAGCCCAGGGCCAGGATGGCAATGAACACGATCATCTCTGCAAATGCGAACATACCCAGGCTCTGGAATTTGACTGCCCAGGGATAGAGGAATATAGTCTCAACATCAAAGGCCAGGAAAACCAGGGCATAGAGGAAATAGTTGACCCTGAACCTCATCC